>JBMOFL010000006.1:0-36292 GCA_049314335.1 Rhodoluna sp. | reverse complement strand
CCTATTTAGGAGAACCATGTCTATCGACGCCATCATCGAAATTCCTCGTGGAAGCCGCAACAAATACGAGGTTGACCACGAGTCAGGCCGTGTCCGTTTGGACCGCGTACTGTTCACCCCTTTTGTCTACCCAGTTGACTACGGATACTTCGAGAACACCCTAGGTGGCGATGGTGATCCACTAGACGCGATGGTTCTTCTTGAATACCCACTATTCCCAGGTGTTGTAGTTGAGGTAAGACCAGTAGGCGTATTGCCTATGGAAGATGATGGCGGCATTGACGAGAAGATCCTCTGTGTCCCAGTCAAAGACAAGCGTTGGGCTCACATCCAGGACATAAACGATGTTCCGCAGCAGACCAAAGATGAGATTGAACACTTCTTCACTCACTACAAAGACCTAGAGCCAGGCAAGTGGGTCAAGGTTGGCACTTGGGCAGACAAGGCAACTGCAGAGCGTCTAATTGCAGAGTCAATCGAAAGATTTAAAGCTGAGGGCGGGCACCAATAGTAGTCACGGCAATTGCAGCAGTTCTTGTTGCATTCGCTATTGCTTGAGTTAGTTCTTCCCCATTAGCAAGGTAAGCAATTAGAGAACCTGCAAAAGCATCGCCTGCCCCAGTTGGATCAATAGCCTCAACTACAGGAGCCTCAAAACTATTAGTTTTTATACCTTCTATATATAGGTCAACTCCGCCACTTCCCTTAGTCACAATGGTGATGTGGGAAGTTTCAGTTGTAACTAGTTCAAACTCCTCTTCGTTAGGAACGATGATGTCAACTCCGTTGACAGCTCGCTTGAACTCTTCAACACCAAAGTCTTTGATGTACCCGGTTGAGCCCGGATCAATCGCAAGGAGTGCACCTGCGTCTTGCACTCTAAAGATGAAGTTCTTTATTTCTGCCTCTGATCTACCAAAGAGTGTGTATCCAGATAGATAAACGTAGGAGAAGTCGCTTAGATAATCAATTGTTAGTGATTCAAGGGAAAGTTCTTTATTAGCTCCCCTATCGGTGAGCATGCTTCTTGAAGCACCTTCAACTAGCACCACAAGGGAACCTGTGGGTAAAGAAGCACTGGTTTGTAATTCGGCGTGAACACCGAAGCCTTCAAACTCTTTGGAAACCCTTGGTTCATCGCTAGAGCTAACACAGCCTATGAAAGTAACATCAGCTCCTTCATGTGCTGCCCAGCTAGCCATATTGCTAGCTGATCCACCGAGGGTCTGGCTGATGCTGGCATTGGTATCGGTATTGGTTCTTATCGCACTCTCTGGAACAACAATGATGTCGTCAATCACATCACCAATAACTAGAACCCTGTTCACTAGTTCGCTTTCGACCAAGCGGTTGCTATTTGTCCTGCGAGCTTGACGTTATTTCTGGCAAGGTCAAGATTCACAGCAAGGCTTCTACCCTTTGACTCTTCAACGATAAAACCTAGAAGGAAAGGTGTGACTGCTTTACCGTGAACACCAGCAGCATCTGCTGCCTTGAATGCAATCTGAATAACGCGATCATGTTCTTCCGGATCCCACTGCAATTCAATTGGAATTGGATTAGCAATAACTATTCCTTGGTTGTGTCCAAGCTCATCCTGTGACTTCATGGCTTGAGCAATCTGCTCTGTTGTGTCTAATGACCAATCAATCTGTAAACCAGATCTGTTCAACCAAAAAGCAGGGAACTCTTTTGTCTGCCAACCAATAACTGGAACTGAAAGTGACTCAAGTCTTTCTAGTGTTGCCGATATGTCTAAAACTGACTTCACACCAGCACAGACCACAGTAATAGGTGTAACCGCAAGAGTTGAAAGGTCAGCTGACTCATCAAATGTTGTGTTAGCTCCTCTGTGCACTCCACCTAAACCACCGGTAGCAAATACACGAATACCCGCTAAAGATGCAAGGTGAGCGGTGGCTGCAACGGTTGTTGCACCACTTTCTTTACGAGCAGCAAGAATTGGAATATCTCTCACACTGGCTTTGGCTAAATCTTCATTAGCGATGCGGTCAACGCCTCGCTCATCTAACCCAATCTGAGGAACACCATCCAAGATTGCGATGGTTGCCGGGGTAACTCCCTGGTCTCTAAGAATGTTCTCAAACTCAATAGCTGCAGCTAGGTTCTGAGGTCTTGGTAACCCATGCGAAATGATGGTTGATTCAAGGGCTACTACTGGTTTGCCAGCATCTAGGGCAGCAGCTACTTCTTCAGAGATTTGAAAGGGTTTCATGCTTCAAGGTTAACCCAACTAATCGGCAGAGCGCTCTAAGGGTATGGAGCTAGATTCCTCCACCGCCGCCGCCACCGCTGCCGCCACCAGCTGAACCTCCGCCGCCGGAGCCTCCTGATGAATCAACGCTAAGTGACTGGGCAAGAACTCGATCTAGGCCCGTGAAACTTTCAGAGAAAACAGGAACTCCAATGAACCACACTGGTGACCCATCTTTTTCATAGAGGTCGTTGAGAACTGCATTCCACTGTTTGTGTAAACCTAGAAGAATAGCCCAAGGCAACACTTCCTCATAAAGCTTCAACACACTTCTTCCCTCAACCTCTGAAGGCTTCAGTGAAGCGCCTTTTGGTGACTGCAAAAAATCAAGACGATCTTTTTCTGCAAGCTCGATATACATTTTCATACCTTTTACGTGAGCTTCTACCTGCGCACCCTTAGCTGTTAACACCCGCTTAGAAAGTATCAACCAATAAGTAATAAAGTAAGGGAACGCAAAAAGTATTGGGATTACTGTCCAAAATCCAGCAGTTTCTGAATCTATAAGTGTGGTAAATAAGGTAAGTGCACCGAATGTAGCAAGGACTACTAAGAACACAAGAGCAGGAAGGCCCAATGCTCTCTTCTTGAAGAAGCGTCCGGAGTTTACCTGCTGGCTAATCTTGGTTCTGAGTTTAAGCAGACTCTTGGACAAAGCAGCCTGGTTGGTGGCATCCATTTCATCTGAAAGATTTACCTCAGCACCTGGAGCAGAGATACCTAATGCTCCTAGCAAATCAATCTGGTTTTGATTAGAAACTTTCGCAGATGTTCGACGCAGTATGTAATTAATCTTTTTGCCATCCGTGACTTGCTCTATTTCAATAATCTTGGCAATTGCCAGCTCGATAACTCTGGCTTGATTCAAGTGAGTAGTTTTCCTAGAGACAAACGCTGATACTGCTAGATCAGGCTCCTTAGGCGGCTGATACTGCGGAACTATAAACAAATCCTTCCCAAGTGTTCGCAGTTGTGTCACTCGGTAGAAAATCGCCCACACCAATATTGCAAGAAGCGCGAATAGCGCTAGAAGAAATCCCAACCAACTTGGGCTATCAGAGGCCTGCGGGCCATCAACGTTTGCAACACCGCTATTGAATCCGATTGCGATTGTTTGAGTCTCGGTAGCTTTCAAATCTGTGGAGGTAAAAACATATGTGCTCTCGTTAGGTTGGGAGACCTTGCAGGAACCAGTGGATCCGAATTTACCTTCGTAGCATCGCATTGATTTAGCAACTACATTTTCAGCCAGCAAAGGATCGAGAATTACTGTTGCAGATACTCGTCCAAAGTCTTGACGCCAACCATTACCATTAACGTCCCAGTAAAACTCGTGATCTTTTTTACCGCTGTCAAAGTCATTGATAATCCAATACTGCTTGTACTTGATTATGTAAGTCTGTTTTCCGAATACATAAGAGTCATCACTTGATTTGATAGCAAGATTCAAGAACCCTTCTTCTTCAGATTGCTCGAACTCTCTTGGCTTTCCTTCTTCATCCGTTACAGAGAGAACTTCAATTAGCCCTGGGAATAGTTCGTAGCTCAATAACGGAATGCTTCTTCTAATTCCGCGGTTTTGTTCAACCATTGGGAATAAAGCCACCAACTTTTCAGTGACAATCATCTCTGGTCTGTTGTCTTTTGCCTCATCCACTGAAATCTCGTAGGTCGCGTCAAAGCTCTCGAATGAGAAGTCATTGACATCTGCCGAGCTTGGGCTAATCGGTGCGAAAGCAAATACGGTGAACAAAGCAATCAGCAGCTTTACTAAAGTTTTCATGCCCTAAATCTATCTGAATGTGAGATTTGAGACTGATTATTGGTTTATCTAGGCAACTTACAAGCGGGAGTTCCACCCGGTAACTTCTGCCTATATCTTGCAACCAGTGCATAACCTGGCTTAGCAAGCCAAACAAATGGCGGAATAAGTATCAGGTTGCCTAAAGACCTCAGAGCTAAGTTGTTCTGAATCTTGAACAGGTTTGCGAAGGCTTCATGGCCTGAGAAGTTCTTGCCATCAACAACTAGATAAACCTTTGCCTTAACTTGTTCAAGGGTTAGGCCATAGGTTGTTGGATCAATGAACTGATAAGGCTCCGCATCAAGTGGAGTTGAGGTGTGTTTCAGAATGAAATTAGTTGCAGTTGTGCAAAAGCCACAGTCACCATCAAAGATGAGTAAAGGCTTTGCTTGCATATCTAAAGACTACGCCTCCAGAGGGCTTAGTTCTAGATGGTTCCCTTATCAAGGCCTTTGAGAACAAACTGTGCTCGTTCTCGAAGCTCATCTAGGTCAGTAAGGCGGTCTATTCCCTTTAGCTGCTGAGCCATACGGTGATTCATCTTGAAGGTTTCACGGTGTCTGTCCAAGAAGTCCCAATACAAAGTGCTGAACGGGCAGGCATCATCACCTGATCTCTTCTTAGGGTCATAAACACAGGTCTTACAGAACTCAGTCATGCGAGAGATGTATGCACCACCTGCTGGATATGGCTTAGTCATTAGCTTGCCACCATCGGCATAGGTGCCCATACCGATGATGTTTGGAACCATTACCCATTCGGTGGCATCAATAAAGTTCTCTCTCATCCAGTCCAAGAACTCTTGAGGGTTTACTCCAGTGATTAGAGCAAGGTTACTCAAGATCATCAGTCTAGGAATGTGATGAGTCCAAGCTCTCTTTTCTATATCTCCAACAACACCTTGAACACATTTCATTGAAGTTGCTTGAGAGTTTTTAAACACGGTCAAAAGAGTTCGATTGGCCTTTAGTGCATTGCATTCTCTGTATTCATAACCTAAGAACCAATACATACCATTTATATATTCACGCCAACCAATAACCTGACGAATGAATGCTTCAACAGATTGAATTGCGTAGTCATTCTTCTCATATGCCTTGATGGTTTCAGCAATAACTTCAGCAGGGTGAAGTAATCCATTGTTTAGGTAAGGGCTCAGTAATGAGTGGTGCATAGCCCAGTTATCTTTAGCAACAGCATCCTCGTAAGGACCAAAGGCATCCATGTGATATTTGAGAAAATGTTTGAGTTGAGCTGAAGCCCCTGCTCTTGTTGTTGCCCAGGTAGTTGTTACATCCAGCTTGAGTTCTTTAGCAACTTCAAGATCTATGTTGTCTCTGTTTTGTTCAAGGTATGCAGGCCAGGTGTAATTCTTTGGTGGAGGCAATCTGTTGTCTTGATCAAAGTTCCACTGCCCGCCAACTGGTTTACCGTCTTCAACAAGAATTCCTAAACGAGTTCTTTGCAAGCGGTAAAAGTTTTCCATTACAAACGACTTTTGCTTAGAAGCCCAGTCTCTGAATAGATCTCTAGGAGTTAGGAAGAAGTCGTTAGGAACAAAGTCAACACCGTGCTGCTGTAGCTGTTCATACTGTTTGATGGAGGAAGGTTCAGCACAAACAATTGGCACCTTCTTACCTAAAGACTTCTGAGCTTTATCGAGACCAGCAATAGTTGTCTCAGCTTTTATGTATTGAACTTGAAAACCTTTAGCTTCTAGTTCTTGAACAAAGTGCCTTGCTGAAGAAATCATGAAGAATAGACGTTCTTTATGCCAGTCCCTACCTGAGACCATTCTTTTGCTCTCGACTAAAACAACTAAATCCGTCTTTGGATTTGCTTTAGCTAGTGCACCGTGCTTGAGGTTTAGGTGATCGAATGGAACATAGATGATTCTTTCAATCATGCTGACTTACACTTCTTGGAACAGTAGAGCACATTGGCCCAATCTCTTTCCCACTTCTTGCGCCATTCAAAAGGTTTTTTGCAGGTCAGGCAAATCTTAGGAGGAAAGCCTCCTTTTGTTTGGGCAACTCTAGACATGAGGAAAGACTAACCTCCAACAGCCGACTTGTAGATTTCAACTGGCTAAAATGTTGTTGTTCAAGAATAGAAATGGTAGTTTATGAGATTTTTGCTTGCAGTTATTGATGACAGAAGTAATTCGGCCAGCCCAAATGAGATGGCTCACATCGATGAGTTCAATGATCACTTGAAAGCAAATGGGCAACTAATTATGGCGTGTGGGATACACGACCCTAAAGATTCATCGGTTATTGATAACCGAAATGATGCTGGTGGAATCTTCGCCGGCCCCCTCCATGACAGCAAAGAATTCATGTCTGGATTCTGGCTCATCAACGCAGACTCCGAAGACCAGGCTAAAGAACTTGCCGCCTGGGGTTCAAAGGCTTGTAATCGAAAAGTAGAGCTTCGTAAACTGCACGGATAGACGTGAAGTGTGCTCTGGTCTCTTCGGTGTATTAACAAATCGGAAACGCTAGGTTTCAGTTTCGATAACATACCTGAAAGCACGTCTCCATAAGGTTTCTACGTCTGAGCCAAACCATAAAATTTGCGTATGAAAACTAATTCCAAATTTGTGTCACTATTCGCATCGTTCCTTCTACTAGCTGCACTAGCTGTTTCTCCAAACAGCGCTTCAGCAGCTATTACTTTTGCGGTTCCTAGTCAACCGCTAAATGTCTCTGTAGTTCCAGCTGAAGGAGGGTTTACTGTTTCATGGGAAAACCCAACCACGGATGGAAATGCGCCTATCTCTAAGTTCGTAGTTGATGGAGGTGCTGGCACCTGTACTACTTCTGTGGACGGTACCAAGACATCTGCTTTCGTACCGGCTATTGGATCAGCTGCTGCTGCATTCAAGGTGTTCGCTGTGAACTCACTTGGTTTCAGCGCTGGTTCTGCAGCTTCAACATCAGTTGAGCCAGGTGCAGCTAAGTCTGGATTCTTTGGAATCGACAACAGAGGTTACAGCCGTAACTTGGGATCTTCTACAGGATCATTCAGCAGAGTGAAGCCAAGTTCATCTGCTTACTTTGGTTCTGTTCCAACACCATCTGGTAACGGTGCTTGGTTACTTGCTCCGGCAGGACGTGTTGTAGCGCTAGGTGATGCAACCATCACAGCGACTCCACTTCAAGGCCCGACAGCAGCAATTGTTCCTTCATTCAATGGTCAGGGTTACTACCTAATTGGATCAAAGGGTGAGGTATCTGCTTCAGCAGGTGCAACCACTATTGAAACTTCTGGTCCAGTCACCAAGTCAAAAGTTATTGGTGCTGCGGCAACTGCTTCCGGTAAAGGTATGTGGTTTGTGACATTCACCGGTCAAGTAATTGGTGTTGGTGGTGCAGAAAGCGGAAAGCTTCCAAAGGGTAACTACAACAAGGTTATTGCTCGTGCAACAGGAGAAGGCTTCTGGGCAGTCACAACTTCAGGTAGCGTAGCTTCCTTTGGCGATGCGCCAGCTGTCTTTGATTCACTTGGACGTATCAAGGATGCTGCTTTGGCTTCTAACGGTAAGGGTTTCTACGCTCTTGGGCTAGATGGCACTGTCACTTCAGTTGGTTCAGTACCTACTCTCAATATAGAATCAGGCACTAGACCTCTTGTTGCATTGGTAAACACTGCTCCAGTTCGCGATGTAAAGGAACTGCAGATCAATGCATTCTCTGACTTCCACGGAGCTCTTGACTTCACCAAGACAACTGCTTCAGGTGTCGACACATACACAAGCGGCGCAGCGGTTATCGCTGCTAACTTTGCTGCTGACCGCGCAAAGATTCCAGCCACATTCGTTCTATCAAGTGGTGACAACTTTGGTGCTGCTCCACCGCTATCAACTGTGTTTGATGAAATCCCAACTGTGAAGGCAATGAACTTCATGGGAGTTGACGTAAGCACATTCGGTAACCACGAGCACGACAAGAACCTAACCTACCTAAACGCTCAAATTGCAGCGTCAGATTTCAAGTGGGTTGTTTCTAACTACTCAAGCTTGGGTGAATTGACCAGTGCAAACACTAAGGGTCAGCTAACTGCTCCTTGGACAGTTGTCGACCGTGGTGGAATCAAACTAGGTGTTGTTGGATTGAACACCCCTGACACTTTCGAGCAGGTCTTCCCTGGTAACTTGGGCAACATTGTGATGGGTGACATTCTTTCTACTAACCCAGCAGCAAAGAACCAGGTTCTAGGCGCGATCAAGGCAGCTAAGTCTGCTGGAGCTGACATTGTTGTTTCCCTAGCTCACGAAGGTTTCGGTACTTTCAACGAAACAACTGGTGCGGCTCAGGGTCGACTACTGGACATTGCTCCTCTACTAACTGGTTCTGATGTTGTCTTGGGTGGTCACAGCCACCTTAAGTACGCAGGAATTGTTGGTAACCAGACAATTGCTCAGGTACCTAACGCTGGAACTCTGTACAACAGGATTCACGCCTGTGTTGACACAGCTCGCAAGGCTACAGTGGGTGCTCTAGTCGAGCAGGTTGTTCCTCGTGTAACCGCAACAGCTGGTACCGCACTTTCAGCTACAAGCTTGAACCAGGATGCAATCGCCATGTTGAACGAATACAAGGCTGCTATTGGAACCAAGTACAACGTAGTAATCGGTCAGATTGCGGATGTTGCCGCTAACGGTGGAACACCTGCTATCCAACGTAACTACGAAACAGGACTTGGTAACTATGTTGCTGACAACCTACGTACAGCTATGGGAACTCAGATTGCCATTACCAACGGTGGAGGTCTAAGAGACATGCTCCCAGCTAAGACATTCGTTCCAACTGACACATCAATTGTTCGTCCAAGCTGGACAAGCATTGTTGCAGGATCGACTGTCTCAGCAACTCCATGGCGTGTAACGAGCTCAGGCCCATACACACTAACTCTGGGTGACGTAGCTACTGTGCTTCCTTTTGGAAACTTTGCAGCTACTACAACAGTCACCGGTGCTGATGTTTGGGCAGCTCTAGAAAATGGAGTTTCACAGATTGCTGCTGGTGCAGGACGTTTCCCTCAGGTGTCTGGATTGAAGTTCACCTTCGATACATCTAAGACAGCAAACGTGGACCGTGTGACTGCTGTAACGCTAACTGATGGAACACCAGTTCCAAACGACAGAACAGTTTCATACACACTAGCTACCAATGACTTCATGGTTGCCGGTGGAGATGGATACACCATGCTGGGTGGACTGGCTAAGGCTAAGACTCGCGATGTCTTGGAGACACTGGTTCGTAACGCAATCATCCGCGACAGCGCTAACGGCCCTGTCCAGATGCTAACCGATGGTCGAATCACAAGAATCGGCTAAGCAAGTTCCAGGTGTTTGGGGTGGCCTTTTTAGGTCACCCCAAACGCATTTAAGTCCCAGTACGATATCCCTTGGTAGCCTTGAAACATGATTAAGTCAAAAGAGTTCAGCGAGTTCCTTGCCAGTAGAAGAACCACTCGTTCTTTCAAGTCTGATCCGGTTGATGCAAAACTAATCGATGAACTTATAGAAGATGGGCTAACTGCTCCGAGCTGGAGCAACACCAGACCTTTCTTAGTTGCGGTCGCATCGGGTGCAGTTAGAGATCGTATTTCCAAAGACATGCTCGAACGCTGGAGCGTTGGATCTGGGATGACCAGTGGCAACCTCAAAGACAAGATCAAATTCTTTCTAACCCCTAAAGCTTGGCCATTGAGTGATTACCCGGTCATGAAGCCATACCCAAAGTCTTTGCAGCCAAGAGCTAGAAGAGTGGGCAAAGAGCTATACGGCATGCTCGGCGTTGCTAGAGGAGACAAAAAGGCTAGAGATGCTCAATGGGCTAAGAACTACGAGTTCTTTAATGCTCCGGTTGAAATCTTTGTCTTCATTCACAAAGGACTATCCGTCTTTGCAGCTAACGACGCGGGTCTTTTTGCAGAGAACCTAATGCTTAGTGCTCACGCTAAAGGACTTGGCACCTGTGCCCAGGGAGCAGTGGCTATATGGCCTAAGGCTGTACATGAAGAGTTCAATATCCCTAAGGGATACAAACTCATCTATGGGATTGCTATCGGTTATCCAGATGATGCTGCAGTTAACACTTTCCAAGCCAACCGCATTCGTTCAGAAGAGATTACTGCCAAGGCCAAGTAGGCTCAAGCCCCATCAGGTTACATTTTGGGAAACCACTACCTAGATTTTCCAAGTTGCTTCAGTTTGTGTGCTTGAATCATGTATGGACCTAATACTAAAAAGCGGCACAGACTTTGCCACCACTTTCGAGCGTGCCAGACAAGCAGCCCCAGAAGCCTTTGATACCTCCTCTATTCGCAACCTAATCGGTGGTGAATGGGTCTCTATTGGTGTTCAACAACAACACCTCACTCCGGTAGACCAAAGTTTAATTGTTGGACCGACAATGCTGTCGCTTACTCAGGCTCAAGATGGCGTTGATCAAGCAGTAAAGATGCATGGTCCTTGGTCTAAAACTTCTCTTGATGAACGCAAAGCTAAAGTGTCTAAAGCTCTTGAACTAATTCGCGAGCAAAGAGATCTGATCGCTCTGCTGTTGCTATGGGAAATTGGTAAGCCTTGGAAGTTAGCTTGTGCTGATGTTGATCGTTGTATTGAAGGTGTCGAATGGTACCTAGAAGAAATAGATCGTCAGATGACTGGAAGAACACCACTACCTGGTCCTATCTCAAACATTGCTAGCTGGAACTATCCACTCAGTGTTTTAGTCCATGCTGAACTAGTGCAAATGCTTGCTGGAAATGCTGTTATAGCTAAAACTCCTACTCAGGGTGGCTTCCACGCTCTAACCCTTGCTCACGCCATGATGGCCAGTGCAGGTCTACCCGTAACACTTATCTCTGGTTCTGGAGGTGAACTGGCTCCTGCACTAGTTAGCTCATCAGCACTTGGAGCTCTGGCTTTTGTTGGTGGAAGAAATAATGGTCGTGCTGCTGCAACATCACTAACTTCTCTTGCTACCCGTCACATACTTGAGCAAGAGGGATTGAACTCTTGGGGTGTTTGGGGCAAACCAAACTGGAGTGAATTAGCTGCTCACCTAACTAAAGGTTTTGAATACGCTAAACAGCGTTGCACCGCCTACCCTCGCTACGTTGTTCAACGTAACTTATTCCCTGAGTTTCTGGAGATGTATTTAGATGTAGTCAAAGGTCTGAAGTTTGGTCACCCTTTAGCAGTTGCTAATGCCAGCGATGATTTCCCTGAATTACATTTCGGTCCAGTAATCAGTTCTAAGAAAGTCTTGGAATTAGAACGCTCATTCGATGAAGCCGTTCTTCGTGGTGCTGTACCTCTATATGTAGGTAGCCTCGACGATGGTTCATTCCTTACAGGTCAAGACAGATCTGCATACATTGCACCGCATACTGTTCTTGGCCCACCAACCACTTGGTCTATTCACCATAGTGAGCCTTTCGGTCCACTTGACTCAATTGTCTTGGCTGAATCTGAGGCAGAACTAATTGCAGCTATGAACGTATCCAATGGAAACCTAGTTAGCTCCCTTGCTACCGATGATTTAGCTTTAGCTGAAAGAGTCAAAGAAGAATCTCAGGCCTTCAAGTTTGGTATCAATAAACCGCGTTCACGTGGTGATAAAGCAGAAACCTTTGGTGGACGTGGGGCCAGCTGGCGAGGCTGTTTCGTTGGTGGAGATCTTCTAGTGCAATCAGTAACTGAAGGTGAAGGATTCCTGTTCGGTAACTTTGCCGACGGTTCTAGATATCCAGCTGACGCTTAGCTCTTGCGCAGGCTCTTTAGCCAAGCAATAGCACTGGTTGACCACAATGCCCAGAGTACGAGCAGTGGTTGAAAGAATAGCCTGATGAGTCTTGCTTCATCAGTGTTAAGACCAAAGGCATCTGTCTTAGTAAGCCATTGAGAAATGTTGCCCGGAAATATGGCTATCAAGAACAAAGCTGTTATTGATCCTGCAAACGCTGCTTTATATCCAGAGATTAGCCAGAGCCCTAAAGCAATTTCAACAACACCACTTGCGAGAACCACAAAATCTGCATCCAGGGGAAGCCAGGTTGGTACCTGAGCTCTAAAGGTTTCCCTTGCTGAACCTAAATGAGAGATGCCGGCACCGGTAAGCGCTACACCTAGAGCAATTCGGGCTAGCGTTCTTAGAATCTTCATAGTGCTTAGCAGTCTACTTACTACTCGCAGAGTGGGAGTGGGCACTAAATCCAGAAGAGCCAAACAATAACTTCTTCAAAACCTGCTGAGCAAGGGCATCACTTGGGTGCTTCAGGGTGACAAAAGGGCAATTTAAGGGCTTGTTTCAGGCAAAAGTACTGCCTATTTGAGGCCAAGCAGCGCGAGGAATTTCTAGACATTTCGACTACTATGGTCGTAATGGAACGTTGTTCTGTTTTCCGAACATGAAGAAGGACTTTAAATGATCAAAAAAATTAGTTTCTCTATTGCGGCTCTTGCTCTAGTAGCCGTTGGAACTGTTCCAGCCGCCAGCGCTAAAAGTGCTGACGCCGTTTCAATCTATCTTGGTGCTCCACTAGTTCAGGGCTCATTTGCTGCTGGTACTTCAGGCACCACCACAGAAGACTTCAACAGCTTCAGTGCTGGTGCATGTCCAACTACTTGGGCTGTAGGAACTATCACTGGTGTTTGTAACATTAGCTCTGTACTTACCTGGGGTGGTTCATCTGTTGGTGCAGACTCAGATACACCTAGCATCGGTGGTGCTGGTTCAAACTACGCAACTACTGCCAACAACACAGACTCATTCACAGTGACTCTGTCTGCACCATCAAAGTATGTTGGTCTTTACTGGACTGCAGGATCTCCGAGCAACACAATTTCATTCTTCGATGGAAACAAAAAAATCATTGAACTAACAACTGCTTCAATCATGGAATTGTTGGGTACTGCTCCTATTGATGCTGCTGATTGGCTAACTATTGCTAACGACCCTGCAGCTGTTATCGCATCTGGAACACCTGGTACTACCTATAAGAGGGCTTACTACTTCGGTAACCCACGTGCTTACTCAGCTAACCCTCCAACAGCTATCTCCCCTGTTTCAGGAACTGACCCTTGGACCTACCTCCACTTGTTTGCTTCAGGAACTGTTGAATTCGACAGCATCCAGTTCTCTGGTGGTGGCTTTGAGTTCGACAACTTAGCTGTATCAACTTCAGCCAAGACTCCTCCAGCATCACTTGCTCCAGCTGGCTACATCAATGCAGACCACACCGTATCCTTTGATGCAAACGGTGGTGAAGGATCAATGGATTCAATCACTGCAAACATCGAAGGCACCCTGCCAGCGAACACCTTGACCAACGCAGATGCAGAGTGTGTATTTGACGGCTGGAACACCGAGGCTGATGGCTCAGGAACTGCTTACGCCGAAGGGGCAGCTTTCTCCTACGAAACTAATGAGACACTATTCGCTCAGTGGGATTGTCCAGAAGCTCCTGGTGAAGAAGTTGTTGACAAAGAACTAGCAGCAACGGGATCTAACAGCAACCTTCCGCTGTTCGTTTCCCTAATGCTATTTGTTGTAGCAGCAGTGCTACTAACAGTTAGCAGAAGAATCAGACGCAGCTAATAGTTATCAAGAAAATAGGCCTCGAGAATTTTCTCGGGGCCTATTTCTTTGAGCTCTTAGGAAAGCGTTCTACCCACGATTAGCCCGATAAGCGCATTCCAAGCAAGGGCATCCATTTGGTTGTCAACAACATCATCGACAATCTTGCCGATTGTATATGCCTGAATTAACACTGCTGCAGCTCTTGGGTCGAAGTCTTTGTTGAACCAGCCTCTGTTTTGAACTTCTGTGAACTGTGCGGTAAATAGATCTGTCAATCCCTGTTGAGCTTCTCCTAAAGCTTTTCTGAATTTGTCATTCTTTTCAGCCATTCCAAGAATTCTTGCTCGTTCATAACGATTAACTTTGCGCTGTGGGTCTTGGGTTAGTTCAGTCACCTTGCTAAGACCAGCAAAGAACTCTTCTTTAGTTGTGCAGGTTTCCAAAAGCTCAGTGATAACGGCACCACTCTTCTCAACATATCTTGAGTAGCGAACTAAGTAGGCTTCTTCGATTAGATCGCCAATTGAATCCCAGAAGTGATATAGCGAGCCTCTAGCTATGCCAGTTCTTCTAAGAATCTCAGCTGCAGAGACATCTTTCTCTTGTAGCTCATCTAACATGTCGACTGCTGTGGATAGCAGGCGACCTCTGGTCTCTTGTCCCGCCTCGCTCATTCCATCAGTTTATCAAGGCGCATGCCCCTAAAGGAGGTAGGTTGGTTCACCATTGTGGAGATTGGTTGTCCTAGTACGGTATTCACTCATTACTAGGCGGAGATTTCTCGTGAATAGAAGAGGGATCTAGTCCAAGCTACTTCTTGACTACTGAGCCCTGACCATTTAGTTGCCAGGCATGAACGTAGTCGATTACTGTCTTACTTTCCGACCAGCCTGAGTAACTTCCACCGAACCCAACATTACCTCCAACGGCATTGTTCAAGATCAAGAAGAATGGCTCATTGAAGACCCACTGGCCTTGGACGTTAGATGGAGTTACAGTCCAAAACACTTCTCTATCGACATAGAACTCGAGCCTGTTTGGCTGCCAAGCAAGACCATAGGTGTGAAAGTCCTGTTGGTAGTTGGCCTGATTTACTTCTTCTCCAACGACGTAGCTGTGATTACCGCAGCAGGTAGCAACGTTAGTTTTTGAGAAGTGCACGGCTGCAGAGTTTCTCATAGGCAAGTTTCCACCCTGCTCAGCGATGTCTATCTCACCAGCTAGAGGCCAACCAACATCAGTCATTGCATCGCCTAGAGCCCAGAATGCTGGCCAGTTAGCACCACCTGCCGGCATCTTTATTCGGGCTTCAATGTATCCGTACTTAAAGGAAACTTTCTCTTGAGTGTCAAATCGACCACTGGTATAGCTACATGGAGGTGACTTACATTCACCAGCATCAGTAGGGGCTACGGTCACTCGCTTAGTTGTTATAACCGCGTTGCCTTGAGGTGTGCCATCAAGACGAATTGCATCTGGGGTGTACCACTGCTTCTCTGAATTGTGACAGGTGCCGCCACCGTTCTCACTTCCGTGACCGCAGTACCTGGCGGTCCAGTTAGAGCTATTGATCAATCCACCGCTCTTACCAGTGAAGGAATCAGACCAAAGCAGTTTGCCTAGCTTGTGACCTAGCAACGTAGGTGCAACAACGGTAGCTTTCCATTGGGCATAAAGATTGAGCTTGCTCTTTGGCTTTACAACTGACTTGTTGTAATAACGAACAGGTCCAGACTTAGTCAACGACCAGCCAATAAAGCGATGAGAGTCGAGTGTAAATTTAACTGCTGACAGGGCTTTACCTTTTGCAGGAAGAGTCTGTTTGGCCATGATACCTGAGCCACCGTTGGCATTAAATGTAACGGTGTAGGAAGTCGCAGCAGCAGCTGTGTTGGTTAGGTTTGGGGCTGATAGTGCAACAAGCGAAATTAGGGCTGCAGTCAGAAATCCAATAGTCTTTGCTCTCATTAGTCAAGTCTAGTTTGAAACCGCTTTCACCGCTCATCTCACCT
Organism: Rhodoluna sp.; assembly: GCA_049314335.1. Taxonomy (GTDB): domain Bacteria; phylum Actinomycetota; class Actinomycetes; order Actinomycetales; family Microbacteriaceae; genus Rhodoluna. Next base: position 20,605 of record JBMOFL010000006.1, on the reverse strand, counting down.
AGGAATCAGTTGAGTTCACAGGGATTTATAATCTTCTTATGGCTTCCAAATCACAGGGCAAAGCACCGGCTGATCAAGCCAAATTAGAAGCCGAATGGCTCAAAATTGGTATCTCCGGCCCAGCTCGAAAAGCGCTAGTCGATGCAAAACTATACAAAGTTTCAGATTTGAGAAAGATTACTTTACAAGAGCTGACAGAGCTTCAGGGGATGGGTAAATCATCCATAGCCCGTATCCAAGTAATCATGAAAGCCAAGAAGATTTACTTCACTTCCCACTAAACAGCCTGTGCATAGTTTCTGCAGAGAATCCCAATTTGATAAATACTACTTCTGCTAGCAGAAGCATGGCTTTCTAGCCAGCAGTTAGACAAAAACCCCGGTACCAGCCGGGGTAATTGTTTGACCTCTTGACGAGGGTCTAATCGGAAGACAAATTTCCGAAACCATCCTTGGTTTTGAGTATAGGGAATATTTCTTGTATCTACAAGAAGTTATCCCCTTCCGGTTAGACCCTCTCTCTGGTCCATGCCTTATGAGAGGAGATACAAGATGACTATTAGTCAGATTGTTGATCTGGTGATACTGGTGGTGAAGATAATCATTTTGATTGTCGAAACTATCCGTACCAGGTAGAACCAGTGTGCTCTGACACCTACGTGTCAGAGCACACCTCAGTTACTTACCCTTAGTAACTAACGCAGAGTTATCTTGTTTGCGACACCTTCTGATGCAAGGTAAGTCGAGTCTGCAACGCCTGTAACCACGGTGGTGTATTCACCAGCAAGATAAGTGATGCCAGAGAAGCTAGCCACAAATGCGCCTGAACTATCAGTGTTTACAGTAGCCGAAACCACCTCAACACCATTTCTTCTCAAAGAGACAGTCATCGATCTACCAACAACAGCTACAGTTCCAGACTTAACTTTTCCTGACACTGTAACTACAGGGTTCTTAGAAACTGAAGCACTAGAACTGGAGAGCTTAGCTACCACGCTTGACTTCTTACCAACCGTAAAGGCTCTAGCTAAAGTAACCGCTGCGCCATTAGAGCACTCTCCACCTATCGTGCTGGTGGTTAGCGTGTATCTTCCAGCAGTGCTTGGAGTTGCGATAGTAAACACTCCACTAGTTCGATCAGCCTTAATCACCTTAGAAATTGAACTAACACCGGTGTTTTCCTGAAGCCAACCGACTGTAACTGTGCAACCTACGTTGACGCGGGAAACCCTAATCATCAAAGTGTCGCCAGGTAGCACGGTAGCCATCCTTGAGGTGCTCAGCAGCGGAGCCAGGAAGGTCCATTTAGCGTACAAAGTAACATTCGAAGCACCACCTGGATGGTAAGGGAATGAAACTGCATCACCGCCATCGGTAGCTGACCAACCCATGAATACAGCCCCAGAAAGATACGGTGTTCTAGGTGCAGAATCTACCCCTCCCCCATAAACAAATGACGCAGTACCAACAGATGTGCCGCCCTTTGAATCGTAAGTAACTGTATAAGTATTGATTGACCACAACGCATGCATAGCTTTAAATCCTGTGCCCCCTGGAGCGTAAGGGAATGAAACTGCACTACCGCCTTCAGTCGCTGACCAACCTAAGAAGGTATAGCCAGCACGCACAGGATCCGATGGAGCGATAACAGATCCATCAGTTACATATGAAAGATAGTGAGTAATGCTACCGTTCGAAAAGTACCAAATGTTATGAACATCAGGGGACCACAGAGCATACAAAGTAATGTTCGACATAACTCCAGGGTAGTAAGGTAAATCGATTGCAGGACCGCCATCGGTAGCTGACCAACCTAAGAGAGAGTAGCCAGGGCGATAAGAACTGAACAAGGCGGGGTAATATGACAAGTACTCGCCAGTAACAAATGATGCGTCCGGGATTTCACTGCCTCCCTTTTCATTAAAGGAAATTACGTACCTTTTAGCAGTCCACCAGGCGTACACAGTAATGTTGCTCATCACTCCAGGAGTGTATGTTGTAGAAAGAAGTGTGCCATCGTACGTAGCCCACCCTGCGAAGGTGTATCCAAGGCGAGATGGAGCAGGTGGTAGATAGAAAGTTCCATCGGTGACATACGAAGTATCAGCAACGGAGCTGCCTCCGTAGGTCTCAAAGCTCACTGTATAAGTGTTAGCAGACCACAAAGCATACAAAGTAATGTTCTCAATCACACCAGGGGCGTAAGGGAAAGAAATCGCACTTCCACTATCAGTATCAGACCAACCCAAGAAGGTATAGCCATTACGAGTTGGATCAGCAGGTGCAGTAAAAGATCCTTCAGTTACAAAAGAACTGGACCAAACATAACTTCCACTCTTTGAATCGAAAGTAACTGTATAGCTGTTAGCAGACCACAAAGCATACAAAGTAATGTTCTCAGTCACATCAGGTACATAAGGGAAAGAAATTGCACTTCCACCATCAGTATCAGACCAACCCAAGAATGTGTAACCATCGCGAGTTGGAGCCGAAGGAGCACTTACCTCACCTTCGGTATAGAAAGCACCGGAGGTAACACTGCTACCGCCCTTTGAATCGAAAGTAACTGTATGGCTATTAGTAGACCACAAAGCAAACAAGAGAATGTCCTCAGTCACACCAGGAGTGTATGGGAAGCTAATTGCGCTACCGTCCTCAGTGGCTGACCAACCCAAGAAGGTATAGCCAGCACGCGAAGGATTGGCCGGAGCGAAGAACGAACCATAAGCGCTAAATGATAGATCATCGACATCACCGCCGCCCATTGAGTTGAAGGTTACTGTATAGCTTTCTGCAGACCACAACGCATACAAAGTTATGTCTTCAGCAACACCAGGAGTGTAAGGGAAGCTAATTGCATTACCACCATTAGTAGCTGACCAACCTAAGAAGGTGTAGCCATCACGAGTAGGAGCGATAGGTTCTGACACTGAACCATTGAAAACAAATGAATCTCCATCAACATCATCGCCACCATTGGAATTGAAGGTCACTGTGTATGTATCCAAGGTCCAAATCGCATACAAGGTAATGTCCTCAGCCACACCAGGTGAGTAAGGGAATGAAACGGTGCTACCACCATCGGTAGCTGACCAACCCAAGAAAACATAGCCTTCTCGAGTCGGTGGTGTTGGAGCTGCAATAGAGCCATCAGCATCAAAGACTGTGTCAGCAACAGAGCTACCACTCTTGGAATCGAAAGTTACGTCATAAGCTAATCTCGACCAATTCGCATACAAAGTGATGTCTTCAGTTACGCCAGGAGTGTATGGGAATGAGATGACACTGCCACCATCAGTAGCTGACCAACCTAGGAATGTGTAACCCGCACGAGTAGGGATCGGAACTGCTTGAGTTTCAAACACCAAATCAACAAGTACAAATACATCTTCAGTCCCGTCGATAGGTATAAAACTATCTTCAGGACCTGACATCGCATAACCGATTAGGCTCCAAGGTCCTGCGTTCGGTTGCACATTGGTCACTCCCACCCCATACGGAGTTGATGGGGTCAGAACTGAAACATAGAAAGTCTCATTTGCTGACATGTATACCGGTTCGTCAAAGGTTACGCTTTGCCAGCCACTTTCTGTTCCACCGGCGAATAGCTGAGAACCCAGAAGCACACCTTCAGAGGACCAAACGCTAGCAGAAATGGCACTGTCATCGCCTGAGAGTCTGTAGTATCTAACCTGCTTAACCCAACCTGACTCGCTTGTTGATACCTCGTTGCCCATATGTACCTGATCATCAAGTTGAGCAATATAGGCGTTTTCAGGTAAAGCATCATTGAAGAATTGACTTGATGAAGGTGATGCCGAGTTATTTATAGAGCCACCGGATACAAATGAACCTGATGCAATAGAAGATCCACCCTTTGAGTTGAAAGTAACTGTGTGGCTGTCGGCAGCCCACAAAGCATACAAAGTAATCTCTTGGGTAGTACTAGGGGAGTAAGGGAAGCTAATTGCAGAACCACCATTAGTAGCTGACCAACCCTCGAAAGTGTAGCCAGCGCGAGTAGGTGGTGTTGGTGCATCTACAGATCCGCCGGTTGTAAATGATTGCTCACTTACAGGAGTGCCGCCTAGAGAGTCGAAGGTAACCGTGTAACTGTTAGCAGACCACTTCGCATACAAAGTAATGTCTTGAGTAACACCAGGAGAATATGGGAATGTAATGGACGGGCCACCGAGGGTTGCCGACCAGCCCATGAAAGTGTAGCCAGCGCGGGTAGGGTCAAATGGAATATCGATCGAGCCACCTGAAACAAAGGAACCAGCAGTAACATGTGAGCCACTCTTCGAATCGAAGGTTACCGTATAGCTTTCTAGAGCCCTCTCAACAATCAGTCCTTTCCAAGTTGGTTCCGTACCAAATCCTGTGGCTGTTGCTGTGATGTGTGCTTTTGCTCCAGCTGCGACGGAATCGAAAGCGTAATCGGCTACATAGCCCGGAGCGTTACCAAGGAAGTAGAAATCCTCGATCGAGGAGTCATAGAAAGCCTCGACTGTGATGTAAGTAACGCTTGCTGGAATCGTTATGGAAGTCAGCGAAGTGTTGTATCCAAACGCATACCAATCAATGAATTCCAAAGTGGATGGAAGGACCACCTGTGATAGCGAAGAAGAACCCTCGAACGCACTTTCACCAATGCTAGTCACCCCAGATGGGATTGTGATAGAAGTGATTGCACTCCCGAAGAACGCGTAGCCCCGAATTTGGGTTAGGCCGCTTGGGAGGACTACAGCGCCAGTGCAATCGATGTTAGACACGTTTCCATTTAGGATCTTGAAACCTGTCTCATTGCTGTCGGCACGCTTCACACCTGTAGCGCAGTCGTAGAATCCGTCCTCTGGTACAGCTGTTGCCCTCTCAACAATTAATCCGTACCACGTTGGTCCATTACCAAATCCTGTGGCTGTTGCTGTGATATGTGCTTTGGCTCCAGCAGGGAGGTAATCGAAAACTTCCACGCCCACTGTATCGGGGGCGTTACCGAGTAAGTAGACATCAGCAAGATTTGTTGCCCCAATGAATGCATAATCGCTAATCATGGTCACGCTAGCTGGAATAGTGATTGAAGTTATCTGAGAGCCCTCAAACCCACCGAGTGATATTCCCGTAATGCCGTCTGGCAGGAGTACATCTCCGGTGCAATTTTTATTGAACGCTTGTCCCTCGACGACACCATAAACAGCTGGATCACTCTCTGCCCCCTGAACACCTGTCTCGCAGTCGTAGAACGTGCGCTCTGATGTAGCTGAGGCTGCGGGAACTTGAAGGCTAGCGAAAAGGGTGACAACTATCGCAAGCGAAAGCTTCCGAGCAAACGAACTAGCGGAACGGAACATTGGAGTTCTCCTCATTGGACTCTTGATTGGGCAGAGCATTTCAGCCAGTCTACGAAGTTTGATATACGTTGTCAAACTTCACCCACGTTTCGAGATTGAACAATTGGTAAACACATAACCTGGTTACTGCCTGCGTAGAATGGGGGTATGGCTAGCAAAAAAACAACAATTCTCGGCTCTTCTGGCCGACAAGCTGCCTACACGGCTCGGACCCGGGCTGCCCTTATCGAGTCTGCTCAGCAGGTGTTGGCTGAAATTGGCCCAAATGCCACGATCGAACAGTTAATAGAGCACGCAAAGGTGGCGCCAAATACCATCTACAACCACTTTGAAAGCAAAGAGAAGCTCTTCAGTGAAGCGCTAGATCAAATCTGGCAAGAATGGTTGATTTGGGCTTATGCGGGAAAGCCAGTTGGTGAAAGCTTTCAGACGATGATTACTGTCTATAGGAAACTGTTTTTAGTTGGCGAGACACATCCGCTTTTGAGCAGCATCCTAAAAAACAATTTAGGTAACCCCGACTTCCTAATTCAAACCTTACAAGGCAAAGGCCTGGCAGATTTGAAAAAGGTTGGTCTTCAGGGTGAGCTCTCTAAGGACTCCTTTGAGCAACGAGGTTTTTTATGGACGTACTGTCTGATTGGGATATTGCATGGTGTTCACATAAGTAAAAAACTCTCACCAAGCCAAGCAGATCAAGCGCTTGAAATTGCCCTATCTATTTGGGATATGAGTCCCGCTAAAGCTAAGAAACTAGTCTCCCACCCAATCAATTAGAAATTGATAAAGATCCCCGCACTAAGTGTTTGATTTCTGTGTGCGACTAATTTGATTTTTGATCAAGGAGATTGTTTTCAGTGGAGAACCATCACGGCTGAATGCATATCTAAGGAATGCCTGTGCATAGTTTCTGCACACAAATCTCAATTCATAAAGAATGTATCTGCTAGCAGAAGCATGGCTTTCTAGCCAGCAGTTAGACAAAAACCCCGGTACCAGCCGGGGTAATTGTTTGACCTCTTGACGAGGGTCTAATCGGAAGACAAATTTCCGAAACCATCCTTGGTTTTGAGTATAGGGAATATTTCTTGTATCTACAAGAAGTTATCCCCTTCCGGTTAGACCCTCTCTCTGGTCCATGCCTTATGAGAGGAGATACAAGATGACTATTAGTCAGATTGTTGATCTGGTGATACTGGTGGTGAAGATAATCATTTTGATTGTCGAAACTATCCGGGCCAGGTAGAACCAGGTGTGTGCTGGCATATTGTGTCGGCACACACCCTCACTTCTTTTAGGGCTGCAGTCGCTGTATTTCCCACGAAGTGAAGCTGCCATCTTCTTGTAGTGTGCGCATGTATTCGATGCGATCGTGCATGCGATTGGATCTTCCTTTCCAAAACTCAATTCGAGTTGGGACTATTCTGTATCCTCCCCAATAATCAGGGCGAGGAACTTCAGAGTCTTTGAACTTCTCTCGTGCATCTTCAAACTGTTTGTCTAATGCTTCACGGTTCTCGATAAATGCAGACTGGTGGCTTGACCAAGCTGCTACCTGAGAATCATGTGGTCTTGAGTTGTGATATTCATCAGATTCATGGTCAGGAACTACCTTTGCCACACCTTCTATGATGACTTGATGGTAAATGGAGTACCAACCAAACACTGCACTTACCTTGGGGTTAGCATCTATGGCCTGCCCCTTCTTGGATAGGTAGTTGGTTGCAAAGAAGAAGCCGTGCTCATCCACACCTTTTAGTAGGACTGTTCTTGCTCGAGGTTGGCTCTCTGCCGTGACGGTACTTAGGACAAAAGCATTTGGCTCATAGATACTTGCAGCTTCTGCTTCTTTGAGCCAAAGCTTGAACTGTTCTATTGGATCAGCAACAAGATGTGTTTCATTCAGAGCTTCTTGCCCATAGTCTTCGTGTCTGCCAAGAGATTCCATAGGTCAAGAATAGGCGTCATCTTCGATCGGCAACATAGGGTTTAAGTATGGAATCGAATGGATCTTTTACCTCCTTGGAGATTAAAGCTGACCTCGAACATCTGGTTGCTAAGCATTTCGATGGTCTGCATTCAGGTGGTGGCAGAAGTTCAATCAAAGGTGGTCAAACTGCCGCTAACGAGGCACTGGCTAAGTTAGATCTTCGAGGCTACGCGAAAGATAGAAATGAAGTTCTACCTATTCAAAGCCGTGGAGCTACAGTTATGTCTCCCTATGTTAGGCACAACATCATTCCCCTGCAACAACTCTGGGATAAAGCTGCTGATGCGCCCTTTGCAGATAAAGACAAGTATCGCGATGAGCTACTCTGGCAAGAATATGCTCGACACCTATACGCCCGGATTGGTACGCGTCTATTTGAGAACCTAAGGTTTGAACAGGTAAGAGATGCTACTGGTGATGGTTGGCCAGAAGGAATGGCATGTGTTGATTATGTTTTGGATGAACTAAATCAAGATGGTTGGTTAGTGAACCAAACCAGAATGTGGTTAGCCTCACACTGGACTATTAGAAATGGTAAAGGTTGGTTACACGGCCAAGAACGAATGTATCGTGAGCTTATCGATGGTTCTCGAGCAGCCAATCTCTTAGGTTGGCAGTGGACTGTTGGCACTGGAACAGGTAAACCCTATGGCTTTGCTAGATGGCAAGTTCAAAAGAGATCTCCAGGGCTGTGCAACGGTTGTGCACTTAGCAAGAAATGTCCGATAGAGAAATTCCCAGCTGAGCAGGAACTTTATGCACTGCCGACGGACCCTCTCCTCGGTGCTGATCCAACTCCTGAATACACGTCAGGTCCCCTAGTTCCAATTAGAAATATTAAAGCTGACTATGTGCTTCTAACAGTTGACTCGATGGGAGATAGCGACCCAGCACTAGTAGCAAACCCAGATTTACCGGTTGTTTTCGTTTTCAATGAAGCAGCGCTGAGAAAACTACAGCTCTCATCAAAGCGAATCTTCTTCTATTTAGAAACACTTCAAGATCTTTCTAACAGGAGAGATGTGCATGTTTTCCTTGGAGACCCAGTTGAGTTCGCTAAGAGTAATAGGGTAGCCGTTACCCACGCACCTGTCCCTAGTTTTGCCAAGTACACAGACTTAGCTGAGATACATCCTTATCAGTGGCTAAGAACTCCCCATTCCGGATCAGTGCGATCTTTTAGTGCATGGCGAGGAAAACTAGATATGAATAATCAGAGATGATCAGCTATTGAATAAGTTTCTGGCCATAGTCAATTCTTGTCACCCTATTCCCTGTGTGGCAGTCTCCTCGTTCGCTGGGATGTTTGCTTTTGGCACAGGCTTAACTATCGATAGATGCCTTTGGATTACCATTGCAGTTTTGTTTCATCAGTTCTCTGTTGGTTTTTCTAATGACTGGCTGGACTCTGAGAAAGACATGGCAGCCAAGAGGATTGATAAGCCAACAGTCAACGGGCTTGTAAATCCTTCACTACTCAGGACCTTATCTTTGTCTTCAGTTGCGATTGCTATAGCTATAACAGTTGGCTTAGGGCTTTGGGCAACGTTAGTAATGATGCTTATGCTCATAGTTGGTTGGTCATACAACCTAGGAATGAAATCTAACTGGACTTCAGTTGTTCCATACGGGATTGGTTTTGGTTTGATACCTATATTGGTAGGTGCGGCGTCACCGAGTCCTTACCTGGTGCCAGCTTGGGTCATTGTCGTGGCAGCACTACTAGGAGTATCAGCACACTTTGCTAATGTGCTGCCCGACATAGTTGCCGACAAAGCCACTGGAGTAAATGCTTTGCCGCACATCCTAGGTCACAGAGTTTCTGCTTTAGTGATCGCTAGTAGCGCTCTGACTGCAACAGTGCTTGTGGTAACTCAGTCCTCGAACCTAAAATCAGGATTAGCAGTTAGTGGCTTAGCCCTGGTCATTCCACTTGTCTTACTAGCAAGCATCCTGTCACTCAAACAAAACCCGCCTCGAATAGTTTTCCCACTCCTGATGCTTACAGCCCTAGTGAACGTTGTACTCCTAATGTTCGGTGCTGGAAGCTTCTAGGACAATCAAAGATCAGAAAACCGAATGATGCTTAATCCAACTTGCGATTTCATCCACGGAAAACTTATTCTGAGCTATTCCTGAAATGAAAACATAGGCATCAGTATCTTCGCATTGCAGAGTGCAAGCATTTATATACAGAAAAGCATTCAAACCAAGCCAGGCAGCCCTTTTTTTACCATTAAGCATCGGATGACTTTGAATTAGAGAATGAACTAATGCTGCGGCTTTTAGTTCCAAAGTTCCATACGCTTCTTTGCCAAAGGCAGAAGTCTTTGGTCTAGCTAAAGCAGCCCCTAAAAGTCCATAGTCCTTGACCTTATAGCCAATGGCTTCAAGCTCTAAGACAAAGACTTCGAGTTCAAGATACTGAGTCAATCGTCAGAGAGTCGATCAAGTAGTTTGGCATCGCGCTTTGTCACCATGGCAAAGGCTTCTCTAACCTGAAGCCTCTGGGACTCTTGAGCAATGAATGCTTCAATTGCAACCGTAGCTGCCGTGTTCTTCGAGATTCCTAAACTGTCGGCAATCTCGGTAAGTGCTTTGTCTTGCTTCTCTGAAAGTCTTAGTGTCATGGCCATAGTGTAATGGTATCAAAGTGATACCAATAGTAAAAGACTAGTGGCTGTGGACAGACAGTCACTTCTATAGAGATCTGATGGAACCTTTGCCTGAAGTACCGGTTGGGATGTTGTACATCTCATATACTTCAATGTCTTTAGTTAGCTTGCCTTCAACTCCAGCCAGGATGTCTATCACCGTTTGCTGCCCAATGTGATCAAGCCAGTGTTGCTTAGTGGTCCAAGCTTCTATTTGAATAAGCCTGCCGTCAACATCCTCATTCATTGTGTAAAACTCACAACCAGGCTCTTCGTGAACTAGCGGAGTGATTCTGTATAAGAGGTCAAAAATCTCGGAGTGAAACTCTGGTTTGGGGGTAAAAATTGCAACTACGGTGCAGATGTCGGTCATCTCAAATTACTTATCTTGTTTGAAGACTGAATCAAAGGAGTTCTCAGGTGTCTTCCATAGTAGAGACCTGACAAAGCCAAGTGCTTCCTCAGCTCCGTGTAGTCGATCCATTCCAGCATCTTCCCATTCAACAGATATGGGTCCTTTATAGCCAATAGTGTTTAGAGCTCTAAAGGATGACTCCCAGTCAATCTGTCCTCGACCGGTTGAAACAAAGGTCCAGCCTCTCTTAGGGTCATCCCAACCAAGGTGTGAACCTAGTCTTCCAACACGACCATCCTGTTTTCTAACGAAAGTATCTTTGCAGTCAACGTGATAAATACGATCTGCAAAGTCGAGGATGAAGTTGACCGGGTCAATGTCCTGCCAATGCATGTGGCTTGGGTCCCAGTTCAGACCAAAGGCCTTGCGGTTATCAATTGCACTAAGTGTTTTCACAGTTGTGTAGTAGTCGTAGGCAATCTCTGAAGGGTGAACTTCTAGAGCGAATCTAACTCCTTCAGAGTCATAGACATCCATGATTGGGTTCCAGCGATCAGCGAAGTCTTGGTAACCGGCTTCGATAACTTCTTTAGATACCGGTGGAAACATGGCCACGTATTGCCAGATAGAAGATCCAGTAAATCCAACAACCGTATCAACACCTAGTTTGCGTGCAGCGATTGCTGTTACTTTCATTTCCTGGGCTGCACGTTGACGAACACCTTCAGGTTCTCCATCTCCCCACACTTTAGAGCCAACAATATCTTTATGTCTAAAGTCGATTGGGTTATCGCAAACCGCTTGACCCTTAAGGTGATTTGAGATTGCATAAAGCTTGAGGTTGTATTTATCTAGAATCGCTAAACGTTCTTGCACATAGGCTTCGTCCTCTGCAGCACGATAAACATCTAGATGTTCACCGCTACAAGCAATCTCTAAACCGTCATAACCCCATCCGCTTGCAAGTTTCGCGATTTCTTCAAGAGTTAGATCTGCCCATTGACCTGTGAAAAGTGTTACTGGACGAGTCATTTGCCTATCCTTTTGTTAGCTTGCCAACATTTTAGTCTGGCTTAGGCTTGAAGTTTCTGGAACGTTTACCCAGCTCTGACTTTCAGCTGATAACAGCACCGCTTCGATTAGGGCAGCAGAACGAAGTCCGTCCTGAAGACCTGGCACACCTTCGACCAAGTTGCCTTGAAAACCTTGATAAGCATCAGCGATGAAATCGTTGAATGCATCCTGATAGCCCTGAGGGTGACCAGATGGTAAGTGCGAGAGTCTCTTTCCATCAGCCGAAGTTAGCGTGTCATTACCGCGCATAATGATCTGGTTTGACGCTCTGCCACCAATTAGCAAAGTATCTGGGCTCTCTTGGTTGAAGGTGTATGAAGCCTTAGAACCATCAACTTCAAGTAGCAGCTGGTTCTTGCGACCAAGAGAAACTTGGCTAACAGTTAGCGTGCCTGAAGCTCCACTAGCTGTTTCAAATATGATGTTGGCTATGTCTTCAGTTAGAACCTTCACACCATTGCGCTCCTGATAGGCCTTGCTGGTGTTAGCGATAAGTCGAGAGATACGATCTCCTGTTACAAACTCCATGAGGTCGCACCAGTGTGTGCCAACATCAGCAAATGCTCTGGACTTACCTCCAGTTACAGAGTTCACTCTCCAGTTATCTGAGGTTGGTTCAGCTAACCAATCCTGTAAATAGTTGCCGTGCATAAGATGCACTGACCCTGCTTCACCGGCTAAAAGCTTTGCACGCATCTCTCTAACTATTGGATAGAAGCGATAGGCAAATGGAACTGCAAAACCAACTCCGCTATTCTGAACAGCTGACTCTATTGAGGCAGCTTCTTCAGTGTTTACTGAGATTGGCTTCTCACAAACAATCTGCTTGTTTGCTTTGGCAGCAGCTATAGCTATTTCTGCGTGTAACTCGTTAGGTGTGCAGATGTGAACTACGTCTACGTCATCTGATGCAACAAGCTCTTGCCAAGAGTTAAACACATTAGTGATGTTGAACTTTTGAGCAACTCCTGCTGCTGACTCTGGGGTTGAACTAGCTATGGCAATTAGTTCATGACCTGAGTTTCTAATTGCTCTGGCATGGACGGTGGCGATGAAGCCAGCTCCAATAATTCCAGCTCTAAGTTTGGTTGGCATAGTCTTACTTCTTTCTCGACAATGCGACAGCAAGGATAATGATCGCGCCTCGAACTACCTGCTGTTGGCTAACATCTAGACCAGCCAAGATAAGGCCATTGTTGATCAGGCCAATAAACAGTGCTCCAAACAGTGATCCAACTACCTGACCACGTCCACCAAACAAACTGGTACCACCAAGAATTACTGCAGCGATAACTGAAAGCTCATCGCCTGTGCCCCACTGGAATCTTCCGGATTGCAAACGGCCGGCATAAAGCATTCCAGCAAGGGATGCGATAACACCAGAGAGCAGAAGAACCATGAACTTGACTCTCGCTGTTTTAACTCCGGTGTAACCAGCAGCTACTAGGTTTCCACCTGTTGCTCTAACGTGACGACCAAACTTTGTTTTGTTCATGACGATTGCACCAATCGTTACTGCTACAGCAACCCAGATGAGCAAGCCAGGAATGGGCCCTAGATCTGCTCCACCAAATATCGCAATGAAGGTTTGGTCAGCAATAGGAACTGGAGCTGATGATGTAATCCAGCGAGCAACACCTACAACAAGACCCAGCATTCCAAGGGTTACTAGGAATGAAGGTACTTTCAGCCAAGCCACAAGACCACCGCTGATTGCACCTGCAATAGCTCCAACTGCAAGACCAGCTGCTATGCCTGGGATTAGACCAAAGCTGTCTATTGTCATCGCAGAAACAACAGCCGCGAGACCTGCAACTGAGCCGATGCTCAGATCAATTTCTGCAGCAGCAATCACATAGGTCATCGCCACAGCCATGATTGAGATGGTTGCTGTTTGTCTAAAGATGTTCAAAAGGTTGTTTGGGCTAGTAAACCCTGAGTCTGCTAGCAATACTGCAAAAAGAATGAAGACAGCAGCAAAACCAATATAGATAATGTTTTGTTGCCATTCGAATCTCTTCAACAGGTTCAACACTGGGCTGGATGTGGTCTTGGTACTCATGCTGCTCCTTGAATTGCTAGTTGTAAAAATTCTTCGCTAGGAATTTCCTCGCGATTGAGGCTTTTAGAAACGTGTCCATCTTTGAGAACTAGGATGCGATCTGAAACAGATAGCAGCTCAGGTAATTCAGAGGAGATAAGGATTACTGATTTGCCACTGTCAGCAATCTTTCTAACCAAATCTAAGATTTCACTCTTGGTGCCGATATCCACTCCAGCGGTTGGCTCATCCATCAATAGAATCTCTGGATTTGTGCCTAACCATTTACCAATCACAACCTTCTGCTGGTTCCCTCCAGAGAGGGAACCCACCCGAATGCCTGGATAAGCAAGCTTGATATCGAACTGGTCGATAATCTCTTTGCTCTTTAGAGAAATCTTCTTCTTAGATAGCAAGCCTTTGCTCTTTAGGCCATCAAGAAGGGGCAGAGTTAGGTTCTCGGTAACTGGGTGATCTAGCACTAGACCCTGAGCTCTGCGATCTTCAGGGATAAGAGCAATGCGGTTATCAATGGCTCGCTTTGGTGAAGAGATCTCTATTTGTTTGCCATTGATAGAGATAGTGCCTGAAGTGGGCTTCAAGATTCCAAAGAGTGTGTTCACAAGCTCAGTTCTACCTGAACCCATAAGGCCTGCGAGTCCCAGTATTTCACCGCGACGCACCTGTAAGGAAACATCCTGGAGTTTAGGTCCTGAAGAGAGGTTCTTGACATCCAAAACGACTTCGCTTGATATCTTGTCTGCTCGGCTCTTGTGAACAAGGTGAGCTGCTGCTTTACGTCCAACAATTGCTTCAACTATTTGTTCCGGGGATACCTTCTTTAGAGACTCTGTAAGCACTCTTGAACCATCGCGTAAAACAGTAATCCGATCGGCAATACGATAAATCTCATCCATACGATGTGAGATATAAACAATCGCTATGCCTTTGGCTTTTAATCTTTCGATAAGAGCAAAGAGCCCTTCTGCTTCATGCTTAGCAAGTGATGCGGTTGGTTCATCCATGATTAGAACCTTGGCGTTCTGAGCTAGTGCCTTGGCTATCTCAGTTAGTTGCCATAGAGCTGTTGGCATTGACTCAACAGTTCTAGAAGGGTCAACCTCAACTTCCATTTCCTTGAATATTTCAAGGGCAAGTGACTTAGCTTTTACATCATCAATTAGACCAAACCTGGTTGGTTCATTAGTCAGGAAGATGTTCTGCGCCACAGTAAGAGTTGGAATTAGCGAGAACTCTTGAAAGACCATGCCAATACCAGCTCTTCTAGCCGCAAAGGTATCTTCAATCTCGACTACCTTTCCTGAAACTAAAATCTCTCCAGCATCTTTTTGATAGACGCCTTGAAGAATCTTCATGAGAGTTGATTTACCAGCACCGTTTTCACCAGCTAGAGCGTGGACTTCGCCAACAGTTACGTTGAAGTCGACGTTCTTCAAGACCGGGTTAGTACCGAAAGATTTTTCGATACCCCGCATCTCGATAGCTGGTGAATTAGTGGTTGTCATGATTTAGGAAACCTGGCCAGTCTCACGGTTTAGCTGAGGAACTTTAGTCCACAGACCACTCTCCGCTGATCGTGCAATTGCATCGTCGATAAGAGCAACCTGGTAACCATCACCAAAGTCAGGACGAACAGGTTCTTCACCAGCGATAGCTTTGAATAGGTCATGAGCTTCAATGATCTTGGTCTCGCCATACCCAATACCAAGAGCTGGGATAGGCCATAGGCTTGCACCGTTTGGATGATTAGGACCGGTGTATACGGTACGGAAACCTCTACGGTCACCTTCATCAGACTTGAAGCAAACTTCTAGTTGATCTCTGTTCTCATAGTTGAAAGCAATTGAACCTTCAGATCCATGAATCTCCAATGTGATGAAGTTATTTCTACCCCAAGCATTACGGGTTGCTTCAACAGAACCAATAGCTCCGTTAGCAAACTTTAGAAGTGATAGCACCTCATCTTCAACATCTACTTTGCCTTTAGGTGCATCTGAGCCACCCTTAGAGTTACCAAGTGAATCGGCACCTGATTGCTGCAGAGGACGTTCAGTAATGATGTGGTTAGTGATGGCTGAAACTTCGGTAACTTCACCGGCTAGGTAACGAGCCATATCTAGTACGTGAGTAAGAATGTCACCGATAGCACCTGAGCCGGCGATGTCTTTTTGGAATCTCCAAGATAGTGGAGAGTTTGGATCTGCTGACCAGTCCTGAAGATAGGTAGCTCTGAAGTTTATGATCCTGCCGATAGCGCCTTCATCAATGTATCTCTTGGCAAGGGCAACGGCAGGTGTTCTGCGGTAGTTGAAAGCAACCATGTTCACGCGGTCAGAGTTTCTTGCTGCCTCATACATTAGGGCAGCCTCTTCAACTGTGCGAGCTAGAGGCTTTTCACAAATAACGTGCTTACCTGCATTTAGAGCTGCGATAGCAATTTGTGCATGAGAGTTGTTGGGGGTGGCAATATCAACCAGATCAATATCTGGATTGTTGATGATTGTGTTCCAATCTGAAGTTGAGTTTTCAAAGCCAAACCTGGCCGCTGCATCCTGGGCCATCTTGTCGTTGAATTCAGCAACTGTGTGCTTGACCGGCAAAAGTTCGGTTGGCCAGAAGAACATAGGCACAGCTGCATAAGCCAGTGAGTGGGCCTTGCCCATGAATCCGCCACCGATAAGTCCTACATTGATTTTTTTCATTTGATTTCCTTGCCTAAACTAGTTATTGCCCAGATGGATGGGTGGTACAGAGGGCTGGGGGTTTACTCCCAGCCCTCTGCTTTTTTGTTACTTTTTGTAAACGCTTGAAACTGATTCTGGAGCGTCTACGCTGTAGACGGTCTTCCAAGCCTCAAGTACGTTTTCGTGTGATACAGGAAGTGCACCCAGAGCTACGAAGATTGGTAGTCCGGTCTTGCCGATTAGAGCAGCTGAAGCCAAACGAGCTTCTGCAACACCCTGATCGTATGGACGCTGAGCACCTAGGCCTACGATTAGCTCGTTCTTAGCAAGCTGAATCGCAACGTTAGTTCCTAGATCCTGCGTACCAATCTTTAGGTCTGTGCGTCCAGCTTCACGAGCTGCAGCCAAGATACCTTCAGCAGGAACATCCCAAACACCCCAGATACCATCTAGGTCTGAGTGCTTAGTTAGCATTGCTGTTGCAGCAGCCTGAGCATCTCCAGCGAAGTCTGGTCCGCCGATACCCTTCTCTTCAACAATTTCAATACCTGGATACTCAGAAAGAGTTTCCTTGAACCCGTCGTAGCGCTGCTTGGTCACAAAGAAGTCTGCATCGTGATAGATAAGTCCAACTTTGCCCTTGCCGTTTAGTGCACGTGCAAATAGGTGAGCTGAAACTACACCGTTACCCTTGTTGTCAGCTGAGACAACAGAAACGTAGTCTTCTCCACCAACCATGTCAGCTGGAACGTTGTCCATGAATACCAACTTGATGCCTGCTGCAGATGCCTTCTTGAAAGCAGCCTTAGTTGCAACTGGGTCGGTAGGGATTGAGACGATGATGTCTGGGTTTAGAGCCATAACGGTCTCAATGTCAGAAACCTGCTTCTCTGGCTTGAAGTCAGCATCAGTAACTGCAACAACTTCTACGCCTAGACGAGCGAACTCCGCCTTTAGACCTTCAATTTGTGCAGTTGACCAGTCGTTACCTGAGTAGTGCATAACGATAGCAGCTGTGAAGTTACCTGCCTTGATCTGCTCTACTT
This sequence comes from Rhodoluna sp., assembly GCA_049314335.1. Lineage (GTDB taxonomy): Bacteria > Actinomycetota > Actinomycetes > Actinomycetales > Microbacteriaceae > Rhodoluna. The sequence goes on along the minus strand of JBMOFL010000006.1, from coordinate 3,387 downwards.
CTTCATCAGTTAGTTCTGTGCTGTCAAAGCCAGAAGGTGTTTCTCCGTTAGGACCAAGGCTTAGTACCTGGCCCTCTAGTGCTGCTAGTGCAGCGTCAACTTGAGCTGCGATTGCGCTGTCAACGCCATCGGTCTGCCCATTGTTGTCGCTGGTCGAACATGCAGTAAGTGCAAACATCAATGCCGCACTCACTCCAATGCTTGTTATCAGTTTCTTCATTATTGCTCTCCTTGATAATTACTTTTTGATGGATGGATGGTACTTCTAGTTGGCAAAGAGCTGCTCTAGATATTTTTTACTTATTTCTGCGGCAGCCTTAGGATCGCCTGCGTAGGCATCTAGTTCTACCAGTAGCCAACTGTCGTAGCTGGCTCTTCTCATCGCAGCTAGTACTGCAACGAAATCTATGTCACCTTCACCAAGTGGTGTGAAGGACCCTGTCTTAGTTGACAAGTCTTTGAAGTGAACGTGCTTTAGTCGATCACCGTATTTATCAATCGCTGCGACCGGATCAATTCCTGATGCAACTAAGTGCGCTGTGTCCGGACAAAAACCAATTGAACAGTTGTCCATGATTTGGTGGAAACCATCTAGGGTTTCAGAAATGGTTCCAAGGTGCGGGTGGAATGAACTTTCAAGACCATGGGTTCTAGCGATATCCGCTGCCATGTCTAAGCCACGACCAACTTTCTTGAAGTCATCGGCAAGAGGTCCATTTGGACGCTTAGCGCCACCACCGACAACTAGTCGACTAGCACCGAACTTCTTAGCAAGCAATGCAGCTTGCTCGATCTTGTATAGTTCATCGTCAAGAATCTCGTCGTAGATAAAGTTTGCACCTGTGTAAACGGAAACTAGTTCAACACCGGTTTCCTTTAGAACTGATAACAGCTCTTCAGGGCTATCAGCAAACTCAGCTAGGTTGCCATCAAAGACTTCGGTGCCCTGGTAACCTGCTGCGGCAACGTCTCTAATTGCAGCCTTGGTGTCTCCATGGGTCATGTAGAAGAGGTCTTTGATGCTGGTAACGCCGCCAGGGTGTCCGACGACTCCGCCCCAAGTAATTGTTGAGTAACCAAACTTCACTGCTTTGCCTTTCGTTGAATCTAAACTTCCTAAGTACATAATGCTACTTTTCGTTAGACTTTTGTCGATAATCGACACCTTGTTATCAACTTGTGATAATCTTTTCTCGAAAGGCGAGGCAAGTAATTGTCTATGCTTTAGAGGTGGCTGATAATAATATGTTGAATTTCGGGTTTAGTTCCGGTCGACTCCTGCAGATGTTCAGGGACGGTCAGCCCCACACCAAGGCTGAAATGGCTGAACTTACGGGGTTGGCTCGATCTACCATCTCCCTTCGCTTAGATCCCCTTATTGAATTAGGGCTAATAACTCCAGCCACAAGCGCTACCTCTACTGGAGGCCGCCCCTCAGCCCGACTTCTGCTAAATGAAGAGGCATTCGTGGTTGCCGGTGTTGACTTTGGCGCTACCCATGCAGTTGCATCACTTGCTGACCTAAGTGGAAAAATACTTGTTTCTATCGACACCAAGCGTCAGATATCAGACGGTCCTGAGGTTTGCTTGCGTTGGATGATTGAAGAGATCAAACATCTCCTAGCTGGACTAAAGCTAAATGAAGATCGTCTACTAGCAATCGGTATCGGTGTGCCAGGGCCAGTTGAGCACCAAACAGGTAAGCCAGCTAACCCACCTATCATGCCTGGCTGGGATGCATTCGATATACCTGCACGCGTGAATCAAGATTTGAAAGCAAAAGTGTTGGTTGACAACGATGTGAACGTAATGGCACTGGGCGAACGGCACCTAACCTATCCAGATGTTGATCATCTTATATTTCTAAAAGCAGCAACAGGTATTGGTTCAGGGATTATCTCTGACGGCCACCTACAAAGAGGTTCTCAAGGAACTGCGGGTGACATTGGACATGTGCGAGTTTCGCGAGGCGATGAGATCGCATGTCGTTGCGGTAACTATGGATGTCTGGAAGCTGTTGCTGGGGCACCTGCAGTGATCAAGAATGTAAACAATGCAGGACTACCTGTTAGGAACATGTCTGACTTAGTGGATGCAACTAAGCGTTCAAAAGTAGAGGCTATTCAAGCGGTTCGACAAGCAGGTAGAGACATAGGTGAGGTACTAAGCACCTGCGTATCTTTGATGAACCCATCGATCATAGTTATCGGTGGAGCAATGGCATCAGCAGGTGAGCACCTAATTGCTGGTGTTAGAGAAGCCGTCTATAGCAGATCAATGCCTCTAGCCAGCGAAAGTCTTTCAATCGTTCAAAGCAAAGCTGGTAAAGAAGTAGGTATTATCGGCGCTAGCGTTATGGCGATTGAGTATGTGCTTGATTCAGAAACTATTGACCAGATGGTTGCCAAGTAGTCTTACCGGCTTATAACTTGAGGAAAGTATTCTGCTGTCCTACCGACTACTGCTTGTCGCTTTCTAACCTGATTTCATAACGCACAAACTCACTTTGAGATGCAATCTTGTCATAGAGCTTGCGAGCTATTTGATTGCTCTCTTTTGTGATCCAGAACAGCTCTGAGCATTTGTGTTCAAGGGCTAGTCTCTTTACCTCTTCAATCAAGGCTGTAGCTATGCCATTACCGCGGACCTCTTCACTGACGCATAGGTCCTCGAGGTAGCAAGTATAGGTCTGTGTCCAAGTAGAGAGTTGGTAATGAAAGTGTGCAATTCCCACAACCATCCCATCAAGCTCGGCTACCAGTGCATGAATCTCTGGATCTTCTTTGGTGATTCGATTCCAGAGGAGCTCTGTAGCTAACTCTTCTGGTTCAGTCTCATAGAACTCAAGGTAGGAATGATAAAGATTCAGCCATGCTGACTTATCTGCTTGGGATAGTCGCCTTATAGAGACATTCATTCATGCTCCGTCTTTTTAGCAATCACAGGTAGGTGAATCAATTGGGACTGTAAGTGGGTCTTTATCTCTAATAATTCGACCCTTAGAATTCTCTACTGGGTACCCTTCTCTGGCCCAGTACTCAAAACCACCAATCATTTCTTTTACCTGGTAGCCAAGAAGAGCAAAGTTCAAAGCCCCTCTATGTGCTCCGTTACAACCAGGCCCCCAACAGTAAACCACTACAGACATGTCTATAGGAATCTCTAACGGTGCTCTTTGAGCTATCTCAGAATGATGCATGTGCACAGCACCTACAGCATGACCTTGATCCCAAGAACTCTGGCCACGAACATCGACAAGAACAAACTTTTTGCCTTGCTCAAAATCAGCGTGCACATCTGAAGCATCTGTTTCGAAAGCCAGACGCTTAGAAAAGTGTGCTACCAGCTCTTCTTGGGTCGGTAATTCGTTGGACATAACTTAACTTT
>JBMOFL010000005.1:0-38868 GCA_049314335.1 Rhodoluna sp. | reverse complement strand
CATGTGAACCTGTTTCAGAAGAATATAACAGTGAAATCAAATGTGAGTTCAACGAAGACGGCATCAACCCTTGCGTAAGAGGTGGCGGGGTGACAATGCTAGCCACACTGGATGACACTCCTGTAGCTGTTGACGCAACCGACTGCATGGTAACAGTTGACGCAGACGGTTACGCGTCTTCATGCTACGACGCTGTCCCATTTACTACAGGTGAAGATGGAGGCATGATTGAACCAGTTGATGGTAAAGTTGACGAATCACTTCTTCGCGATGGCGAAGTTGACGAAACTCTCATCTATCAGAGTGGTGTAGCAATGCCTGCTTCTGGCTCAAGCGATGGCTCATCAAACATGCTTGCAGCTTTTGGTGTTCTAGTTGGTGCACTTGGTGCATTCGGCATTGGAATTAGCAGACAAAGAGAAGCTAAGTAATTATTCCAAAGCAATAACGGGCTCGGTATGAAATTACCGAGCCTGTTATTTTTTTACTGATGATAAATAAAGAAAGTATCCTTAGGCAAAGAGGTTTCGTAGCTCTATGGATTGGTCAAACTGTAAGTTCAGTTGGCTCACATATATCTGGTTTAGCGCTCCCTGTAATTGCTGTTACTTTTCTGTCTGCAACTGAATTGCAAGTGGGTTTTCTAAATGCTGCTAACACTTCGGCTTTCCTCATCGTCGGTTTACTTGCTGGTGCCTGGGTTGATCGCTGGATAAAGAGACGAGTGATGCTTGTTGCTGACTTAGTTCGCATGCTGGCCGTAGCTGCCGTACCTATTCTTTGGCTTCAAGGCGAGTTAAACATTTATCATCTGATTGCAATCGGTGCGGTACTTAGTGTGGCCACAGTGTTCTTTGATGTTGCATATCAGAGCTACATACCTATTCTGGTTTCCAAAGAGTTTATAGGCGTTGCCAATTCCAGGCTGGAAACTACCGCACAGATATCTGGTATCTCCGGGCCAAGCATCGTTGGCTGGCTACTAACACTTCTCAAAGCCCCGCTGCTTCTGATTGTTGACGCTATTAGTTTCCTAGTATCCGCAATCGCGCTCTGGTTCATCAAGGATAGAGAAGTGCCTAAACCAAAGGCAGACCGTCGTCCTCTAAAGAAAGAGATTGCTGAGGGGCTTAGCTTTGTGTGGAACCAGAAGCTAATAAGAGCTATTTCTTTCACGACCGCAACAAGCAATTTGTTCGGCACAATCGTAGGCACAATGTTTGCTATCTATTTCTTGCGCCAAGAACATTTAGGTTTCAGCACAGCTAGCTTTGGAGTCCTAGCATCCATTGGATCAATTGGTGGACTAGTAGGAGCAACAGTAACTCCTAAACTCATAAAGTTTTTTGGCGAAGGAACTCTAGTAGTTATATCGGCAGTTTGCTCGGGATGTGTTCAACTACTTATTCCATTGTCTTGGTATGTCTCTCGAGAATTTTCCATAGTGCTTTTAGGTGCACAGTTCTTTCTCACAGCATTCTTTGCTTTGACATACAACATCACTCAAGTAACAGCACGCCAAAGAATTTGCCCTGAACATCTACTTGGCAGAATGAATGCATCCATTAGGTTCATGGTCTGGGGTTGTATGCCTATTGGTGCTCTAATATCTGGCTTGCTCGGTACCGCTTTTGGTGTACTGCCAACCATTTGGATTGGAGCGGTTCTAGCTGTATTCAGTTCTAGTTTTGTTTTCTTCTCGCCGTTAAGAACTATGCGAGACATGCCACAAAAAGCAGATGCTTAGTTTGTCTCTCGGCTCATCAAACCAATTAGGTTTCCTTCTGAATCTTCTATAAAGGACAGCCACTCGTTACCTGGCTTATCAAAGACTCCTTGGGGATCTGGAAAAACTATGTGTGGTTCAGTATGAATCTTTACACCCGAGATGCGAAGCCTTTCGGTTTCTACTTTCACATCATCCACCTCTAGGTAAATTAGAGAACTTGGACCACCGATCTCTAGAAGTAGCCGAGTGCCTCCCAAATAGAAGAAAGCGAAACCTGGTGGATTGAATACAGCTAAAGGTTTGCTGCCTAAGAGCTTTTCGTAAAACTTTTGGGCTCTGGTTAGGTCTTTGCAACCAAGGGCAATCTGTCTAATCTTCATAAAGCCAAAATACAACATCATGAGCAAGTAGATTTGTCTGGTGGCTAAAAGTTCAGCGTTGAGATCGTTCCAACACCGGAACTTCCGCATACTTTATCCTGCCAATGTGATGTCGAACATCGGCACTTGGGCCCAACGTGTAGCTCAGGACTGGTTAGTGCTAGAACTCACCAACAACGATGCGGCCATGCTAGGTCTGGTAACAGCCATGCAATTTCTTCCAGCGATGCTTCTAAGTCTTTACGGTGGATTGCTGGCAGACAGATTCAGCAAGAGAAAACTATTAATTCTTACCAACACCGGTGCAGGTTTAGCCTCTGTTTTCCTTGGGCTTTTAGTTGTCACTGAGTCCGTGCAACTTTGGCATGTGTTTGCTTTAGCGCTCCTACTGGGTATCTTTACGGCCATCGACTCCCCTATAAGAGTCAGTTTCACAAGTGAACTTGTGGGCAAAGACGATTTAGCTAATGCAGTGAGTTTGAATTCAGCCAACTTCAATGTTGGAAGGCTGGTTGGACCAGCACTAAGTGGATACCTGATCTTCTACTTTGGAACTGGGCCATCTTTCCTGATCAACACTGTTACCTACGTTTTCATGGTTTCAACTCTTCTCTTTATTAGAGACAAAGACCTACACATAACTGTGAAGCCTGCGAAAGAGAACAAGCTAGCTGAGGCCTTAACCTATGTGAGGTCAAGACCAGATCTAATGCTGGTAATGACCGTTGTGTTCTTTACAACCACCTTTGGTCTAAACTTTCAAATCTTTATCGCTCTGATGGCCACCAAAGAATTCAATATGGGTCCGGACCAGTTCGGTGCACTAGGAAGTATGCTGGCGGTTGGCTCGCTATCTGGTGCGTTACTGGCAGCTCGCTTAGAGCAACACCGAACCACTAAGAACATTCTTCGAGGAGCAGCTTTCTTTGGTGTCCTGTTGATGGTCTGTGCTTACATTCCAAATCCGATAGTGTTTGCCATCATGTTGCCAATCATGGGGGCCACAGCTCTGCTCACATTGATTTCTGCAAACAGTTATGTTCAAAGCAACACAACCAATGCTTTGCGAGGCAGAGTGATCGGAATCTACATTCTCATCTTTATGGGTGGAACACCTATAGGAGCCCCATTGATTGGTTTTGTGGCTGCAGTTATAGGCATTAGACCAACCGTAGTTTTGTGTGGTCTTGTACTTCTAATTGCTGCACTAGTGATCCGAAGCAGATTCAAAAACCTCAAACCAATAACTGTGTGAGGGCTTAGCTCACACCCTAGTTATTCGTTGAGTCTGTTCAATTCTGCATCCACCGCGTCTTTGAAGACTTGCATGTCGGCATCAGAGATAGGACCATACTCGAGACCCCTTGTGTTAGCCACATCTTCTGGGATTGCTTTCACAAAGAGGCCTTCTTCAACTACATAAATGGTGTCCTTGAGTGTAGAACCTTCTTCGCTGTAAGACTTATCAGTCCAAGTGAAGGTCCCGTCGGAGTTCTTCTTGACGTAGTGCTCGTAATCACCTGTGTTGTCGTGATTAGCTTCTTCCATCATGGAGATGAGGTATCCAGGCCAGCAAACAGTTAGCTCTAATTCGTAAATGACTTGCGCTCTCCCTTTATTGTCTACGTAAATTGCGCTGTAGTCTCTGTACGCGTTTGACTTAGCTAGGGAGATGATTGCTTCTGGGGGATTGTTTATGAATCTTTCAATCGTGTTTTCGGCCTGTGCCTTCGCACACGAATCGTCCGCGATCTTGTAGAACTCAGCTTCAATCTGCGCTTGAGTTTGTGTCTTCGGTGGAGTTGGAGTCACCTTTGGATCAGGTGTGGTGCAGCCAGATAGTCCAACAAGAAAAACTGTAAGTATTGCTAATTTGCTAGCGGTTGTTTTTTTCATTCAAATCCCCTGTATGTTGTCTTTGAACCAAGGCTACTACCTGAGTGCTCATTCATGCTGTTGAGGTATGGGAACGAGATTTCACTTTCTCTGATCAAGAACCTTTGAGCCTGGTAGTAGAAGCAAAAGTGCACATGCCACTAGCAAGAACAAAGCGGCGTTTCCCACAGGCATAGAGAGCGAGTAGCAGAAGAAGGTTTCGAGAGCTTGAACACCTAATGCAATGTACCCAACAACTGGAGGCACTTTACCTAGTCTGGCTAAAAGACAAATTACGACTGTGGCCAAACCAAGCACCAACAGAGCCAACAAAATAAAACTAACAAAGAGCGCTAAAGATTCCATAGTCTGAGTCTATGTCCATTTTAAAGAAAGAAGCCCGGCCATTTCTGACCGGGCTTTCCACTTGCGTGGAGACTAGGGGGGTCGAACCCCTGACCCCCTGCTTGCAAAGCAGGTGCTCTACCAACTGAGCTAAGTCCCCGTTCGGAAGGCCACTCTGGTGAGAGAGTACTTCCTGGTGGGCCTAGGAGGACTTGAACCTCCGACCTCTTCATTATCAGTGAAGCGCTCTAACCACCTGAGCTATAGGCCCATAGAACGAAGTTAACCCTACCTGATTTGAGTACTTGACTCAAACTGAGATTTAGTTATTCGTGAAACCTACTGAAATACCGCCTGTGATGCGGGCCACAATGTTGAAGATTAGAGCCCAAACACCGGACAAAATGGTTCCCACCAAGATTATGAACAAACCCATGATTAGAGAAACAGATAGAACTGCAGGCAAGGTGACTTCCTGACCAAACGAATCCTTCAAGATAGCGTTGACCCCAGCCAAGCTAAGAATGAAATAAACCGCGGTTAGTGCGATAACCAAACCAATGGCTGTAGCTATGGTCACTACAAAGCCAAACTTGACTGCTGACCAGAAGTTGATCTTGACTAGCTTCAGGTTCACCGGCTTCACGTTGGCCTCGCTGCGTCTTACGGTGCGTGAAAAGATACTCATTTACTCTCCGCTCTCATCTGTGACAACTTCGACGGTTGCTGTTTCGGTGTCTACGCTATCCAAGTTACGTTCGCTGTTCTTTGCTAATCCTAGGACGGAATCCTCATCATCGAAACGGGCAAAAACAACACCCATGGTGTCTCGGCCTCGAGCAGGTACTTCACTCACGGCTGATCTGACAACTTTACCGCTGGATAGGACAATAAGAACCTCATCGTCCTCTTCAACAATTAGAGCACCAACGATGTCGCCTCGGCGTTCTTCAAGTTTGGCTACCTTGATACCAATACCGCCACGGTTTTGTAGACGATACTGCTCAACAGCTGTTCGCTTAGCGAAACCGCCTTCGGTTACTACAAAGACGAATCCGCGATCTGTGATCACATCTGCTGAAAGCAAGTAATCGCCATCACGGAAGTGCATACCAATGTTTCCACTGGTGTCACGTCCCATAGGTCTAAGTGATTCGTCACTTGCTGAGAATCTGATTGACATTCCCTTGCTTGAAACAAGGAGAAGATCATCGGACTGGTTAACTAGCAGAGCTGAAACTACTTCATCATCTTCACGAAGTTTGATGGCAATCACACCACCAGATCTAGAAGTGTCATACGCCTCAAGTGAGGTTTTCTTCACCAAACCAGATTTGGTTGCCATGACTAAATACTCTGCCTGCTGGTAGTCACGAATATCTAGAACTTGAGCAATCTTCTCATCAGGCTGCAAAGCTAATAGGTTAGCTGCGTGCTGACCCTTTGCATCTCTTCCAGCTTCCTGAACTTCATAAGCCTTAGTTCTATAAACACGACCCTTGTTTGTGAAGAAGAGTAAGTAGTGGTGAGTTGTGGTCACAAAGAAGTGTTCAACAACATCGTCAGCCCTAAGGCTTGCACCCTTAACACCCTTACCACCGCGGTGCTGAGAACGGTAGTTATCGCTCTTAGTTCTCTTGATGTATCCACCTCGAGTGATGGTGATAACCATTTCCTCTTCTGGGATTAGATCAAGGTCAGTAACGCCATCTTCTCCAGGAAGAATTTGAGTTCTTCTGTCATCGCCGTGACGCTTAACTACTTCTTCTAGTTCTTCACTGACGATAGTTCTCTGACGATCTGGGTCAGCAATGATTGCCTGGTACTCGACGATAAGCGCTTCGAGTTCGGCTGCCTCATCAATAATCTTTTGTCTTTCAAGTGCAGCAAGTTGACGCAACTGCATATTCAAGATTGCTCTTGCCTGCAGGTCATCGATTTCCAACAGCTTAATCAAGCCTTCGCGAGCATCATCTGCTGTCGCACTAGCTCTAATGAGTTTGATTACTTCATCAAGAGCATCAAGAGCTTTCAGGTAGCCACGAAGGATGTGCGCACGCTCTTCGGCTTTTCTTAGACGGAACTTAGTCCTTCTAACAATCACTTCAATTTGGTGAGCGATCCAGTAAGTGATGAAACCATCCAAGCTAAGTGTTCTTGGAACTCCATCAACGAGAGCCAACATGTTCGCACTGAAGTTTTCTTGCAGCGGTGTGAACTTGTATAGGTTGTTTAGAACAACCTGTGCAACGGCATCTTTCTTCAAAACGATAACTAGTCGCTGGCCTGTTCTACCTGAGGTTTCATCACGTATATCTGCGATACCGGTTAGGCGTTGTTCTTTAACTAGTTCAGCAATCTTCAGAGCTAGGTTGTCTGGGTTAACCTGGTAAGGAAGTTCGGTTACAACCAAACAGGTTCTGCCTTGAAGTTCTTCAACATTGACAATTGCTCGCATGGTGATTGAACCACGGCCGGTTCTATAGGCATCCTTGATTCCTTGAGAACCCAGGATGGTTGCAGCTGTAGGGAAGTCCGGTCCCTTGATGCGCTGCATCAAAGCAGTCAGCAGTTCTTCTTGAGAAGCACCCGGGTTAGCTAATGCCCACTGCGCACCTTCAGCAACTTCTCTTAGGTTGTGCGGAGGGATGTTGGTTGCCATAGCAACAGCGATACCAATAGATCCGTTGATCAGAAGGTTTGGAATACGGCTTGGAAGAACTGTTGGTTCCTGAGTTCTACCATCGTAGTTGTCTTGGAAGTTAACAGTCTCTTCATCGATGTCTCTAACCATCTCAAGAGCAAGCGGAGCCATACGGCACTCTGTGTATCGAGGAGCTGCTGCCCCATCGTTACCGGGTGAACCAAAGTTACCCTGACCATTTACCAGTGGGTATCTCAGGTTCCACTCTTGAACAAGACGCACAAGAGTGTCATAGATAGCACCATCTCCGTGTGGGTGGTACTGACCCATAACGTCTCCAACAACACGAGAACACTTGGAGAACTGCTTGTCTGGGCGATAACCTCCGTCATACATCGCATATATAACTCTGCGGTGAACAGGTTTCAACCCATCTCTCACATCAGGTAACGCACGCCCTACGATAACGCTCATCGCATAGTCAAGGTAAGACCTTTGCATTTCAACGTTTAGATCAATTTGCTCGACTCTGTCGACGATTGGTTCATTGTTTTCAGTCATAATATTTCCCCGCTCTAGATATCTAGGAAGCGAACATCCTTCGCGTTTTGTTGGATGAATGTTCTGCGCAGTTCAACATCATCACCCATAAGTGTTGAGAAAATTTCATCTGCACGAACTGCATCATCCAGAGTTACCTGAAGCAGTGTTCTGCGTGCTGGATCCATTGTGGTGGCCCATAGCTCGTCATAGTCCATCTCGCCCAAACCTTTATATCTCTGGATTGAGTTTTCCTTCGGTATGCGCTTTCCTGCAGCTTGACCACTCGCAAGTTTTTCATCACGCTCAGCATCTGTGTATACATATTCATGCTCTGCGTTAGACCACTTGATTCGATACAAAGGTGGTTGAGCTAGATAAACATATCCATGTTCAATCAAAGGTCTCATGAATCTGTATAGAAGAGTTAGCAGAAGTGTACGAATGTGTTGTCCATCGACATCAGCATCGGCCATCAGTACACACTTGTGATATCGAATTTTTGACACATCGAATTCTTCACCGATGCCTGTTCCGAAAGCGGTGATCAATGCCTGAACTTCGCTATTGCCAAGAGCTCTGTCTAGCCGAGCTTTTTCGACGTTTAGAACCTTTCCGCGCAAAGGAAGAATCGCTTGAGTTTCAGGATCTCTCCCTCGCATGGCTGAACCACCGGCTGAGTCTCCCTCAACGATATAGATTTCGCTAAGTCTTGGATCTCTTGATGAACAGTCGCGAAGTTTTCCAGGCATTCCGGTTGATTCTAGAAGCCCCTTGCGACGAGTTGCCTCTCTTGCTTTGCGAGCAGCTAGTCGAGCAGTTGCAGCTTGAATGGCTTTCCGGCAAATTTCTTTTGCCATGGTTGGATTTCTATCAAACCAATTGGCCAACTTATCGTTAGCAATCTTTTGAACGAAAGCTTTAACTTCTGTGTTACCTAGTTTGGTTTTAGTTTGACCTTCGAATTGTGGTTCAACAAGTTTCACAGAAATGACCGCTGTTAGTCCTTCACGAACATCATCACCGGTTAGGTTTTCGTCCTTCTCTTTCAAAAGAGATTTGTCACGAGCGTATTTGTTGAGGAGAGATGTTAGGGCTGTTCTAAAACCTTCTTCGTGTGTTCCACCCTCATGAGTGTTAATTGTGTTGGCATAAGTGTGGACGCTTTCGTTATATCCATTGGTCCATTGCATCGCAACTTCCAAAGACATCGACTTTTCTGCGTTCTCAGATTCGAAAGCAATGATCTCATCATGAACAAGATCTACTTTCTTCGCAGAGTTTAAGTATTGAACATAATCTTTCAAGCCGTTTTCATACATGAACTTATCGCTGCGTTCATTGCGCTCGTCGTGCAGTGAAATACTTAGACCCTTATTCAAGAAGGCCATCTGCTGAAATCTGGAGCGCAGAGTTTCATAATCAAACTCCACCGTTTCAAAAATTTCTGGGCTTGGCAGGAATTCAATAACAGTTCCGGTGAAGTCTGCCGCCTTACCCTTAGCTAGTGGAGCGATAGGTACACCCGCAAGATAGCTCTGCGTCCACATGAATCCATCACGCGCGACAATAACGTTTAGTTGTGTGGAGAGGGCGTTAACGACAGAAGCTCCAACACCGTGCAAACCACCTGACACCGCGTAGCCGCCACCACCAAACTTTCCACCTGCGTGCAAAACGGTTAGTACAACTTCAACAGCTGGTTTCTTCTCAACCGGGTGCATGTCAACTGGGATGCCTCGACCGTCATCGGCAACCTTGATCCAGCCGTCTTTAGTAATGACTACATCGATGTTTTTACAGTGGCCAGCTAGAGCCTCGTCTACAGCGTTGTCCACAATCTCATAAACGAGGTGGTGGAGACCCCTTGGGCCGGTTGAACCGATGTACATTCCAGGGCGCTTACGAACCGCCTCCAGGCCTTCTAGAACTTGAATATTTGAGGCGTCATAGCCTTTTTTGGCATCGGTCATACTGGGGTGTAGCTCCTATTTCATCGAGTCAGGCCCTCACGACGGCACCCTCAATAAGGCGACTTAAATCCGGGGTAACTAACCTGTCCATTCTATCCTTTTAAGGGCCCCAGAATGGCCCAAAACAGGGTCTATTTGGGCGTAATTTGGGTGCTTCAGAGCCTGTGGATAACCCTCTGGAAGGTGCTTATTTATTGGGTTGTGGCTTGATTGCCAGATTAGCCGAAGGTGTCCCTGGGACCACGTCCCTGAACTGTGCGAAAACCCCTCTTAAAACTAGGTGCCTGAGGTCCAATAAACCTTAATTCCTTGACTTCTAGATCAGGTAATCTCTCCCCGATTTTGACCAAAATCTCATTGCCCATCAGCCTTAGCTGAGTAGCCCAAGCGGTGCTTTTACAGCGGACAGTTAGGACCCCTTTGGACAGGTCTTCCGGGAAGCTACTTTCCGCCACCCTATCTCCGACCAGTTCTTTCCAGTTTGAGAACAGTTCAGCCTCGGCTACCTTGGACTGCCAACCAAAATTCTGAATGAGAGCATCCATGGTGTTTGCCAGCGTCTTAGGTGCTCGACCCTCATCAAAAGGACGAGAGCTCTGTCTTTGGATCTTTTCTCGACGCTTAGTGTCCCGATCTTTGCGGCCAGTGATAGCCGCTCTCATACGGTAATAAAACTCAACCGCGACATCAGGCTCATTCTCCCTAGTCAACTTCAGCCTCAAGACTTCCTGAAGTTACCTTGAACTTGGTAGCACGAAGCTCGCTAGGTACATCTTCGGCAACGGCTGCGGTGATAATCACCTGTTCATTATGCGATATCAGCTCAGCTAGTTGCGACCTTCTAGTTGAATCCAGTTCAGCAAACACATCGTCAAGAATCAGAATTGGATCTCCGGCTCTAGCATCTTTGCGGATGAGTGAGGCGCTGGCGAGTTTCAGTGCAAGAGCGTACGACCATGATTCTCCATGGCTTATGTACCCCTTGGCTGGAAGTGAACCAAGCAGTAAAAGCAAATCGTCCCGATGAGGTCCAACCAGGGTTATGCCTCTTTCGATCTCTTTACTTCTAACTAAAGCCAATCGCGATCTGTATAGTTCTTCAATTTCGGTTTTATCGCCTGTGAGAAGTTCAGCGCTTGATCCATCTGTTTCAGAATCATTAGAAATCACAGAGCTCTTAAGTTGTATGGAGGGATCGTTTTTCTCATCAGCAATAGATGCATATGCATCGCTTAGAAATGGTGCAATACGTTGCAGAACATCAAACCTGGTAGCGATGATTTCGCTTCCGATTTTTACCAGCGACTGATCCCAGGAATCTAAGGTACTTAGTCCAGAAGAACTAGAGCTCATGTTCTTAGCTGTTCGCAGTAGAGTATTTCTCTGCTTCAAAACTCTTTCGTAGTCGCTGTATACAGCAGACATTCTCGGCGATAGCTGAACAATTAGCTCATCTATGAAATCTCTTCTGTTGGCTGGATCTCGCTTGACTATATCCAAATCTTCAGGGGAGAAGATAACAGCGTTCACATATCCAAGGATGTCTCTGATTCGAGGAGTGTCACTTTTGTTTATCCGCGCTCGATTAGGAGACTCGGTGTTTAGTTCTAGTTCGAGTAGGTTTTCTCTATCTTCAAATCTGGCTAAAACTCTTACAATCGCTTTGGTTTCTCCCTGACGGATCAATGGCAAATAGCCACTCACACGATGCGAAGACAAAGTAGCTGCAAAGAAAATTGCCTCAGCTAGGTTTGTTTTACCTTGTCCGTTTTTACCGACAAGTAAATTAACACCTGTGCTTAGCGGAAGTTCAACAGTTTCGTAGTTACGAAAATTAGAAAGAGTTAGATGCTTTACGTGCATCTAAGTTCTAATCGGCTTTTTTAACCGCGTGACCACCAAATTGATTGCGCAGCGCAGCTACAGCTTTCATGGCAGGTGAGTCGTCTTGACGGCTTGTGAAACGTGCAAATAGTGAAGCAGTGATTGCTGGCATAGGAACAGCGTTGGCGATACCTTCTTCAACAGTCCAGCGACCTTCTCCAGAGTCTTCTACATAACCTTTAATTTTGGAAAGTGATGGGTCTTCTTCCAGAGCAAGAACTAGAAGATCGAGAAGCCATGAACGCACAACTGTTCCTCTTTGCCATGCTGCAAAAGTTCCATGAACGTCTTTGATGATGTCTTTCTTTTCAAGAAGTTCATATCCTTCAGCGAAAGCTTGCATCATCGCGTACTCAATGCCGTTGTGAACCATCTTTGCGTAGTGTCCCGCACCAACATCCCCAACGTGAACAAAGCCTTCAGCTCTTTCACCTTCAGGTCTTAGAGCATCAAAAATTGGCATAGCTTGTGCAACCAACTTCTCGTCGCCACCGACCATTAGGCCATAACCATTTTGTAGTCCCCACACACCACCGGAAACTCCGCAGTCCAGGTAACCAATACCTGATTCAGCTACTTGAGCTGCGTGACGGATATCTTCACTGAAACGTGAGTTACCACCTTCGATGATTAGATCTCCCGCACCCATGTGCTTTTGAAGTTCATTAATAACGTCATCGGTTGCTTTGCCGTGAGGAACCATTACCCAAACTATTTTTGGAGATGGTAGAGCTGCTACCAACTCTTCAATGCTGCCAACATCTGCAACTGCTCTATCGCGAGCGTAGCCTGTTACTTCAATCCCCTTGTTTCGCAAACGGGTTCTCATGTTGCCACCCATTTTGCCCAAGCCAATTAGTCCGATGTGCATTTGTTGCCTTTCGCTTTGATGCGTTGTTGTTAACGCTTTAACATGTTCGGGTTTAGTAGATACCGATATGTGTCAGGCGAAGCTGCATCTTTGGAGGTTTGGCTTGACATGATGATAGGTCCAGGACGAGCTGGATCTCTTTGGTTCTTTGTGAATTCTATTTTAACAAACTCACTGGTTATTTGGCTTAGGCCGTCGTGGAACAGCCATGGCTTAAATCGCAAACTGGTTGGGTTTCCATTAAGTGTTGCTTGAACTGATTCAGATGCATTGTTCTCTGAACTTGTCGAATCTAGGTTCACTGAACCATCTTCGAAGGCATAACGAATTGTGTCTTCAGATTCATTGACTACTAGTTCCACTCTGCGGGTAGCATCAATCAAATCTTGCTTGTTGATGATTACTGATTCCTCGAGGTTGGTTGGGAAATACTGATCAATGTCTGGGTAGTTCTCAATGTTTAGAACCACAGTGGTCACGATTCTGTTTTTAGCTTGGAAAGCTACCATTCCACCATCAGGGGAAATAGAAATACTTACCTCGCCAAGATTGGCAAAAGTTTTCTCAATGTCTTGCATGGTTTTAGTTAGAACTACTGCTGATGTGTCATCAGGAACATTCTTACCCAGCCACTGGACCTGGCATCTAGCAATTCGGTTTGGATCAGCTGCTGTGAAAGTAACTGATGTTTGATTTGCTTTTAGTTGAATACCCTTTTGGAAAGGTCTGGTTGAATCTTTGGCAGATGCTACTGACACTCTCCTGATTGCAGATATGAAAGCTTCTCCATCGATAGTTCCATTCACTGGTGGAATAGGAGGAAGTGTTGGGTACTGAGCAATAGGCAGAGTAGCTAACTCAAATTTGGATGTTCCGCAAGTTAGAACAGATTTGGTTCCATCAATCACGAATGTGACAGGTTGGTTAGGTAAACGGCCAATGATTTCATTCAGTAGGCGGCCAGAGACAAGTGCGGTACCGGATTCTTCGACGTTAGCGACAACATCTGTTTGAGCTGAAACGTCATGATCAAAAACAGAAATTTGCAGTGAGTTGGCATCGGCAACCAAGCGCATGCCTGAAAGAATCTGGGATGTAGGTTTTGATTGCAGCATTCGAGCAGCAAAAGACACTGCCTCTGCTAAAACATCTCTATTGACCTGGAACTTCACAGTTCGCCTTTCGTGGGATTACCTTAATCTTGGCACAGAATTCAACTCAGCTCTGTACATAGACCAAACGTTAAAGTTATGGTCTTCAATCTCTTTAACTCTTAATCTTTAATAGTCTTATTAACACCTGTGGATAATGTGGATAACCGTCTAGTTGCCAATTATTTCACCTGAATCACATACGTGAAACTTGTATACACATCTGGGGATAATGCTGTGGAGAACTGATTTAGTTGTGAATTTAGATTTGGAAACTAACAAGCAACCACGGGTTACTCACAGAAAAAGGGGTTTATTACACAAGTTATGAACAGCGATTGTTGAGAACTTTTACTTAAGTCCTGACATTATGTCGGTTACATAGTTGTAAATAGACCTGCGTTCTTTCATCAGATCTCCAACTTTTTTGATCGCATACATAACTGTTGTGTGGTCTCTACCACCAAACAGGGCACCAATCTTTGGAAGAGACATGCTGGTCTTTTCTCTACACAAGTACATAGCTATCTGGCGACCCTCAACTATTGCCTGTGACCTGGATTTACCGAACAGCTCTTCTTGGGTCAGCTTGAAATAACTGGAAACAGCTCTGACTATTTCCATAGGAGCTATGTTGTTGCCATCCTCGCCAAGGGGAACAACATCCTTTAGAACTGCCTGAACTAGGGGCATGTCTATTTGTGTTCTGTTGAGGGCTGCGAAAGCTGTTACACGAATAAGTGCACCTTCAAGCTCGCGAATGTTGGAGGAAATTCTTGCAGCCATGTAATCGAGGATTTCATCGCTGACTCGTATCTTGTCGTTTTCGGCCTTTTTACGGAGGATGGCGATACGGGTCTCAAGCTCAGGAGCTTGAATGTCTGTCATTAGTCCCCATTCGAAACGGCTGCGCATTCTCTCGTCAAAGCTGTTGAGAAGTTTTGGTGACACATCGCTCGTGATAACCACTTGCTTACCTTGCTCGTGCAAAGCGTTGAAGGTTGCAAAGAATGACTCCTGAGTCTCTTTCTTACCCTGGAGGAATTGAATGTCATCGATCAAGAGCACATCGACCTGACGGTATTTTGCTTGGAAGTTAAAACTCGTGTTGGTTTGAATAGCGTTGATGAAGTCGTTAGTGAACACCTCGCTTGAAACATACCTAACCTTTTTTGCTGGCCAGTACTGCTGAACATAGTTACCGATGGCGTGTAGCAAGTGGGTTTTGCCTAGTCCTGAATTTCCATAGATGAACAAGGGGTTGTAAGCATTTGCTGGAACTTCAGCCACCGCAAAGGCAGCGGCGTGGGCAAAGCGGTTTGAACTTCCCTGGACAAAACTTTCGAATGTGTATCGAGGGTTGAGGCGAGAAGATCCATCGGTTGGTTGAGAGCTGTCTGTCGATGTGTAAACAGGCACTACGGCCGGTTCCTCTTCGATCTCAATATCTGCAGTTTGATTTGAGCTGAATGCCGCGGGCAGATCAGGGTTGACAACGATACCAATATTGTTTGGAGTCTCTGGAAGGCCAACTTGAGATAGTGTCTCCAAAAGAGGCTGCTTGATGCGCTGCTCGATAATTCCACGGGTCATCTCGTTAGCTACTTGCAAGTACAGGGTTTCACCGAGAACCCCTTGCACTGAAATTAGGTTAACAAAGCCAAGTAGCTGTTTAGTGATGCGGTCATCATCCTTGAGCCTATTGACGACGTCTTGCCACTGTTCAGTGGTGATTCCCGTCAGCTCAGCCATTTGCATCTTTCACTAAGTTCAATGTTTACTTGGTCTATAGGAAGTTTTCCACCATTTATCCACAGATATTAACAACTGTGGATAACCTGTTGATAAGTGGTTGAAGCAACAATTATTGCCTGTGGAAAACTATCTCTTAGTATTCAACCGCTTAAGTTATTGAAATTGCAAATCGAGATTGGGTTTTTTGCCAAAATGTTATGAAATGTGTTCCAGGCGTTTGAATCTGAACAAAAAGACCAAAAATTTTTCTCTCCAAAACTTGACCGGTGGCCTATTAGTGGCGTAAGTTTAAGAGGTTGCTCGGCCTTGGGTTCGCTGAGCTAAATAGTAAAGATCAATTTTGACGTGGACCCACCAAATGTTTTGGAGTAACACCTAATGAGCAAGCGTACCTTTCAACCAAACACTCGCCGTCGCGCAAAGACCCACGGTTTCCGTCTACGTATGAAGACCCGTGCTGGTCGCGCTATCCTTGCAGCTCGTCGCCGCAAGGGCCGCACCGAACTGTCTGCGTAGTCTCTTTTGCTGGCTCGAGAGAACCGGCTGAAATCGGCCGAGGATTTTCGGTCAACTATGCGAACTGGCCGCAAAGCTGTCGGCAACAGCATGGTTCTATACCTAAAACAAAACGATGACAACTCAAGCGCACGTTTTGGATTCGTAGTCTCTAAAGCTGTTGGTTCTGCGGTTCAGAGAAACCTGGTCAAAAGAAGATTGCGATCAGCAGTTAGAGATAGACTCCCCAAATTCCGAAACGGACAAGCAATGGTGATCCGAGCACTTCCAGCAGCGATTGACCTTACCTGGCAAGCTCTTGGCGAGGACTTGGATAGTTGCCTTGACCATTTGTCCAAGTAAGTTTAGAGACGAAAGTTTGTTAATAAGGTAAACAGATGAGAATGATCTTGCTGAACATTTGGCTTTTGCCAAGGAATACCTTCATCGGCTTTATCTTGATTTGGCGAAAAATAATCTCACCTCTTTACGGAGATGTTTGCCGTTTTTACCCATCATGCTCTGCTTACGGTTTAGGCTCTATACAGCAGCAAGGATTTGTAAAAGGGTCGGTGTTGACCCTCTGGAGGATCCTGCGCTGCAACCCATTTGCTAAGGGTGGCGTTGACGAGGTTAGGCCCGGTCCAAAGTGGCTGAGCTTGACCAAACATGGATTCGTAGTTTCCCAGTCTTGGACTGTGGCATCAGAAAAGGATAAATAAATGGATATTATCTCGGCCATACTATGGCCCTTCAAATGGGCAATCGAAGCAATCTTGGTGACGTGCCACAGCCTACTCACCACATTGGGTGTGCCGCCAGATTCAGGAGTATCTTGGGTCGTCTCCATCGTGGGCCTAGTTTTAGTCGTTAGAGCTGCACTAATTCCACTTTTTGTTAAGCAGATTAAATCGCAAAGATCTATGTATGTAATCCAGCCTGACCTACAGAAGATCCAAAAGAAGTACAAGGGTAAAACAGACCGCGATTCACGCGAGAAGATGGCTAAAGAGCAGATGGCCTTATACAAGAAGCATGGCTCTAGCCCATTTGCCTCTTGTTTACCACTACTAGCTCAGATGCCTGTGTTCTTCTCTCTTTTCACAACTCTTCAAGAGGCTCAGTCAAAGAAGCCAGGAGTTGGCTTCCTAACCCAAGAGCTTTCAGATTCATTCGCTAGGTCAAAGTTCCTTGGAGCTAGCCTCTCGGAAACTTTCATAACCGCTACCAGTACCTCCGTTCAGATCATCGCTGCTGTGATGATTGTCCTCATGACTGCTTCTCAGTTCATCACCCAGAAGCAGATCATGGCTAAGAACCAGAACCCAGATGTGCAGAACTCGCAGTTCGCTCAGACCCAGAAAATCATGCTTTACGCGTTCCCAGTCATCTTCCTCATCTCAGGTATTTCATTCCCTCTGGGTGTATTGATTTACTGGTTGGTATCAAACTTCTGGACTATGGGACAGCAGTTCGTGGTCATTAGAAACATGCCAACACCAGGCTCTATAGCCCACAATGAGCGAGAAGCCCGCCTAATCAAGAAGGGCAAGTTCTCCAAAGAGGAACCAGTAGAAACAACCGAGACCACCCCACCAGCCCAGCGCGTTCAGCCTGTATCTAAGGCCAGAGCCAAAAAGAAGCCGAACGGCAAGAAGTAGGACCTATGTCAGATCAGATTGAAACCGCAGAAAACCTCGAAGAAGCAGCAGAGTCTGGAGAGGTTAAAACCTCAATTAAGGACCTTGAAGAAGAAGGTGAAGTAGCCGCAGATTACCTAGAAGAACTGCTAGACATCTTTGATCTTGATGGTGACATCAACATCGATGTGCGTCAAGGAAGGGCTTATTTGGAAGTAACGGCTGACGAAGAAAGCAACCTAAGACTGGTGTCGCATCCGGACACAGTCGAAGCGCTTCAGGAACTGACAAGAATAGCTGTGCAGACAAAGACCCAGTCTTTTAGCCGCCTGATCTTGGACATAGCAGGTTCTCGTCAAGTAAGACTGGATGCCTTAACGAAGGTTGTAAACAAGGTAATTGACAAAGTCAAGGACACCAACGCACCTGTAGCCATGAAGGCAATGAGCTCATACGAGCGTAAGATCGCCCACGATCTAATCGCAGAAGCCGGTCTCATTTCAGAGTCTGAGGGAGAAGGCAAGGACCGCCACATCGTGGCGAAACCAGCCGAATAGTTTCACGTGAAACATTTAGCCAGGACAGTTGTCCTGGCTTTTTGTTTAGCCATGATTGGATAGTCCTATGACAGAGCACAGCGAACCAGAGGTATTTGAGCCCGAGGTCGAACCAGAAGAAGCTCTCAAAGTTTTCGGTGAGCACATCGGCCAAGCTCGCAAATTCTTCGAGCTCTTGGTCCGAGACGGCGACTTGCTCGGCCTCATTGGCCCAAGGGAACTTCCAAAATTGTGGTCAAGGCACATCCTAAATTCTGCTGTCGTTGGGGAGTTAGTTGAACCCGGCCAACTGGTTGCAGATGTTGGATCTGGGGCTGGTTTCCCTGGAATTCCGATGGCGATTCTTATGCCTAGTACAGATTTCGTTCTCATCGAGCCTATGGAGAGACGAGCCAATTGGCTTTCTGAAGTCGTGGTACCGGAACTCGGTTTGCTCAACGTTAAAGTTCTACGAGGCAGAGCCGAGGAAGCCCCTTTGCGGAACTATGACGTGGTTACAGCGAGAGCCGTTTCCGCCCTCCCTAAACTCTTGAGAATGTTAGTTCCACTAACTGTCGCCGGCGGCCAGATTTTGGCTCTCAAGGGCTCTAAGGCTCAAGACGAAATAGACGAATCAATGACTTTGGTGAAAAAGCTCAAGCTTGACACTTTCGAAATAGTCACGGTTGGACAAAATCTTCTCCATGACCCAACTACCGTGGTTCGAGTTAGGTTACTCTAAGTATCTGGACATGGAGATATTTTGACCGCAAATAGCAAATTCGGAGACGAAGCAAAGCAAATTGCCGAAGCCACGGCAGTCACAAAAGCGACTGTTGTCGGGGGCCTTGGGTACCCTAATGGTCGAGAAGAAACTAGTCCGTCCCCTGTGGGCTGGCAACCCCAATCAACCGAAACGACCGTAATTGAGAAGCAGGTTTCACGTGAAACATCCAGATGAATTTGGACTAGCCGGCGGCTTTAAGGACGCTCCCCTAGCCCAAGAAATCAGCGACAACACCAGGCGCATGTCGGCTGTTAGGAATGCAGTGCTGCCAAAGCCTGCGGGCACCAGAGTGATCACTGTTTCGAACCAAAAGGGTGGCGTTGGAAAGACAACAACGGCAGTAAACCTGGCAGCAGCTCTTGCGGACAAAGGCCTAGAGGTGCTGGTTATCGATCTAGACCCTCAAGGAAACGCCTCCACAGCTTTGGGAATTGAGCACCGAATCGGTGTCAAATCCATCTATGAGGTAATTACCCAAGGGATGACGATCGCCGAGGTAGTTCAGGTTAGCCCGGAATCACCGAGAGTTACCTGTGTACCGGCAACCATTGATTTGGCCACTGCAGAGCTTGAACTTGTGTCCCTTTTAGCCCGAGAATTCAGGCTAAAGAACGCACTCGCAGAGTACATTTCAACGGTAGCCGTCCGCCCAGACTACGTCTTCATCGATTGCCCGCCGAGCCTTGGCCTACTAACCGTAAACGCGTTTACCGCAGCTACAGAGGTGCTCATCCCCATTCAATGCGAGTACTACGCTCTTGAGGGTCTTAGCCAACTAAAGCGCAGCATCGATATGATTCGGGGTGCGCTAAACCCAAACCTGTCACTCTCGACGATCCTTCTAACTATGTATGATTCCCGTACCAAGTTGAACCAAGCAGTCGTTGACGACGTCAGAAATCACTTCCCTACCCAAACTTTGCAAACACTAATTCCCCGTCAAATCGGAGTTGCTGAAGCGCCAAGTTACGGACAAACAGTCATCAATTACGACAGAAGTTCAAATGGTGCTATTTCCTACATGGAAGCAGCAATTGAAATAGCAACTAGAGGAGTATCAAATGGCTGAGAAAAAAGGTGGATTAGGCAGGGGAATTGGCGCCCTAATTCCTGAGGTCATATCGACACCTGGACGCATGGAAAGACCAGCTGATGGAAACCCAATAAGTGTTTTCTTTGGGGGATCCACTAACGCACCAATTGATCTAGTTCCAGTTCCTGGCGCTACATTCGGCTTCTTGAACATCGATGACATTACCCCAAATGCGAAGCAGCCTAGAACCAATTTCGACCCAGACGACTTCGCAGAGCTTGTGGGAAGCATTGGCGAGTTCGGTGTATTGCAGCCCATATCGGTTCGTTCACTTGGTAAACAAAATGGTGTGGACAAATATGAACTCATCATGGGAGAACGTCGCCTGAGAGCCTCTAAGGCAGCAGGCCTGACCCAAATACCAGCGGTTATTCGCGAAACTGGTGACGAAAACATGCTCAGGGATGCACTGCTCGAGAACTTGCATCGAAGCGACTTGAACGCAATCGAAGAAGCAAGTGCCTACCAACAACTCCTTGAAGAATATGGTTGCACCCAAGACCAACTGGCGGAGAAGCTTTCCAGATCTCGCCCGCAAATTACCAACACCATTCGACTCCTAAGGCTTCCACCAGCCATCCAGTCAAAAGTTGCTGCAGGTGTATTGAGCCCTGGCCATGCCAGAGCGATTCTTGCGCTCGAAAGTCAGGAACGAATGACTGAGTTGGCCGACAAGGTCATTAATTTGGGACTATCTGTTCGTGCCACTGAAGAGTTAGTAAAAAAGCCTGGCAAGAAAGCAGTTGTTAAGCCGGGAAGCAAACAAGCGGCTCTGAAGGCGCTAGCTGAATCTATGGGGAACAATTTGAACACATCTGTTCGCATCAAGTTGGGTCTTCGAAAAGGAACAATAGAGATCGACTTCGCCAGCGTGGAAGACATGAAGAGAATTCTTACTGAACTGGGACAAGACACCAAATTCTAGGGCAATTTCCAACAAAAGTTTTCCACAGGTTAATGTGGCACTTATCCACATAGTTATGCACAAGGTTATCCACAAATTGAGCGAATCAACTTGTGGATAACTATGTGTGGCTAGGAAGCTAACTCAGCCTCGATAGTTTTGGCGAGTCTTTCAACTCCAACTCTGATGTTTTCAGGCGTTGGATAAGAGTAAGAGATCCTCAAGAATTCTTGACCAGTGCCATTTCCGTAGAATGCGGTGCCAGGAGTGTATGCCACAAGATTTTCAACAGCCCGTGGCAGCATCTTCTTTGAATTCACGCCTTCAGGTAGATCAACCCAAAGGTAGAAACCTCCGCCAGGACGTGTGGTAGTCAATTCTGGAAGGAATTCATTCATGGCTGCGAGGGCAGAGTCTCTCCTTAGCTGATATTCACCTCTAAAGACAGAGATTTGAGCTTTCCAATCATTGGTGCTTAGGTATTCGCTAATCATCAGCTGGCTGAAGGCACTTGGACATAGCACCGCCGACTCATTAGCCAGAATCAGCTTTTCTTTGATTGACGGAGGCGCAAGAACGTATCCGACTCGGAAACCAGGGACCAAAATCTTTGAGAAAGATCCTAAGTAAATCACTCCCTCTTCATCCATGGAACGCAAAGCGTCTGGTGCTTTTTCTTCAAAGTAAAGCAGTCCGTAGACATTATCTTCAAGAACCAAAATACGATTCTTGCGACAGATCTCTAGAATCTGAGCGCGGCGTTGTGCTGCTAGGGTCACCCCACTTGGGTTAGCAAAATTTGGCACCAAGTATAAGAACTTAATGTTTTTACCGGCTGCTTGAACTCTTTTGATTGTCTCTGCTAGAGCTTCAGGAGAGATCCCTTGGTCGTCTGTGTATACGTGCTCTATGTGAGCTTGTCTTGCACGAAATACACCAAGTGCACCAACGTAGCTAGGTCCTTCAGCTAGAACCACATCGCCTGGGTCCAAAAACAATGAAGCAACAAGATCTAATCCGTGTTGGGAACCGGTTGTGATGACTATGTTGTCCACATCACTTTTTATTCCTTCTAAGGCCATGATCTCTTTGATGTGTTCGCGCAAAGTTAGATCACCTTGTCCACCGGAGTATTGCAAAGCCACTGCAGCTCTGTCGGACATGAGTGAATTGAAACTCTCAATCATTCGCTCTTTAGGCAATGCAGGAACGAAGGGCATGCCACCTGCTAGAGAAACAACTTCAGGTCTAGATACGACTGCGAATAAGGCTCGGACCTCTGAGGCGGATAACCCGTTAGCGCGTGATGCGTACCTGTCGGACCACAAATCATTAGTCATAAACACCTTTTCGGTTAGTCGTGAAACATTACAGAAGTTAAACGAAAAACGGCCAAGGAGCGCTAGGCCCCATAGCCGTTTAACTTAGAACTAATTTAGTTGATAAATGAGCTCAAGTCTGCCAAAAGTGCAGGCTTAGGCTTCGCACCAATGATTGACTTGACTACTTCTCCACCCTGGAATACTTGCATGGCAGGAATCGAAGTGATGCCATACTGCTGGGCTAGTGCAGGCTCCTCGTCAACGTTTACTTTAACGATGGTGATTTTGTCTGCGTGCTCGCTAGCAATTTCGTCGAGAATCGGTGAAACCATGCGACATGGTCCACACCATTCAGCCCAAAAGTCGACTAGAACAGGCTTGGAAGATGACAGAACGTCGTCTTGAAAAGTTGCGGTGGTTACGTTTTTTGCTGCCATGATTAGCTCCTTATTCGTTAAGACTATTTTAGGTTACTTAGGTAATGTTCGGCGTCCAACGCAGCCACACATCCTGAACCAGCAGCTGTGATCGCCTGTCGGTAGGTCGGGTCAATTACATCTCCGGCCGCAAACACACCAGGCAAACTTGTCTTTGATGAACGTCCGTCAACCTGAATGAATTTCTCAGGGGTTAGTGTCACTTGATTTTCAACCAGCCAAACTCGAGGGTCATTACCAATGGCGATGAATAATCCATCAAGTTCAAGAGTGTTGGTGCTGCCATCAACCAGGTTGGTTGTCTTGATACCAGTTAGTTTTCCTTCACCTAAAAGTTCACTTACTTCAGTGTTCCAAATCACTTCAATCTTTGGATTATTCAAAGCACGTTCCTGCATGATCTTAGAAGCTTTGAAAGTATCTCTGCGGTGGATCAGATAAACCTTAGTAGCGAATCTGGTTAGGAAAGTTGCCTCTTCCATTGCTGAGTCACCTCCACCGATGACAGCGATTGTTTTCTCCCTAAAGAAGAATCCGTCACAGGTGGCACACCAAGAAATTCCGTATCCGCTGAGTTCTTTTTCACGAGGCAAACCAAGTTCTCTGTATGCTGCGCCGGTCGCCAAGATCACGGTTTTAGCTTCGTAAGTTTTTCCACCACCAGTTTTAACAATCTTTACTGGGCCCGCGAGATCAACTTCGATTACGTCATCCAAAAGCACTTCGGTTCCAAAGCGTTCTGCTTGAGCGCGGAAAGCATCCATAAGCTCAGGGCCCTGCAAACCAGTAGGGAAGCCCGGATAGTTCTCTACTTCAGTTGTTTTCATTAACTCGCCACCGGCTTCAACCGAGGATGCAATAAGTAGTGGGTTAAGACCTGCTCTGCCCGTGTAAATACCAGCCGTATATCCGGCAGGTCCAGATCCAATGATGATTACTTCATGCATGTTGAGCTCCAGAATTCTAAATTTAAAGAGGGCGAGTAGAGACAGTTTATCTTTGGTTTTTACCTTTGAAGCAAGCGCAACAGTGGGCCGAGTAGAGTATCAACTTCTCTAACCTTGAATAGCTTCAGTAGCGCAATATATACGAAGCCGATAATCGATCCAACTATCAGGCAAGTTACCGCAGCCGCGGAGACGTTGAGCACGGGGAACGCACCTGGTCTTGCTCCACCCATAGCCTGCAAGATTGCAAACCCGATTAATCCGGCAACTATTGCCGCTAAAGCAAACTTGCTTGTTGCAAGAGTGAGGCTACCGTGGCCAAGCGATCCGAACTTTCTCTTGAAAAGAACGAAAGCTAGCAAAGACTGCACCATGATACTTCCGCTGGTAACCAACGAAAGAGCAACAACCAGCCAAATGTTTGAGACGAAAAGCCCGACAAGTACTGACCCCACGATGTTCACTCCGACTTGAACAATCGTGAAAAGGAAAGGTGTTTTAGTATCTTCCAAAGAATAGAAGGCTCTTTGAATCATGAATACATAACTAAAAGGTAGGAGACCGACAACCATGGCGATGACAACATTTCCCAAAGCTATAGCGCTTGGTATTTCACCGACAAAAACTCTTGATATTGGATAAGCCAAAACAATCAAACCTGTTGTGGCTAAAACGCTAATCATGGAGATTGTTCTTAGCCCATCAACTAAATCAGTTTTTAGTTCATCAAATTTCTTTTCCATAGCGTGCATTGACATTCGAGTGAAGTATGCGGTAGCTATGGAAACAGTTGCCACTGAATGCGGCAGCATAAAGATCAACCAGGCAATACTCATGGCAGCCACAGATGCAATAGCGATGTTCGAGCTGATTTCAGCACGACCATCAATAGCACTTGAGGCCACAGCTGTTTGAACAATGCCACCGATTTGAGTGACAATCAACATTCCCAGAGTCCACGAAGCAGTTCGCATTGCTGGACCAAGCCCCACCCCATGCCAGGAGAAGTTAAACGCAAAACTTAGGCCCATACGCTTCCAGAACAACAAGAGAATAAGAGCTTGTGAAGCAACACCGACTGTTGCCGATCCAGCTAACCAAGCAATCTGAGACTGTGTCCATTCAGCAACGGTTTGTTGACCGGTTGGATCTAAACCAAACTGCCAAATGAAAGCAACCATACCGATGATTGCAACGATGTTGTTTAGAACCGGTGCCCACATATAGGGACCAAATTTACTCTTAGCGTTTAGGACCTCACCCAGTAAGGAGTAAAGACCGTAGAAGAAGAGCTGGGGGAGACACCAATAAGCGAATGCTGTTGCAAGAGCAAGTTGGTCAGAATCCCAACCATTGGTGTAGAGCGAAACCAGTAGCGGTGCACTAACTGTTGTAATCACGGTGATTGAACCAAAGGTCACGATGGCAAGAGTCAGTAGACGATCGATGTACGCCTTACCGCCGTCAAGGTGTAAACGCGCTCGTACTATCTGTGGAACGAGCACCGCATTCAAAACACCACCGGCGATTATGGCATAGACGTTATTAGGTAATTGGTTAGCAACACCAAATGCGTCAGCGGCGTTAGTGGTAACACCGATTGTTGCAGCCAACAATATGGCTCTGATTATTCCTAGGGCTCTGGAGAAGACAGTGCCACTAGCCATAATTAGCGATGAACGTAAGATGCTCAAGTTGTTGCCTCAGCTTTACTTCGACGCGCCATTCTGACCGCACCCAAAACTATAAGGCCAGCAATCAGAGTTCCGAAGACAACTATGATGATGATTTCAATATCTGGATTCACGGTGAGTTTCATCGACACTGTTTTGCCAACCCGAATGTCATTGAATGTGGTTACCCAAACATCCAGCTTGTATTCTCCACCTGAAAGCACACTGATTGGAATCAGCGCATCTTTTCTTGAGTTAGCAGGAATGGTTAGTGATACATAATCTTCAACAGTAAGAGCTGGATCTGGCGCACTTGCGTGAACTCTGATGCGCACCTGTCGGTCATAGTTGTTTTGAATAGAAACAGGAACTTTAGACTCACGTGAAACTACGTTGATGTCAGAACCTGTAACCACGAACACTCGAGCAGGAGGAAGAGCCGCTTCCACAGGTGCAGCGAAGCCGAAACCAACCAAAACAACTGCTACTAAAGATTTCAAAAACTTACTCATTGATTTTGAATCCACTCCTGAACAATGAGCGCTAAGCGCCTTTCGTTGTCGTGAGCTAACTCAGCATTCAAAAGATCGATGTGAACCCAGCGAATATCAACTGCTTCGTGATCTGGATCATTTTCAATAGTGAGTGTGCCACCGGTTTGCTTCATCAGGAAGTGATGAACTGTTTTGCTAATGATCGATGTTGGAGTGGAAAACTCATAGTGAATAGAACCCAGAGACTCAATGATGGTCGCCTCTAGTCCTGTTTCTTCAGCAATCTCTCGAATGGCTGCTTGCTCTTTAGTTTCATCACCTTCGAGATGACCTTTAGGTACACACCAGTCAATCCGGCCACCACGATTGCGACGGCCGATGACAGCAATGCGGGGAGACCCATCAGCAGCTAAAACAAAGCCCCCCGCTGAAGTCTCCTCGACACGAGGTTTCGGTCGAGAGTTCATTGCTTTAGCCTAATGCGAGCGATTTGTTGGGCATACTTAATTCAATGCGAACAGTGGCCGAGGCTTTAGCGAATTTACAGCGGATATCAGAGACTCCGCTCCTTAGCAAACTCGGCTCATTGTTTACCGATGCCGGCTATGAGCTTGCTCTAGTCGGAGGGCCAGTTAGAGATGCCTTTCTAGGAAGATCAACTAACGACCTGGATTTCACCACTTCAGCCAACCCAGATCAAATCCTTGAAGTCCTTAAAGGCCATGTTGATGCCCAATGGGATGTTGGAAGGGAGTTTGGCACCATAGGTGCTCGCATAGGTGATGACACAGTTGAAATAACTACCTACAGAGCAGATGCCTATGACGCTGAGTCCAGAAAACCAGTTGTTGCCTTTGGCAAGAGCCTTGAAGATGACCTGTTTAGAAGAGACTTCACAGTTAACTCAATGGCACTTAGGTTACCCGAAGGTGTTTTCGTAGATCCTTTCAACGGACTTACGGACCTTATAGATGGTGTAATCCGCACACCTGGTAAACCTGAGGATAGTTTCTCGGATGATCCGCTCAGGATTATGCGAGCAGCAAGGTTCGCATCGCAACTTGGTTTCCTGGTTCACGAGGACACTTTTAGGGCCATGAAAGCAATGGCTGACCGAATCGAGATCGTCTCCGCCGAGCGTATTCAGGTTGAGATATCAAAACTGATTCTTGGAGCCAATCCTCGAGAGGGTCTTGAAGTGCTGGTTGATTCAGGCATAGCTGACCTTGTTTTCCCTGAACTTCCTTCACTCAAGCTTGAAATAGATGAACATCACCACCATAAAGATGTCTATGAACACACTCTTACTGTGTTGGAACAGGCGATAACTTATGAAGCTGAGTACAACCTAGAAAATGACCTGATTCTGCGTTTAGCTGCTCTGATGCACGATATCGGTAAGCCACTGACCAGAAAGCTAGAAACCGGTGGCGGAGTTACCTTCCATCACCACGATGTAGTTGGGGCAAAGCTAGCCACTAAAAGACTCAGGGCTCTGAGATATGACAACGACACCATCAAAGCGGTAGCTCGGCTAATCGAATTGCATCTCAGATTCTTTGGATATAGCGATCAGGCTTGGGGAGATTCAGCAATTAGAAGGTATGTGAGAGATGCTGACGATCAGCTAAGTCGACTCCATGTGCTAACCAGGGCAGATGTGACCACTAGAAACCAACGCAAAGCCGATCGCCTATCCCATGCCTATGACGATTTAGAGCAACGCATAAAGGTCTTATCCGAACAGGAGCAGCTCAATGCCATTAGACCTGATCTCTCGGGAGAGCAGATCATGGAGATCTTGGATTTGAAGCCGAGCCCAGAAGTTGGCGTTGCCTATAAGTTCATGCTTGAACTAAGACTTGATGAAGGACCTCTTGAATATGAGGAGGCAAAGATTCGCTTGCTTGCTTGGTGGCAATCACGGTAGAGTAGTGAAGTTGCCCTGATAAGACCCTGTGCTTTTCTGTTGGGCAGCAACTGCATATACCCTCCTGTCACGGAAACGCCGTGGCCGTTCTAGTCCAAAGGAGGTGGGTTAGTCATGCATAAATACGAAGTCATGGTCATTCTAGACTCAGACATCGAAGAGCGTACCGTCGGTGCGAGCCTTGACAAATTCCTCAACGTAATTCGCAACGGTGGAGGCACCGTTGACAGCGTTGACATTTGGGGCCGTCGTCGTTTCGCCTACGAAATCAACAAGAAAACTGAAGGTATCTACGCGGTTCTTTACCTGACCTGTAACCCTGCTGAAGTTCTTGAGTTGGACCGTCAACTATCACTTTCAGAAGCAGTAGTTCGCACCAAGGTTTTGCGTGCAGAAGATGCTGTATTCAGAATTAACCCAGTAGTAGTCCCAGAGGTAAAAGCTAGCGAAGATAAGCCAGCTCGTGCCAAGAAGGCTCCTGCTGCAAAGTCAGCTGAGTAACCCTCATGGCCGGTGAACTTACTATCACTGTTGTTGGCAACCTAGCCAACGATCCAGAGATTCGTCATGTAGCGGGCGGCATCGCTGTTGTTAACCTAAACGTGGCTTCAACTCCTCGTACATACAACAGAGAAACCAACACCTGGGTAGATGGCGACACCGTTTGGGTGAAGTGCACCGCTTGGCGTGAGCTAGCCGAAAACATTGGCCAGTCACTAACCAAAGGAACTCGCCTAATCGTCACAGGCAGACTAAAGCCAGCAACTGCTTACCAAGCAGCTAGCGGTGAAGCTCGCGCCTCCATCGAACTAGACATTGATGAAGTTGGTCCATCACTGAAGTACGCAACAGCATCTGTTACTAGACGCTCACGTGACGGTCAAGCACCAATTGATGCAAACCCATGGAACAACGCACCTCAGGCAAATGCAGCAGCACCAGCTGTTGCTTCATCTGCTTCTGATGCTTGGTCTAACCCAGGTGTTTCTGATGGCGGCTTTGCCGCTGGCGACAGCACCCCTTTCTAAGAATTCATAGGAGAAACTAATGGCAGCAAAAGTAAACAGCGACAGAGTCAAAAAGGGCAGTCGCAACGCAAAGAACCTAAAGCTTGCACCAGCCAAGCCAATCAAGGTCGGAGTTATCGACTACAAGGACATCGCAACCCTTCGTAAGTTCGTATCAGACCGCGGCAAGATCCGTTCACGTCGCATCACCGGTGTTTCAGTTCAGGAACAGCGTCTAATCTCCAAAGCCGTAAAGAACGCACGCGAGGTAGCACTTATGCCTTACGCAGGCGCAGGACGCTAGAAGGAAATCACATGTCTAAAATCATTTTGACTAACGAAGTATCAGGCCTAGGTTCAGCAGGCGATGTAGTAGAGGTTAAGAACGGTTACGCTCGCAACTACCTACTGCCTCGTGGCTTTGCAGTTATGTGGAGCAAGGGTGGCGAGAAGCAGGTTGCACAGATCAAAGCTGGTCGTGAAGCTCGCGCACTCGCAACTGTTGAAGAAGCTCAGGCTTTCAAGGACTCACTACAGGGCACCACAATCAGACTGGCTGTAAAGGCCGGAGTTGGTGGACGTCTATTCGGTGCGGTAAAGACTGGCGATGTTGCAGCAGCAGTTGCAGCAGCTGGTTTGGGCGAGATCGACAAGCGCAAGGTTGCTTTCTTCTCACCAATCCGTACAACAGGCAACTACGAAGCAACTGTGAAGCTGCATTCAGACCTGA
This sequence comes from Rhodoluna sp., assembly GCA_049314335.1. Taxonomy (GTDB): domain Bacteria; phylum Actinomycetota; class Actinomycetes; order Actinomycetales; family Microbacteriaceae; genus Rhodoluna. The sequence goes on along the minus strand of JBMOFL010000005.1, from coordinate 9,726 downwards.
CCGCAACTCTAAAGCTAGAAGTTGTAGCCAAGAAGTAAGCATTTTCCATCAAAAGGCAGGCTTTAGAGCCTGCCTTTTGTATTTAAGCCAGGACTTGGTTCTGTGGATAACTTGTGGAAAACTTATTGGATTTCAGGACGAAATCGAAGCAATCCATAACCCTCATGCACAGGTTTAGGGTTGCAAAAATATTTCTGAATCCACCGAAAAATCCAAGCAATCACTGGGAAGTAGCGAGTTTTCCACAAGTTCTGCACATAGTTATAAACAAGTTCTCCACAACTGTGTCGGCGTGTTGCTCGAGTTATCCACATTCTTAGTCACAGACTGAGTTGTTTTGGGCATGTCCGACGATGATGCTAGAGATAAGTTTCTATAGTTTTAGTACTAAACAAGAAAGATTTTCATGTCTATTGCACCAGTTGGGAAGAGCTTCCGCAGCGAGGATCGTCTACTCCCTCACGACCTAAATGCTGAACAGAGCACACTTGGCGGCATGCTGCTGTCCCTGGATGTAGTTCATTCAATATTGGCTGAAGGAAAAATCCACGCCAGAGATTTTTACTCACCTAAGCACGAAATCATTTTCGTGGCAATCATCAACCTTGCTAACCACGCAGAACCAACAGATGTGATCACAGTCAACGCAGAGCTAACCAAGATGGGCAAACTCGCCATGGTTGGTGGCGCTGAATATCTTCACGAACTAACTGCAATTGTTCCAACCGCAGCTAGCGCTACCTTCTACGCAAAGATCGTTCGTGAGAAAGCAATCCTGAGACGCTTGATTGAAGCGGGAACTCGTATCGCTCAACGCGGATATGATGCTGAAGGTGAAATTGAAGATCTAGTCAACACAGCTCAGAGTGAAATTTATACAGTTGCTGATGAATCAACCGGAGCTGATTGGACTCGCTTGAGTTCGGCTCTGGAAAGTGCAGCCAATGAAATTGAATTGGTTCAGAAGAATAAAGGCTTATCTGGCGTACCAACTGGTTTTACTGAACTAGATAAAGATACAAATGGTTTACACCCAGGTCAGCTAATCATCATTGCTGCTCGACCTGGTTTGGGTAAATCAACTTTGGCGCTCGATATCGCTAGAGAAGCAGCAATCAACAAGAAGCTTGCAACTGCAGTTTTCTCGCTAGAAATGAGCACGACAGAAATTGCGATGCGCCTGCTTTCAGCAGAGACTGGAATTCTCTTACAGAACATGCGCAAAGGAAGCATCAGCGATACCGAGTGGGCCATCATGGCTGAACGAAGAAGTAACATCGGCGCTGCTCCTCTTGTCATTGATGACAGCCCTAATCTAAACATTGTTGAGATTAGAGCGAAGTGTCGCCGAATGATGCAAGAGTTTGATTTGAAACTTGTAGTCATTGACTACTTGCAACTTATGAGCTCAGGTAAAAAGGTTGAGAACCGTCAGCAAGAGGTTTCAGAATTTTCTAGATCACTTAAACTTCTCGCCAAAGAACTACGAATTCCAGTCATCGCTCTTTCACAGTTGAACAGAAAGTCTGAAGACGGAACTAACAAACGTCCTGAACTTTCACAACTTCGTGAATCAGGATCCCTGGAGCAGGATGCAGACGTTGTGCTTTTGATTCACCGCGATCTTTCAGGTGGAGAATCTGCTCGCCCAGGCGAGGCAGAATTGATTATTGCTAAACAAAGAAATGGACCGGTTGGAACTTCCACTGTTCTGTTCCAAGGGCAATACTCAAGATTTGTTAATCCAAAGGAATAGTCATGCGGTCATTGAATGCTCTTCGAGCTGTGGTTCTTGCTTTTGGAGCGGCCTACTTAATTTTCAGCCAAGATCATTCGATTGCTGTTGGAATGTTTATTCTCAATGTTGTGACAGTAGCTCTAGTAATTGGGGCGATTGTGATTCAGAGAATCGCAAATTTGAAAGTCACAATTAACAACATTCTCGTTCCGTCAGTCATTGCCTTAGCTGTGGCAGTCTTGAGCTTTGTCTATCTAGGTGGGAAAGATCTCTTTCAATTCAAAGTGTTGGTAATTCTTTTTGTCGCTGCGATGGCCGTGCATGAACTAGTGCTAGCAACTAAAGCAGAGCAGGTCGATAAACTCGAATTAAGGATCTCTGCAGCTCTCGGTGTTTTGACAGCCCTTCTGTTTCTATTCGCACCTTTGAATGATTTGAACGCTGTGGGCTTCTTCAGTGCTTATCTAGCAATTTCCGCAGTTCAGAGAGCAGTCTGGGCAGCAGAACCAACAAGTGGAAAGAAGTCTTCTAATGGCAAAGAATAAAGCGACATCACTAAGTTCAATGTTTGTTCTAGCGCTAATCGCCTCAGCTTTTGTCGCAGCTATAGCTTGGGGAGCATTCGATGATTTGACCCGAGTCGCAATAGCTGCGGGTATAACTTTTGTAATTGTTTTTGTAACTTTCTTGGTTCTCAACTGGGCAGGCAAAGAGGATAACTTTAAGCCTGGCCAACAGCGGTTGAAGTAACTATTTACTGAGTAGTAAAACCAATTCAGAAGCCAGACCTGTGTATGTGCTTGGCTTCAACAACATCAGACGGTCCTTCGCCTCTTGACTGATATTCAAATCCTGAATGAATTTTGCTAGGTCTTCGCTATTGATTCTTCGACCCCTCGTCAGCTCTTTGAGCAGTTGATAAGGATCAGTGATGTCGCTTCGACCTGCTGCTACTTCGGCGCGAATAACAGTTTGTATAGCCTCAGCTAGAACTTCCCAGTTCTCAGCCAAATCAGCTTCCAACACAGCAGTCGAAAGCTCGATCTCTGCTAAACCGCGAATTGCATTATCGATCGCAAGAAGTGAATGGCCTAAACCTAAACCAATGTTTCTTTGAGCACTTGAATCAGTTAGGTCTCTTTGCAATCTTGATGTAACCAACGTGCTGGACAGAGAATCAAGAATTGCGTTCGATATCTCCAAATTGGACTCAGCGTTTTCAAAACGAATCGGATTCACTTTGTGCGGCATTGTCGAAGAGCCTGTTGCTCCAGCCACCGGAGTTTGTTTGAAGTAGTTTATTGAGATGTAGGTCCAAACATCAGTGCAAAGGTTATGCAGGATTCTATTGAACAGCGTGATTGCCGAGTAAAGCTCAGCTTGCCAATCATGAGACTCAATTTGAGTGGTGAGAGGGTTGAACTTCAAACCTAAAGACTCAACAAAGCTCTTCGACTCATTCAACCAATCAACGCTAGGGGCTGCCGCAACATGTGCAGACCAGGTACCGGTTGCTCCGGAGAACTTGCCCATATATTCGGCAGATTCAACTCTTGTAATTTGTCTTTGCAGTCTGTGAACAAAGACGGCAAGCTCTTTACCCATTGTTGTTGGGGTGGCAGGCTGACCATGTGTTCGGGCAAGCATCGCAGAATCTTTGTACTTATTAGCCAATGCTGTCAGTGTCTCAACTAACGATTTTGCTTTAGGTAACCAGACATCTGTAACCGCATCATGAATAGTGATTGCATAGGAGAGGTTGTTGATGTCTTCGCTGGTGCAAGCGAAATGGGTCAGTTCTAGTAGGTCTTCTCTTCCCAGACTTGATAGTCGATCTCGAACGAAGTACTCAACCGCTTTAACATCATGCTTAGTTTTGGCTTCAGTTTGGGCAAGCTCCGCAACATCAGCATCGCTGAAATTGGTAACTATGCTTCTAAGTTGTTTTTCAAAGACCGCGTCTATTGGAGAATCGGTGCCAAGCAAATTTCTGTTGGCAAGGAATAAGAGCCATTCAATCTCGACGAGTATGCGAGCTCGGTTTAAACCCGCTTCACTTAGGTGTTCACCAAGTGCTGAGACAACTGGCTGGTATCTACCATCCAGTGGGCTTAGGGGTTGATTAGAAAGATTACTCACATGTCTATATTGCCCTGCTTTTTGCACAGAACCAGTCAAACCTAGGTCGCTGTGTCAAGAAATATTAGAGATTTCCAACATGAACATATTCAACAATCACTTAGCGATAACTATCTCGCTACTGCAACATGCCCAACCAAGCCACACACTTTGGCGAGGACCAGCAGCTGACAGCTGCCGACTGGAGATGCAAAAGCTCCAACACCAAATGAAGTCACTGATGTGGCAAATGCAGTTGCTTGGGTTGATCCCATGAGACCAGATATTTGCACACCGCCGGTCGCGCCGGTCGTCGTCGTGGCTACCCATGAGGAACTAGTTAGAAGCGCGAGAGACATGTGGCTTGTGGCCGTTAGTTTGCTGACTGAACTGACTCCAGCCAAATTCACAACTGCACCGTGGGCTGCCGCCAGGTTCTCAGTGGAGTTACCTTTTCTGCTGGCAAAGCTTTGGCATATCCAACAAGCGCTCATAACTTCAGCACATTCCTATATGCAGACTGAGACCATGCTCAAGACGGTCCTAGAAACAATAGATGTACCTAAACTGTTGAAGGAACTGGGCTCCTGGGCCGTCGAGCTCTCTCCGATCATCGAACTACCCTTCGGTTTCAGTCAGCATGTACCACCGGTGAGCATCATGCCACCTGGAGATGTTGACATCATTAGGCAGCGCTTCACTGAAACAACTTGGTCGGGTCAAGCACTGGTCAGAGAAGAGAACTACAAGTTATCCGACGGCAACAGCTCTCATTGGTTTTATCTTCCTAAGGACCAGGACTGGGCAGTTATCAACGGTTTGCAACCCCAGACCGCTGCAGATCACCGGCTTGCAGACTTCATCAAGTATCGAACAGGGGAAACCGATCAGATTCACTACGTTGGGGAATCGGACGGAGAACTTGTAATTCCAGATGCCCAGATAATCAGCGCCCATCAAGGATTAGCTGAGGGTGAAGTTCAGGTTTACGTGATGCCCCTGTTAGAGAATGCGCAATGTCTTGAATAGTCCTCTGCCGATGAAAGAACATACGCTCATGACTATTGAGGCCAGAATTGCCCAACCAAGGGAGGTAATGGTCAAGCCAGTGCTGGTAAAGCCATCGATGGTGAAGGTATCAGGGCTCAACTGCTGGCTAATCCAAGCCACTAAAAGAAGCAGGGAACCATTGATCACAAAGGAAATCAGCCCAAAAGTCAATATGTATAGAGGGAACGCGATTACTTTGATAACAGGAGCAATTACTGAGTTAATTAGGCCAAAAATAGCACCTATTACTAACAATGTGACTATTAATTGCCATAATTCGTCGCCACCATATGGCTTTAGCCCAATTCCAGGGATTATTGCTGAAACTAGCCAAATACCAAGACCGTTGATGACTGTGCTGATTAGAAAACGTTTCATGTGTTTTATTGTGCCATCCCTAAAGTAAATTGGTATCTGTGACTGCCCATTCATCAGAAATTCCCATGGTTCAACTCTTAACGGTTGACGGGGATTTTGTTGAGCCCAAAGAACATGCAGTTTATGGGGATTTAGTCAGACAACTTCGTGAAGCTGACTTCCTAAAGTTCTATCGCGACATGGCTCGAATCCGAAGATTCGATGAAGAGGCGACTGCTTTGCAGAGACAAGGCCAGATGGGTCTGTGGGTTTCTGCCATCGGTCAAGAAGGTGCTCAGATCGGTTCTGGTCACGGAGTGGGCCCCAACGACCATATCTTTCCTTCCTATAGAGAGCATGGAGTCGCCATCACCCATGATGTTGACCTGATGTCCATCATCAAAATGTTTAGAGGCGTTAACCATGGTGGTTGGAATCCGAAGGAAAACCGATTCCACTTATATGCAATCGTCCTAGGCACCCAAGCCCTGCACGCAACAGGCTACGCAATGGGAATTAACTTCGAAGGTCTCGTTGGCACCGGGGATCCAGATAAAGACCTAGCAGTAATTACATACTTTGGTGATGGTGCTACAGCTGAAGGTGACGTTAGCGAATCATTTTTATTCGCAGCTACAAATAACACTCCACAAGTTTTCTTCTGTCAAAACAACCAGTGGGCGATCTCTTCACCAGTGGGAACTCAAACTAAGGTGCCGCTGTATAAACGTGGCGAAGGTTTTGGAGTACCAGGTATTCGCGTTGACGGCAATGACGTCTTAGCTTGTTACGCAGTAACCAAGAAACACATGGACGATGCTCGTGCAGGTAAAGGCCCAACTCTGATTGAAGCTCTCACATATCGAATTGGTGCACACACTACAAGCGACGATCCATCAAAATATCGCGACCCAGCCGAAGTAGCAGAGTGGGCTGCTAAAGACCCTTTGATTAGATTTGAAAGATTTTTGCGTAAGCAAGGAATCGGACAAGACTTCTTTGACGAAGTTAAAACCGCTGGTGACGAATTGGCTACAGAGCTTCGCGAAAAAACTTTTGCTATGACCGAGCCGCCACTTGATCTGATGTTTGATCACGTTTACTCAGAACCTCATCCGCTGGTCGCAGAACAAAAAGCTTGGTTGCAGAGTTACGAAGAGTCGCTGGGAGGTTCACATGAGTAACACAGTTGAACTTTCTATTGCTAAAGCCATAAATGCCGGTATCCGTAAGTCAATGCAAGATAACTCGAAGGTTCTAGTCTTCGGACAGGACATCGCTCAACTTGGTGGTGTGTTCAGAGTTACAGAAGGCTTAGTTGAAGAGTTTGGAGCTAAACGAGTTTTCAACTCACCTATCGCTGAATCAGGAATTGTCGGAACTGCAATTGGTTTAGCGATGCGCGGATTTAGTCCAGTAGCTGAAATTCAGTTCGATGGATTTGTTTATCCAGCTTTCAACCAAATCACTAGCCAACTTGCAAAGCTCACTAATCGCAGCGAAGGCTTCTTTGAAATGCCTGTTGTAGTTCGTGTTCCTTACGGTGGTGGCATCGGAGCTGTTGAGCATCACAGCGAATCACCGGAAGCATATTTTGCTCACACCGCAGGTCTTCGAGTTGTAAGCCCATCGAATGCTAACGATGCATATTGGATGATTCAGCAAGCCATCGAATCTAGAGACCCGGTGATGTTCTTCGAACCGAAGCGTCGTTACTGGCAAAAAGGTCAAGTCAATCTTGATCAAGCTGCACTGCCTCTTCACGCTGCCAACACCGTTAGACAAGGGAATGATGTGACTATTGCCACCTACGGTCCAATGGTTGTCACAGCACTGCAGGCGGCTGAGAATGCTGCTGCAGAAGGTGTAAACATTGAGGTGATCGATATCAGATCGATGTCTCCAATTGACTTCGGCCACATTGTTGAATCAGTAAAGCGAACCGGTCGTTTGATTGTGACTCACGAAGCTGGAACCTTTGTCAGCATCTCTTCTGAAATTGCAGCGAAAATTGCTGAACTTTGTTTCTATCACTTAGAAGCTCCTGTGCTTAGAGTCGGTGGCTTCGATGTTCCTTATCCTGCCGCCAAACTTGAAGAACTTTATTTACCAGACGCAGACCGCTTAATGGAAGCAGTCGATCGAGTGTTGGCTTACTAGGGCGGATCAGATGTCACAGATTGCATATTTTGATTTGCCAGATGTTGGCGAAGGTTTAACTGAAGCTGAGATTGTCACTTGGAAAGTTAAAGTTGGCGACACCGTAACCGTCAACCAAATCATTGTTGAAATCGAAACAGCTAAATCTTTAGTTGAACTTCCTTGCCCTTTTGCTGGAGTCGTAACTCAACTACTTGCAAACGAAGGCGACACAGTAAACGTTGGTTCTCCAATTATTGGAGTAACAGTTAGTCAAGCCACCGCAGCTGTGGCGGCAGGCCACGCTCCTACTTCTATGCACAGTGCTGTTGCACAAAATGCAGTAACAACAGAAGCTATCGATACTGTCTCAGAAGTTGCCTCAACAAGCGCTGAAGAGAAACCTCAACCTAATCTTGTCGGTTACGGCGTCTCAGCAGCTGCACCAAGCAGAAGAAGACGTGGGGTTGCTCCAGTAGGTGCGATGGCCGCAGCAGCTTCTTTGGCAAATGCAGCGGCACCTGGAACAGATCTGATTGCTATTGTTCCAACTGCTGATGTTGTTTTGGCGAAGCCCCCTATCCGCAAACTTGCTAAAGACATGAATGTTGATATTGCAAAAGTTAAGGCAACTGGAGTATCCGGTGAAGTTACCAGAGAAGACATTTTTGCAGCAGCTCAGGTAGCCAGCGTTTTCAAAAACCAAACCACACCGGAGCCAAAGACTGAACGTGAAGAAAGAATTCCTGTCAAGGGAGTTAGAAAAGCGATTGCAACAGCAATGGTGCAATCAGCATTCACAGCTCCACACGTGAGCATCTTCGTTGATGTTGATGCAACTAGAACAATGGAATATGTTAAGCGTCTTAAGGCGAGCGCAGATTTCGCTGGGGTGAAAGTAACACCACTTTTGATTATGGCCAAGGCAATGATTTGGGCAGCAAGAAGAAACCCAACGGTTAACTCAACCTGGACTGACACAGAAATCATTGTTCACAACTACGTGAACTTCGGAGTCGCAGCTGCTACGCCTAGAGGGCTAATTGTTCCTAACGTTAAAGACGCCGACAAGCTTTCGATGCTTGAACTTGCGATGGCTCTAGAGAAACTTGCAGCGACAGCTCGTGAAGGTAAAACAACTCCAGCCGACATGCAAAACGGAACTATCACTGTTACTAACATCGGTGTCTTCGGTGTTGATACTGGAACACCTATTTTGAATCCAGGTGAAGTCGGAATTGTTGCGCTTGGATCAATCAGGCCTAAGCCTTGGGTTGTTGATAACGAGATTCTTATTCGTCAGGTAACTACGATTGGAGCTACCTTCGATCACCGTGTGGTGGATGGAGATGTTGCCAGCCGATTCGTTCAAGACGTCGCTTCTGTTATTGAAGAACCAGCTTTACTATTAGATTAATCAAGTTCCCATCGGGGGAAGAAAGCAGGAAACATGAGCTACCCAACCCCACAGAACAACTAGCCATCAAGCGATAGTGCGCTTCCAGTACTTGCTTTGGTTTTGGCTTTTGTATTCCCACTTGCTGGTGCAATCATCGGTCACGTAGCTCTGGCGCAGATGAACAAAGGTCAGATAAGCGACACCAATCGAAGCTTGGCGAAAGCCGGACTGATTTTGGGTTGGATATTCACGGGCTTGCTAGTGCTTATTTTTGGACTGTACGTGGCCGTGGCGCTCTGGGTAATTTCATCAGGAATCGACTGATCTGAGCGCTAAGCCTTATTGATATTTATTCTCAATAAGGGTAGAGTGGCTTTCATAGACAACTATGGAGGTCAGAATGAATTGGATTCACTTAGCGGCAACCCACTCAGAAGAAGCACATGATCTTTGGGGTGAGGCCTGGGCAATCTTCACTGATCCAAGCCACATCATTGCTGAGCTCGGCTGGACCATCATCCAGGACGTCTTTGTTATCTGGCTTGCTTACGGCCTACTTTTTAAGAAGGTAATTCTTCCTAGGCTTAGAAGAGAAATTCACAAGGAAATAGACGAAGAGCACAACATCAAGCATGACTAGTTCATCCAACCCAGCCCGAAGGCAAACCTGGCAAAAAGACGCAGTGCTCCACGCTCTAGGTAGGGCTGAAGGCTTCGTTTCAGCTCAGCAACTCCATAAACAGCTCACTCAGCACGGATCTGTGATTGGATTGGCCACTGTCTATAGGACCCTAAACTCCTTAGTGGCCGATGGCTTGGCTGATTCCCTAGTAAATGCAGGAGAGAGCCTCTTTAGAGACTGCTCTAAAGACCACCATCATCACTTGATCTGCAACAGCTGCGGTGTGGCAGTTGAGATAGAGGC
>JBMOFL010000004.1:0-55535 GCA_049314335.1 Rhodoluna sp. | reverse complement strand
GTGGTGGTGTTCGTCTAGTAATGAGAACCCCTAAGCTTCGTGGTTTCAAGAACCCTTTCCGCGTGGAATACCAGGTTGTAAATCTAGAGACTCTAGTTGAGCTTTACCCTCAGGGTGGCGAAGTAACCGTAGCGTCACTAGTTGCTAAGGGTGCAGTTCGTAAGAACGAGAAGGTCAAGGTCCTAGGACAAGGCGACCTAAGCCTTAAACTTGACGTCAAGGTTGACAAAGTATCTGAGTCTGCAAAGGCAAAGATTGTTGCTGCCGGCGGATCTGTAACCGAGTAATTTACCTAATAGGTATTTAGCCACAGGAGGCGAAATATGTTTAGTGCAATCAAGAGAGCTTTTAGTACTCCAGATCTGCGCAACAAGCTAATGTTCACGCTTGCAATCGTTGCCATCTATCGTTTGGGATCTTTCATCCCAGCGCCATTTGTCAACTACGGCAACGTGCAGCAATGTTTGAACACTGGTAACACCAGCACTTCAGGCATCTATGAGCTTGTGAACCTATTCTCCGGTGGAGCTTTGCTTCAGCTATCTATCTTTGCTTTGGGAATCATGCCTTACATTACGGCTTCGATTATCACCCAGTTGCTAAGAGTTGTAATTCCTCGCTTTGAGACTCTATACAAAGAAGGTCAAGCAGGTCAGGCAAAGCTAACTCAGTACACTCGTTACCTAACTATCGGTCTTGGTCTGCTTCAGTCAACAACTTTGATTGCTGTTGCTCGTCAGGGCGCACTGTTTGGTTCAAACTGTACTGTTCCAGTTTTCAGCGATAACTCATGGTGGGCTATCTCACTAATGGTTATCACCATGACTGCAGGTACTGGAATGATCATGTGGCTAGCTGAGCTTGTAACAGAGCGCGGTATCGGTAACGGTATGTCACTTTTGATTTTCGCTTCTGTTGCAGCTGGTTTCCCTTCAAGCCTTGGCCAGATTGGTCAGCAGCGTGGGATTGAAACACTGATCGGTGTAATCGGTGTCGGTGTTGTAATCGTTCTTCTAGTTATCTTGGTTGAGCAGTCACAGCGTCGTATTCCAGTTCAGTACGCCAAGCGTATGGTTGGTAAGAGAACTTACGGTGGTCAGGCTACATACCTTCCTATCAAGGTAAACCAGGCCGGTGTTGTTCCAGTTATCTTCGCATCCAGCTTGCTGTACCTACCAGGTTTGATTGCTCAGTTCAACGGCCCAGATGGTTCTGGAAAGATTGCGGACTGGGTTATTTGGATCAACAACAACCTGACTCAGGGCGACCAGCCACTATATATGGTCATGTACTTCATGATGATTATTGCCTTCACATACTTCTACGTATCAATTACCTTCAACCCTGAAGAAGTAAGCGAGAACATGAAGTCTTACGGTGGATTCATCCCAGGTATCCGTGCGGGACGTCCAACAACTGAATACCTTGAGTATGTTCTAAGCAGAATTACTTTGCCTGGAGCTATCTACCTGGGTATCGTTGCGTTGATTCCTTTGATCGCTCTAACTCTTCTAAACGCTAACCAGAACTTCCCATTCGGTGGTACTTCGATTTTGATCATCGTCGGTGTTGGTCTTGAGACTGTCAAGCAGATCAGCGCTCAGATGCAGCAGCGAAACTACGAAGGTCTACTGAAATGAGTCGGTTTCTCTTGATCGGCCCTCCGGGTGCCGGCAAGGGAACACAGGCTGCTCTGTTAGCTAACGCATACGGTATCCCTGCTATTTCAACAGGCGACATCTTTAGAAAGAATGTTAAAGATGAGACTGAACTCGGTCTTCAAGTCAAGTCGATTATGGAACGTGGCGAATACGTTCCTGATTCGCTAACTAATGAACTAATCAGAGACAGACTTTCTCAAGAAGATGCTGAAGCAGGTTTCCTTCTAGATGGATATCCAAGAACTAACGATCAGGTAAATGAGCTAGATGACATTCTGTCTTCTCAGCACAGAATCCTAGATGCAGTTGTTCTTCTGGTAGCAGACCCTGACGAACTTGTTCGCAGATTACTAAAGCGTGCCGAAGAACAGGGTCGCACAGATGACACCGAAGATATTATTCGTCACCGTCAGAACGTTTATTTAGAACAAACCCAACCGCTTATTGAGATTTACTCTTCAAGATCAATCGTTGTTGAAATCGACGGCTTGGGTCAGGTGGGCGAAGTTACCGAAAGAATTCTTAACGCTCTAACTGCTCGTGGCCTAAGCCCAGCTAAATAAATAGGTATTTCTTATGGCTCGTGAGCGTATAACGCTTAAATCAAACTCGGAAATTGTCCTCATGCGTGAGGCAGGTCTGATCACCGCAGCAGCTTTAAAGGCTGTTAGAGGCGCTATCGCTCCTGGTGTTTCAACTCTCGAGTTAGATGCAATTGCTGAGGCAACCATAGTTTCTATGGGGGCTAAATCTAACTTCAAACTTGTAGGGGGCTATAGGCACACTATTTGTGCATCCATCAATGATGAGGTTGTCCACGGAATTCCATCTCAGGATCGAATACTCAAAGCTGGGGACATAGTCTCCGTCGATTGCGGGGCTATCACCCCTGCTGGCTGGAATGGCGATGCTGCTTTTAGCATGGTGGTTCCAGGTGGAGACCCTGAGCTTATGGCGCATAGGCAGAAGGTCAGCGATGCTGGGGAAGCAGGCCTTTGGGCTGGGATAGCGGCTTTTGCAACTGCGAAAAGACTAAATGAAGTTGGCCGAGCCGTTGAGAAGAGCATCAAAGCAGCAGGGAGGTTTGGGATTCTTCAGGACTATATCGGCCATGGGGTGGGTAGGTCTATGCACGAAGATCCAGCCGTTTATAACTACCAAACCCGTGATTTAGGTCCAGTTATTGAGCCTGGCTTGGTTATAGCCATAGAGCCCATGATTACCGCAGGTAGTCAGGCAGTGAAGATTTTGGATGATGAATGGACTGTTTCTAGCAAAGATGGCTCAGATTCAAGCCACTGGGAGCATACGGTAGCTCGCCATGCAGGGGGAATCTGGGTTCTTACCGCTGAGGATGGTGGGGTAGCCGGTTTGGCTAAATACGGGATTACCCCAGTTCCTCTGGAATCTTAACTACCATTATTTGCTTAAATGTCCTAGGATTGAGTCTTGGTGTTTCGGCACGTAAAAATCCCTCTTTTTGGTTGGCTTTTCTGCGTGTGTTTGAGGCAACAGAAGATTAAAGATAAGTGAGTTTATGGCCAACAAAGACGGCGTCATCGAGATCGAAGGCACAGTTTACGAGGCTCTTCCGAACGCGATGTTCCGGGTGGAGTTGACTAACGGGCACAAGGTTTTGGCACACATCTCTGGGAAAATGCGTCAGCATTACATCAAGATTTTGCCGGAAGATCGCGTGATTGTTGAGCTATCAACCTACGACCTAAATCGTGGGCGAATCATTTATCGATACAAGTAAATCGGTTTTGTAAAAAACCACGAACAGAAATAAAGAGACATGAAGGTTAACCCAAGCGTTAAGAAGATTTGCGACAAGTGTAAAGTCATTCGTCGTCATGGTCGCGTCATGATCATCTGCGAAAACCCACGCCACAAACAGCGCCAGGGCTAAGCACTCTAGATTTGCACCAGCTCACCTAACGGTGAGTACAACTAAATAAAACAAGGCAGTGTTCAAGATTTATTTCTGGCACCTCTCGGAAAGGCGAGAGCCTGAATACCCATTCAGGACAACACTGCTGCAGACCTTTCATAAACAACAGGAGAAATCCAATGGCACGTATTGCCGGAGTCGATATTCCACGCGACAAGCGCGTTGAAATCGCACTAACCTACATCTATGGAATCGGACCAACACGAAGTGTTAAGGTTCTAACCGATACCAACATCGATAAAAACATCCGAGTAAAAGATCTAACTGATGACCAGTTGGTTGCTATTCGTGACTACCTAGACGGAAACTACAAAGTCGAAGGTGATCTACGTCGTGATGTTGCAGCTGATATTCGCCGCAAGGTTGAGATTGGTTCATACGAAGGTATTCGTCACCGTAAGGGACTACCTGTTCGTGGTCAGCGCACCAAGACTAACGCTCGTACTCGTAAGGGTCCAAAGCGCACCGTAGCCGGCAAGAAGAAAGTAGCGCGTTAGTAGCCCGCCGGCTCGTCGCGTCTAATAAGGATTCAGGAGAAAACTCATGGCAGCACCGAAGACCAAAGCAGCAGGCTCAGCCCGCAAGCCACGTCGTAAAGAAAAGAAGAACGTTACCCACGGTCAAGCTCACATCAAGAGCACCTTCAACAACACCATCGTCTCAATCACTGACGACACCGGTGCTGTTATCTCATGGTCATCATCAGGTGATGTTGGTTTCAAGGGTTCACGTAAGTCAACTCCTTTCGCCGCGCAGATGGCAGCAGAAGCTGCAGCTCGTAAGGCTCAGGAGCACGGTTTGAAGAAGGTAGATGTTTTCGTAAAGGGCCCAGGCTCTGGTCGTGAAACAGCTATCCGTTCACTTCAGGCAGCAGGTCTAGAAGTTGGATCAATCTCAGATGTGACCCCACAGGCTCACAACGGATGTCGTCCACCAAAGATTCGTCGTATCTAGTTTTATCGTTTCTTCTTTGTAGGAAACAAAGGTTTCAAGATCCAAATAACTTAATACAGCTGTTTAGTGGCCACTGAATAGCAAACCCAACAAACGAGATATCAAATAGCGGATGTCTCAGCGAAAGGAACCAACGTGCTAATTGCACAGACTCCAGTTCTGAATGAAGAAATTGACAGCAATTTCCCGAACCGCTCACGCTTCACACTAGATCCACTTGAGCCTGGTTTTGGATACACCCTAGGTAACTCTCTTCGTCGTACCCTGCTTTCATCTATTCCAGGGGCCGCAGTAACCAGCATCAAGATCGAGGGCATCAGCCACGAATTCGGTCCTATCGATGGTGTGAAGGAAGATGTAACCGAGCTAATCCTAAACATCAAGGATCTTGTTGTTTCATCTGAAGCAGGCGAGCCAGTAGTTCTTGAGCTTAAGAAGGGTGTTGGTGTTGCAACTGCTGCCGACATCGAAGCTAAGGACGGCATCACCATTCACAACCCAGAGTTAGTTATTGCTAACGTAACCAAGGGTTCACTGCACATGTGGTTGACCGTTGAAGCTGGTCGTGGATACGTTCAGGCATCTCAGAACCGTCAGCCAGATATGGCTAACAACGCAATCATTCCGGTTGACTCAATCTATTCACCAGTTCTAAAGGTGTCATACCGCGTTGAGGCTACCCGTGCGGGTGAGTTCACCAACTTCGACAAGCTAATTGTTGATGTTGAGACTAAGCCATCTATCTCTCCACGTGAAGCAATTGCTTCTGCTGGTATCACTTTGGTTAACCTATTCGGTCTAGCAGCTGCTCTAGATGAAAATGCAGAAGGTATTGACCTTCCAGTTTCAGCTGTTGCAGTTGACCTACCACCGGCACTAGCTAAGCCAATTGAAGAACTAGATCTAACCGTTCGTTCGTACAACTGCTTGAAGCGTGAAGGCATCAACACTGTAAACGAGCTAATCAACCTAACTGAAGACCAGTTGATGAACATCCGTAACTTCGGAATGAAGTCAGTTGATGAGGTTCGCGACAAGCTAACTTCTATGGGACTTCGTTTCCGTGATTCAGTGCCAGGCTTTGATGCTGCATATTTCAGCGCCAACTTCGATGAGGATGACCAGGCTTAGTCCTGGCTCCAGATAAGTAATAGGAGAAACAAATGCCACGTCCAACTAAAGGCCCTCGCCTCGGAGGCGGTCCTGCTCACGAACGTTTGATGCTAAACAACTTGGCTTCATCACTGTTCATCCACAAGGCGATCACCACCACTGAGACCAAGGCTAAGCGTATGCAGCCGGTAGCAGAGAAGCTAGTGTCCCTTGCTAAGCGCGGTGACCTGCACGCTCGTCGTCAGACTATGGCTGACATCACAGACAAGAACGTTGTTCACGAGCTTTTCGCTAACATCGCTCCTCTAGTGCAAGACCGTAACGGTGGATACACAAGAATTACCAAGCTTGGTTTCCGTAAGGGCGACAACGCTCCTATGGCACTTATCGAACTAGTTCTTGAGCCAGTTGTTGCTAAGCCTGCTCGTGCAAAGACAAAGCTAGCCAACGCTGTCAAGGCAACTGCAGCTGCAGTTGTTGTTGAGGAAGTCGTCGAAGAAGCTGTTGCTGAAGAAGTAACTGAAGCACCAGTGGCTGAAGAGGCTACCGCTGAAGTTGTTGAAGAAGTAACTGAAGCTCCAGCAGCTGAAGTTGTTGAAGAAGCTGTTGTTGAAGAAGTAGTCGAAACTCCAGCTGAAGAAGAAGCTGCAGTTGCTGAAGCTGAGGCTGAAGCAGGCGAAGCTCCTGACGCTGACCAGGCTAAGTAATTATTCAAAAACAAAGACTCATGAATCAAGCCGTTGACCAATTGGTTGACGGCTTGATTCGTTATCGGCTGGATCTTGCCTATGACGGCACAGATTTTGCTGGTTGGGCTAAACAGCCAAAGCTAAGAACTGTTCATGGTGAACTCATGACAGCACTGATAACCATCTTTGGTCCTACTAAGAACGACTTTTCTCTTCGTGTTGCAGGTAGAACAGATGCAGGAGTTCATGCTGAACATCAGGTCGTTCACTTAGACCTTTCGCCAGCGCAAATCAAGAGACTTGGCAGATCTAACGATCTGAAGATGAAACTCAATGCCATCCTGCCAACTGATATCAGAGTCAGCAAGGCAGCTGCTGCCCCTAAGCATTTTCATGCCAGGTATGGAGCAACTCATCGCAAATACAGATATACGATTGCCGATGCCACCAGTGGCTGGAATCCACTAAAAGCCCGTTTTAATCTTTGGATCAAATACCCTTTGGATTTGGAAGCTATGCAGGAAGCTAGTAAAGAGTTCCTGGGCCTTCATGATTTTGCTGCCTTTAGTAAGCCAATGCCCCATGGCACCACTATCAGGCTTCTGAGGTCTATTTCGGTAAAAAGGAATAAGGCTCTAGGGGGAGTTGTTGAGATTGAGCTCTTAGCTGATGCCTTTGCTCACAATATGGTCAGATCCATCGTTGGGGCCCTCATTAAGGCTGGAGCTGGGCGTACTACAGCGGCCGATATCGCTAAAGCCCTAAAATCCAAGTCTCGGGTGGGCCATAACTATAAGGTGGTAACTCCTGAAGGATTGAGCCTTATTGAGGTGGGATATCCAGCCAATAAAGACCTTGAAGCCCAGGTAACTATGACCCAACACACCAGATCTTTAGAAGATGATTAGCCATATTGGGCTAAATCTTCGGGTTGCATATCTGTCTGGTTTGGGGCTAAACTTGGCTCTTGGTGCCAGAAACCATTTGGTTTAGCACATGTTGATGAATTACTGATTCATCGCCAATCCGATAAGAAATAGAAGGCAATCTAGCGTGCGTACTTATTCACCGAAAGCTCATGAGCTTCAGAACGACTGGCTCGTAATCGACGCCACCGATGTGGTTCTAGGTCGTTTGGCCGCAACTGCAGCTACGTTACTACGTGGCAAGCACAAGGCAACTTTTGCTCCTCACATGGACAACGGCGACTTTGTTGTGATCATCAACGCAGAGAAGGTTGCTCTTACCGGATCTAAGTTGCAGAAGAAGAACGCATACCGTCACTCTGGTTACCCAGGTGGTCTAACTGCAACTACTTATGCAGAACTTTTGGAAAAGTCACCTGAGAAGGCTGTTGAGAAAGCAATCCGCGGAATGCTTCCTAAGAACACTCTTGGTCGTGACCAGCTTTCAAAGCTTAAGGTTTACCGCGGTGCTGAGCACCCACACGTAGCACAGGCTCCAAAGCCTTACACAATTGGTCAGGTAGCGCAGTAAGCGCTTAGAAGGAAAGACAACAGATGCCAACTAAGAAAGCTGAAGCTGCAGAAACTGCTGCACCAGAGAGCTACACCACAGAAACTCCAGCAGTTGCTGAAGTAAAGGCTGCAAAGTCACGTGGCCCACTAACAGTTCCAGGCGCAGGTCTAGGTCGTCGTAAGGAAGCTGTTGCTCGTGTACGCATCAAGCCAGGTACCGGAGTGATCAAGGTTAACGGTCGCGAATTGGCAGAATACTTCCCAAACAAGTTGCACCAGCAACTAGTTACTGACCCTTTCAAGGTTCTAGGTCTGACTGACTCATATGATGTGACTGCACGTATCCAGGGTGGTGGCGTTGCTGGTCAAGCAGGTGCACTTCGTCTAGGTATTGCTCGTTCACTAAATGAGATTGACCGCGACAACAACCGTCCAGCTCTAAAGAAGGCTGGATTCCTAAGCCGTGACGCTCGTGTTATTGAGCGTAAGAAGGCTGGTCTTAAGAAGGCACGTAAGGCGTCTCAGTTCTCTAAGCGTTAATTCGCTTCGAGCAACTGCTCGTTTAGGCTTTGACCATGGCCCGCTTATTCGGTACCGATGGTGTTCGTGGAGTCGCTAATCGCGATCTCACAGTTTCTCTAACCCTTTCCTTAGCTCAAGCTGCTGCATCCGTATTGGGTGAGCAAGCACGTAATGAAGGCAGAAGACCAGTAGCTGTTATCGGCCGCGATCCAAGAATCTCTGGCGAATACTTATCAGCTGCAGTTGCAGCTGGTTTAGCATCATCCGGTGTTGATGTTTTTGATGCTGGTGTTGTGCCAACTCCTGCCACAGCATTTCTAACTGCAGACATCCAAGCTGATTTCGGTGTGATGATTTCTGCTTCACATAATCCTGCTCCTGATAACGGAATCAAGTTCTTCCTAGCAGGTGGGCATAAACTTCCCGATGAAGTTGAAGACCAAATAGAAGCAGCTATGAGCAACACTGCACTGTCTCCAATCGGTGCCGGTGTTGGTCGAGTGCAAAGATTTGCTGATGCAGAAGACCGATACATCGTGCATCTGCTTGGAGCTATATCAAATTCCCTTGACGGCCTAAAGATTGTTATCGACTGTGCTCATGGTGCAGCATCCGCTATTTCCCCACAGGTCTTCAAAGACGCAGGCGCTGAAGTAATTGTTATTGGTAATGACCCTGATGGGCTAAACATCAACTCAGGTTTTGGATCGACCAGCATGAGTTCTTTGCAAGCCGCTGTGTTAGAACACAATGCTGACTTGGGCTTTGCTCACGATGGCGATGCTGATCGAGCACTTGCAGTTGACGCAACCGGAGCAATAGTTGATGGCGATCAACTTATGGCAATCCTTGCCCTGTCTCTAAAAGCTAAAGGTGAACTTGCTCGTAATACTTTGGTTGCAACAGTCATGAGCAATCTAGGTTTACG
Organism: Rhodoluna sp.; assembly: GCA_049314335.1. Classification (GTDB taxonomy): domain Bacteria; phylum Actinomycetota; class Actinomycetes; order Actinomycetales; family Microbacteriaceae; genus Rhodoluna. The sequence continues at coordinate 46,236 of JBMOFL010000004.1, read as the reverse complement.
TATTGCCATGAAAGAAGCTGGCATCGAGATGATTGAAACCAAGGTAGGTGACAGATATGTCTTGGAGCAGATTCGTGAGGGTGGCTTCACTCTAGGAGGTGAGCAATCTGGACACATTATCTTCAGTCGCTTCGCAACTACCGGCGATGGCATCCTTACCGGCCTAATGGTTGCGTCTGAAGTAAAGCGAACAGGCAAGAGCCTTGCTGAGCTGGCAGCTCAAATGAAGACTTACCCTCAAGTGCTACTGAACATCAAAGGCGTAGATAAATCAAAGGTTGATTCTGATCAGGGCCTTCAAGAAATTGTCAAAGAAGCTGAAGCAGACTTAGGTGAATCAGGCCGAGTTTTACTTAGAGCTTCTGGAACAGAGAACCTAGTTCGAGTAATGGTTGAAGCAGCAGATGAGGGCACAGCACACTCATGGGCTGACCGTATTGCTCGAGTGGTTGAAAAGAACCTAGCTCTCTAAATCTTTCGAAGTAGCACTCGTTCAACCCTGTGCTTTGGACCCTTTTGCAAAACAAGAGTTGCTCGTGATCTGGTCGAGATTATGTTCTCCATTAGGTTTGGCAGGTTGATGGTTCGCCATATCTCTTTAGCTCTATCAAGAGCCTTAGTCGCATCCATCTCCGCATAGCGATGGAAGTATGAGGCTGGATCGCGGAAAGCTGATTCTCTTAGAGCTTTGAAGCGATCGAGATACCAGGACTCAATTTCTTCAGTTGGAGCATCAACGTAAATCTTGAAATCAAAGTAATCGCTTAGTGCTACCTCTTGGCCCAGTGCTGGTGGCTGCAGAACGTTTAGGCCCTCAACTATCACAACATCGGGAGATGAAACAATTACCTGTTCACCTGGCACGATGTCGTAAGTCAGATGTGAATACAAAGGTGCAGAGACTTCCTCTTTGCCTGATTTGATGTCAGCAACAAACTTTAGAAGCGCTAAACGGTCATATGACTCGGGGAAGCCTTTTCGATTCATGATTCCGCGTTCTTCAAGAACAGCGTTTGGATGTAAGAAGCCATCTGTTGTGACAAGGGCCACGGTAGGTGTTGATGGCCAGCGGCTCAGGAGTTCTTTTAGAAGTCTTGAAACAGTTGACTTACCTACGGCAACCGATCCAGCCACTCCAATTATGAAAGGAATTCTCTTGTTGGTGCGGTTTAGAAAAGTGTCTGAGGATTCATGTAATTGCTGAGATTGGGTCACATATAGATTGAGCAGTTGACTAAGCGGAAGGAAAATATCTGAGACTTCAGCCATGTCCAGGAAATCTCCTAAACCACGGATCTTCTCAATCTCTGATTCAGTTAGCGGAGAAGTAGAGGTTTTGGCTAATTCAGCCCATTGTCTTCTAGATATCTCTGTAAATGGTGAAACTGGTGCCTCATCTGAGTAAGTACCAAGGGGTAAGCCGGTCACATAAGCCATTCTGCCTTAAACTAGAGGTATGTGTGGAATCGTCGGCTATGTGGGCCCAAAGTCAACCGTGAATGTCCTTCTAGGCGGGCTGAAACGACTTGAGTACCGTGGCTACGACAGTGCTGGTGTTTCTGTCATCACCAAGGTAGGTCAACTAGAGACTCGAAAAAAAGCTGGCAAGCTGAACATACTTGTTGAAGACATCGAAAAGACACCTCTGGGGGAAGCCAATATTGGTATTGGTCACACGCGCTGGGCAACCCACGGAGCTCCAACCGATGGCAACGCTCACCCTCACCTGGGCGGCGAGCAGCAGAAACTTAGCCTTATTCACAATGGAATTATTGAGAACTTTTCTGAACTGAAAGCGGAGCTTTTGGCTCAGGGTGCTGTTTTCTCAAGTGAGACTGACTCCGAAGTAGCGGCCCATTTGGTTGCGGCAGAGTATGCCAGAACAGGCAATCTGATCGAAGCTTTCAGAGTTGTGGTCAGAAGACTGCACGGAGCTTTTACTATTTTGGTCATGCACCAGGACCAGCCGGGTCTTGTCCTAGCTGCTAGAAGAAATGCTCCGCTGGTTATTGGTTTGGGCGAGGGGGAGAACTTCTTAGGTAGCGACGTTGCTGCTTTTGTGGAACACACCAAGCGAGCAATAGCGGTTGGTCAGGATGAGATTGTAATTCTGCAGGCCGGCAGTGTTGAGATTGAAAACTTTGAAGGTCAAAGCGTAACTCACGAAGAGTTCACAGTTGACTGGGATGCCAGTGCTGCTAGTAAAGGTGGCTGGTCTTCATTCATGGCTAAAGAGATTGCTGATCAGCCTCAGGCTGTTGGAGATACTTTGATGGCAAGAGTTTCAAGTGATGGCTATGTGAATCTAGAAGAATTGGCTTCTATTTCTAAACTGCTGCTAAACATTGATCGCATCATCATGGTTGCCTGCGGCACTGCTGCCTATGCATCTGAAGTTGGTAAGTATGCAATTGAAGCATGGGCGAAGATTCCAGTTAGCGTTGAACTATCCCACGAGTTTAGATATCGTCAACCTATTCTGACTGCTAACACCTTGGTTGTTGCTGTTTCTCAATCAGGTGAAACCATGGACACTCTGATGGCTACCCGTTATGCCAAAGAAGCAGGGGCCAGTGTTCTCTCTATTTGTAATACGCAAGGAGCAACTCTTGCTCGTGAAGCGGATGCTGTTTTGTATACCCATGCAGGTCCTGAGGTTGCGGTTGCTTCAACTAAAGCTTTCACAGCTCAGATCACCGCAATCTTCTTATTAGGCCTTCACCTAGCAACAGTTCGTGGGGCACACTCTAAAGAAGAATTACAAGTTATCGGCAGAGAACTGCTAAAGCTTCCAGGCGACATTGCTGAAGTTCTACTAAACACAGATTCAACCAGAGAGCTGGCTAAGCGCTTCAAGGATGCAAGAACTGTGCTGTTCCTTGGCCGCCACGTTGGTTTCCCTATTGCCCTTGAGGGTGCACTCAAGCTCAAAGAGCTTGCATACATTCACTCCGAAGGCTTTGCAGCTGGAGAACTCAAGCATGGCCCGATTGCTCTTATCGAAGAAGGCCAGCCGGTGATTGTTGTTGTTCCTAGCCCGTCGGACCCTGACTCTTTGCATGCCAAGGTGGTTAGCAACATCCAAGAGGTCAAGGCTAGAGGCGCTCAAGTTATTGCTATTGCGGAAAGTGGCGATACCGAGGTTGCTAAGTATGCAGCTGAGGTTATCTATGTTCCGGTAACTCATAAGATGCTGGCACCTATTTTGAAAGTTATTCCACTACAGATCTTTGCGATGGAACTAGCTTCAGCTAAGGGCTTGGATGTGGATCAGCCACGTAATCTTGCCAAGTCGGTCACAGTCGAGTAATCATGATTAAAGGCGTCGGTGTTGACCTGGTCGATCTGGCCCGTTTTGAATCTAAACTCATAGCAACTCCAGCTCTAGTTGAACGCATCTTCACCCCAGCAGAGCGTGATCGTTCAATGCAATCCCTTGCTGGAGTATGGGCATCCAAAGAAGCTTTGATTAAAGCCATTGGTAATCCAAGTGGTTTGAATTGGCAGGATGTGACTGTTGCTAAAGATTCTCTAGGCAAACCACACCTAGAACTTTCTGGTGCAACCAAAGATCGCGCAGATCAAATGGGTATTACTTCCTGGCACCTATCTATTTCTCACGATGGCGGCATGGCTTGTGCCTTTGTTATTGCGGAAGGAAACTAATCCATGCGTAAACTCACCATCGACCTCAACAAAGTTGCCCACAACCTAGACACCATGAGAAAGCTAGTTAACTCATCAGGCAAACAGGTCAAAGTTATGGGTGTTGTTAAAGCTGACGCCTATGGTCACGGTATGGTTCAGGTTGCCAGAAGGATTGAAGCTGAAGGTGTTGACTACATTGGTGTGGCGGATTTTGCTGAAGCACAAACACTTAGAGCAGCTGGAATTTCTTCAAGAATCCTGGCTTGGCTACATGACCCGCAAGATGATTTCGTTTCGGCAATCAAACACGATATTGATATTGCTGTTTCTTCACAGGAACAGTTGCTTAGAGTTGTCACCGCCGCTCAAGAAGTAGGCAAGCCAGCTCAGATCCACATCAAGGTTGATACCGGTCTTGGTCGCAATGGTGTGACTATCGATGAACTTGATGCGCTACTGCTAGAAACCAAAGCAGCACTTGCTAAAGAGCTTGTTCAAACTGTCGGAATCTTTAGCCACCTGTCCTCAACTGGGGTCAAGGAGGATCTTGTTCAGATTGAAAGATTTGAACTAGCGCTAGATATGGCAAAAAAGGCTGGAGTTGAATTTGAGCTAAGGCACCTAACCGCTAGCGATGGAACCCTTAGCTATCCTCAGGCTCACTACGACATGGTTCGCACAGGCATTGCTCTGTATGGCTTGTCCCCATTCAGCGATAACAGAGCAGCTGAGTTTGGTCTAAAGCCAGTTATGTGTGCTGAATCTAAAGTAGTTCAAACCAAACGAGTTCAGGCTGGCGAAGGCGTTTCCTACGGGTACATGTATCACACAACTAAGGAAACCACTCTAGCTTTAGTTCCTATTGGCTATGCAGAGGGCTTGCCTAGAAATGCTTCAGGTAAAGCACAAGTCTGTATAAACGATAAGTTTTATACGATTGCGTCCCGCATAGCTATGGACCAGTTTGTAGTTGATGTGGGGGATGACTCAGTGTCCCCAGGAGATCGAGTAGTAATCTTTGGTGACTGTGGTCCAACTGCAGATGATCTGGCTAATGCAGCTGAGACCATCAACTACGAGATTGTTACTCGCATAGGTTCAAGGTTCCAAAGAGAATTCATTGGCTAAGAATTGACTATTCAAAAGACCCTATTTGAAGCAGTAATCCCAACCAGCGAAGAAATGCATGAGCTAGGGCTCAGACTTGCTGCTCATCTCCAAGCCGGTGACCTAGTCATTCTTATCGGTCCACTGGGAGCGGGTAAAACCACACTCACTAGAGGAGTGGGCGAAGGCCTTGGTGTTGAAGGGAATGTTTCAAGCCCAACTTTTGTTATTGCTAGAACTCACAAAAGAGACGACCTAGCTCCATTAGTTCACGTTGATGCATATCGCTTAGGTTCACCGGCTGAACTTGATGATCTGGATATTCCTTTTGCTAGTTCAATTGTTTTAGTCGAGTGGGGTAAGGGTCTTACTCAAGACATCTCCGAGCATTGGCTTGAAGTTGAATTAGTTAGAGATACAACAGGTACAACTGAAGATCGTCAGGTAACAATAACTGGTTTCGGTGAGCGTTGGGCTGGGGTGTCAATCTAATGAAGAGCCCTGCTGCCTCCACACGTATTGGCGAATATGCTCTGGCTATTGATACCTCTGCCGGCACAACCGTTGCTGTTTTGAGCATGGGCACAGTTCTTGCTGAACTGAATTACCTCGAACCAATGACACACTCTGAACGTATTGGCTCAGCCATAGCGAAGGTGCTAAATGATTCCGCTATTCCAGCAAAGCAGATCTCTACCGTTGTTGTCGGTGTTGGGCCAGGTCCATTCACCGGTCTGCGGGTAGGAATGGCTGCAGCTCGATACTTTGCTATTGGAGCAAAGGCTCAACTAGTTGGAGTTTGCTCTTTAGATTCAATTGCCTTGGATTTCTACCTTGCAAACCCTGAACAAAAACCTCTATTGGTAACAACCGATGCCAGAAGAAAAGAAGTTTTCTGGGCGACCTATTCGGGTGTTGTTGATGGTGTTCCTGTCAGAACCCATGGACCTGCAGTCAACAAGTTTGAAGATATTGAAAGCTTGGTTGATGTTACCGCTATGGCTAGCACTGAGCTAGGCGTTAGAGCGGGAGCACTAGGTCAGATAGCTTTTGCTCAAGGACTAACGCCTGTTGGCACAAGTACTGACATTTCACCTATCTATCTACGTGAACCTGATGCTGTTCCGAGTAAAGGTAAGAAGGTGAGTGGCTGATGGAAATTCAAATCAGAGAAGCCACCCTGCTAGATTTACCAGAAATCATGAAGCTTGAGTTGGCTAGTTTTGCCAATGATGCTTGGCCGGAAGAAACCTTTCATTCTGAACTTGCAGCTAAGCACACCTATTACATGGTTGCCTTCCAAGGTGAAGAGCTAGTTGGCTATTCAGGACTTAGCAAGTTAGCGGGCAGCGATCAGGCTGACATACAAACCATTGCCGTAAGACAAGATAAGCGTGGTTTAGGCATTGGTAGAAAACTGATGGATGCGCTTACCTTAGAAGCTAAAAACAGAGGAGCTAAAGAAATCTTCCTTGAGGTTAGAGCTGATAATCCAGTAGCCCAAAAGTTATACAAATTGTTTGGTTTCAAGCAGATCGGCACCCGAAAGAAGTATTATCAGTCCGATGGTGTTGATGCCTTCATTATGAAGACAGATTTGATTGGTAAAGAAAAAGCAGATCCTGTTGTTCTAGGAATTGAAACCTCGTGTGATGAAACCGGTGTTGGTATTGTCAGGGGCAACGAGTTACTTGCCAACATCATCTCTTCAAGCATGGATAAGCATGCAATCTTTGGAGGAGTTGTTCCAGAGATTGCGGCTAGAGCTCACCTTGAAGCGTTAACCCCAGTTCTCAATGAAGCACTAGAAAAAGCTAACCTCACACTTGATGAGATTGACGCTATCGCTGTGACCAACGGCCCTGGTTTAGCAGGTGCTCTAATGGTAGGTGTTGGGGCTGCTAAAGCACTATCGGTAGCAACCGGTAAACCAATCTATGCAGTCAATCACTTAGTTGGACATGTTGGCGCAGACATTCTTGACAGAGGCGAGCTACGCACTCCGACCATAGCTCTGCTAGTCAGTGGCGGTCACACATCGCTACTGCTGGTTAGAGATCTACTAAATGATGTTGAACTACTCGGTGAAACTATCGATGATGCTGCAGGTGAAGCCTTCGATAAGGTGGCAAGAGTTCTAGGCCTAAGTTATCCAGGTGGTCCTGAGATTGATCGGGTGGCTAAAGAAGGAGACCCTCAGGCGATTAGATTCCCTAGAGGATTGACTCTTCCTAAAGACATGGAGAAGCATCGCTATGACTTTAGTTTCTCAGGGCTAAAGACAGCGGTGGCTAGACATGTTGAGCTAGCTGAATCTAAAGGTGAAGAATTCTCAGTAGGCGATGTTGCTGCAAGTTTCAGAGAAGCTGTTGTTGATGTTCTGATCAAGAAAGCAATTAGTGCATGTAAAGACTTTGAAGTGCCAAGGCTATTACTCGGCGGTGGCGTTGTTGCTAATTCAAGACTTAGAGAGGTAGCTAGAGAACAGTGTGAGGCTAACGGTATTGAACTTAGAATTCCACCGTTTAGCCTCTGCACAGATAACGGGGCAATGATTGCAGCCATCGGCGCTCAGTTGATCATGGCTGGCAGAGCACCAAGCTCACTAGATTTCTCGGCTGAATCAACTTTGCCTGTCACTATCGTTCAGTCTTAGTTACTAGCTAAGGGCCTCACAACTAGTACCCGGTGAGCACCATCGACTCTTGTGACTATAAGTGTGGCCGACTCAGGACCTTTAGGGTCGAGCTCTCGCCTGAGTTGCTCAGGAGTTATATCGGCACCGCGCTTCTTGATTTCAAGAGTGCCGATATTCTTTTCACGAAGATAAGCCTTCAACTTCTTTCTATCGAAGACAAGATTCTCGATAACCTCATAACCTTTGAGCCACGGTGAGCTCAGTTCTTGATCACCGGTCAGGTAAGCAATCTCGTTAGAGAAAATATTGAGGCCTAGTTCTAAGGCTAAATCACCAACCAGATGAGATCTGATGATGGCTGCATCTGGTTCGTATAGATACTTACTGAGCTCTCCTAGTGGAGCATCGAGTCTTTCTATGGCAGAACTAGTTAGCTCATGGGTTCCAGTTGGGGTAAGCAGTAGTGCTGCTCTTTTGATGTCTGGTCTTTTTAGTTTTCCAAAGTAAAGAGTTAGTTCAACTAGATCCCCATCATCGGACACCCATACTGCTTCAGCGTCATCAGGTATATCTTTGTGGTCCATACCAGGACCTAGTTTGACTATGGTTGGTTTTAGTTTGGCTGCCTCAAGAACGAAATCAAATGATGGGCTGAAGTCATTGATATCGTATTTACGTTTATTGATGTTTGTCTTTGAATCCTTTAGATCTCTTCTTGCAGGATCGATAAACAAGCCATCAAATGGTTCTAGAGCTATCTTTGTGACATCTGCTTGTTCAACCTTTGCATTCTCAAAGCGAGCCAGGTTATAGGTGGCGATAGCTGCGGTTACCTCATCTAGTTCAAATGCTGTTACATCCATATCTAGACTTGCAAAGGCAAGAGTTTCTGCACCAATGCCACAACCTAAATCAGCAATACGGTTTAGACCTTGCGCTCTAAATCGGCCAGCATGGATGGCAGCTACCTTGAGTCTTGAAGCTTGTTCAAGTCCATCTTCTGTGAAGAACATTCCTTCAGAAAATTCACCGAATTTAGCTCTAGCTCTTCTTCGCAGTTTGATCTGGGTGAGTACCGTTGCAACTAGTTCGGCAGAGTGCCCTTTACCCCTGAGCTTGGAGACGATTTTGACCATATCGGCTTTGGAGTCAACGTCTCCAACTTCGGCTAACAGAGCCTGCCCTTCGGGGCTGATGAGGCTCAAAAAGCCGGTGCGGTCCATAAATCAACGCTAACAGCGAAGAGTTAGCACTCTGGTTGCAGGAGTGCTAAAAAGAGATAAACTTGTCTGCAGGTGAGCAAAATCACCAAAATCCAGCAAATAAAAGAAGAGGTTCACGTGTCGGTTTCAATCAAGCCACTAGAAGATCGTATTGTCGTTCTCCCAGTTGAGGCAGAACAAGTCACAGCTTCAGGTCTGGTAATCCCAGATACTGCCAAAGAGAAGCCTCAGGAAGCCGAAGTTATCGCAGTTGGCCCAGGTCGCGTTGATGACAACGGTAACCGTGTCCCACTAGACATCTCAGTCGGTGACCGAGTCATTTTCTCTAAATACGGTGGTACAGAGCTGAAGTACAACGGTAAGGAATACCTAGTTCTTTCAGCCAGAGACGTACTAGCGGTAGTAGAGCGCTAGTCACACCCCAAAGCTAAGGATTAAACCTCGAGTTATGCTCGAGGTTTTCCCTTTAAAGGGGAGTACGGTTAGTAATTATCTATAAATAAGTTTAGGAACAGCAAGTATGGCTATGTCAGAGGAACTAATTAACGACGATGACGTCGTAGCGGTTCCACTTAGGCACCCATGGCGCTGGATCTCCGGAATTCTGGCTTCAGCACTTCTGTTGAGCTTTATTTACTCAGTGGTAAGCGCCAAGTCAATTCAGCACGACATAGTTGTGAAGTTCCTATTTGATCCGAGAATTCTGCAGGGTGCTGGGGTTACTGTTTTGGTAACCATAATCTGTATGGCTTTCGGAACTGTTTTAGCGACACTTCTAGCAATCATGAAATTGAGCGTTAACCCGATCCTGCGTTGGTTAGCTACAGGTTTCATTGAATTCTTTAGAGGCACACCTCTGCTTTTGCAGATTGTTTTCTGGGGTTATCTAGGAATCATTTTCCCTGAACTATTCCTAGGCATACCTTTCACTGACATTGTTTTTGTGAGTGGTGAAACCAGCGATATTATTCCTGCAATTGTTGCAGGTATCATCGCTCTTTCTCTAAATGAAGCAGCTTACTCAGCTGAAATTGTTCGAGCTGGAATCCTGGCAGTTGATCAAGGTCAAACAGAAGCGGCTAAGTCTTTAGGTATGTCGAGCCGATACACAATGCGACGAATTGTTCTTCCGCAAGCTATGCGAGTAATCATTCCACCAATGGGTAATGAATTTATCAGCATGTTGAAGAACACCTCATTGCTACAGATGATTGCGGTTGCTGAACTTTATACCCAAGCAAGTACTATTTCATCAGCCAACCTAGCTCAGATTGAATTACTGATTGTTAGCGGATTCTGGTACTTGCTCATGACAACTATTCTTGGCTTCCCACAGCGATCACTTGAAAAGAAGTATGGTCGAGGTTTTGAAACCGTTGGTGGGCGAGCTGCTCCTCGAGTGTTTAAGGTGGGTAAGCGCTAATGAGTGAAGTGATGGTTGACGCTAGAAGCGTTCGCAAGAGTTACGGTGCTGTTGAAGTTCTAAGTGGTATTTCCCTAACTGTGGAGCAGGGTGAGGTGCTTTGCATTATTGGACCTTCTGGATCTGGTAAATCTACTTTCCTTAGATGCCTCAATCACCTTGAGTCAATCAATGGTGGACGTATCTATGTCAACGGTGAACTAATGGGTTACCGACAGGTCGGAAATGTTTTACATGAGATGAAACCTCAGGATATTGCTAGACAACGTCAGGCTATTGGCATGGTGTTCCAACGCTTCAACCTCTTCCCACACCTAACTGCTTTGCAGAACATTATTGAGGCTCCAATCGGAGTTGCCGGTATGGCTCCGGAAGAGGCTACAGCTCTTGGTTTAGAACTACTTGCCCAGGTGGGTCTTGGTGATAAAGGTGATCACTACCCAGCACAGTTATCCGGTGGTCAACAGCAGCGAGTGGCTATAGCTAGAGCACTCGCCATGAAACCTAAACTAATGCTCTTTGATGAGCCAACTTCCGCCTTGGACCCAGAACTAGTGGGGGATGTGCTGGATGTTATGAAGAACTTGGCGAAGGCCGGAATGACCATGATTGTGGTTACCCATGAGATGGGCTTTGCCAAGGAAGTAGCAGACCGAGTGGTCTTTATAGATAAAGGCCAAATCGTTGAAATAGGAACACCTAAGCAAGTCCTGGACAACCCGCAGGAAGCTAGAACTAAAGCATTCCTGAATAAAGTCCTCTAGAGTTATCCCAAGTAAAAAACCAAACAAACGAAAGAAGAGAAAATGGCAATAAAGAAAATAGGTTTCGTAGCCGTAGTTACCGCCAGCCTTCTAGTGCTAGCCGGTTGCGCAAGCGGACCAGACAATGGTGTTGACCAGTCAAAGGTTGACAAAGCAGCTCAGGCGCTTCTGCCAGCTGAATATCTTGAGAAAGGCATCGATGTTGCTAGCGACATCCCTTACGAGCCATTCGAGTACTACGATGAAGACGGTAATCTAACCGGTTTTGACGTTGAACTAGGTGCCCTAATCGGTGAAAAGCTTGGAACTGAACTTCGTTTCAACAAAACTGTATTTGACACCATCATTGCCAACCTTGAGGCTGGAACTAATGACATCATCATCAGCTCAATGAGCGACACTGTTGAACGTCAAGCAAAGGTTGACTTTGTTGATTACCACATCGGTGGTTCACAGATGATTGTTAACAAGGGCAACCCTGAGAACATCACAAATGCTATGAGCCTATGTGGCAAGACTGTAATTGTTCAGAATGGAACCATTCAGATCGACCTGTTGGCCACAATGTCTGCAAGCTGTAAGGTTTCTGGCAAGAAGGACATCGTAGTAACTACCCTTCCTGATGCACCAAGCATGCAGAACGCACTTCGTGCGGGTCAGGGCGATGCAGTAATGATGGACTCACTAGTAGCTCAAGGAGCTGCTGCTAAGGCCGGTAACGGTGAATACTTCGACGTAGTCAACGACCCAGACGCACCTAGCGGTTATGACGCTGGTTTCGTTGGTGTTGCTATCTTGAAGAAGGACACTGAGCTTCGCGATGCAATCCAGGCAGCTCTTCAGTCGCTAATCGATGATGGACAATATTCAGATCTTCTAGCGAAGTGGAACATGTCATCAAATGGTGTTGTAAGCGCAAGCATCAACGGAACCACAGAGTAACTAGTTCTAAAAGAAGCGGGTCGGCTAATTTAGCCGGCCCGTTTTTCTTTGCCTGTTGAAAACTAAAGCACAGATTAGATTCTTTACTTATTCTCGTGAGATGAGAAAACTTAGAAACCTAGCAATAGCGGCTCTTATCGGTGTGGGTGGTTTGTATTTAGTTTCCGTGGGTAGCGCTAAACCGCTTGCTCCAGGTCTTCGGATTGGAGTTTTGGTATCTGATTCTGGTGAGCTAAGTTTTGCTGGATCTATCCAAAGAGCAGCGGCTCGGCTTGCAGTCAATGATCTAGCCAACACAATCGCAGTAAAGGTGGAACTCAATTTTGTTGATGTTGGAGATTCTGAAAGTGATTATTCTCGCGCTTTCGTAAAACTTAAAGCACTACGAAGTGATCTGGTTCTCGCGCCAATCGAATCTGAATCAGCGAGGCAATTAGTTGAGCAGAATTCCAATAACCCTTTGCCAATCATCGCCCCATCTTCACTTGTTGATGATTTAGGGGGCTCAAGTTCGAAGCCTTGGTTCTTTAGATTAGCAACTAGCCCTAGTCAAGATTCCTATGCGCTTAGCCAATTCATTGCTAAATCAAAACCCAGCAGCACACTCATAGTTTCTAGTTCGCTCGATTCAAGTAGAGCTCAAATGAAATCGATAGCTTTTGGTTTAGCAATGAGCGGTCAGCGAGTTCAAACAATCAACATCAAAGACACCAAAGCGATAGCCAAAACTAAACCTGAGAGCCTGGTCTTATTGTCAATGGAGGAGTCACTATCATTCTTTAGTTCTCTTGAAGATTGGGTTGATCAGGTCCCACAGGTTTACCTGGTGCCAAGTAACCTTGCGGACTACTCGATCTACCCTTGGGCTAAGTCACTGAAAGGTGCGTTAGCGCTGAGTCCCCGCATGGAGATTGAAACATCATTTAGGACAGCTCTGGCGAAGGCACTAGGAAACCAGGCGGTACTAGGAGCCAGAGGAGCCTTAGTCCTAAACCTTGGGCAGCGAACCTATGACGCAGTCAAACTAGCCGCTGAAGCCCGTATCAAGGCCAAAAATGACAGCCCTGAAGAGTTGAGAGCTGCTCTTTCAAAGTCTCTGAAAGACGGGGTTAAGGTCTTCAACAAGCAGGGTTTCTTGGACCTGCGTGAGTATTCCGTCTTTCGTTACGGCAGTTCTGGAACCTTTAGTCAGAGTGCGGTTTTTAGTCCAAATTGACCCTAAACAAGGAACAAGCAGTCAGGGTAGAATTGGCTAATCTAAACTCCTGACAGGTTGAAAATGACTCAAAATGACCCTTTTGGCTTCACTGGGCTTACTTATGACGATGTATTGCTTATGCCTGGCCAGTCCGATATTGTCCCTAGCCAGGTCTCCACAAAGACCCAGGTCACCAAAAACCTTGCGATAAACATCCCTTTGCTTTCCTCTGCCATGGACACAGTCACCGAGGCACGTTTAGCTATTGCTATTGCCCGTCAGGGTGGTCTGGGTGTTTTGCATAGAAACCTATCTATTGACCAGCAGGCAACACAGGTGGATTTAGTAAAGAGATCTGAAGCGGGAATGATTACTCACCCGGTGACAACTCACCAGCTAGCTACCCTGCAAGAAGTTGATGCCGTTTGTGCAACCTTTAGAGTTTCAGGTCTTCCAGTGATCGATGAAGATGGAACTTTGGTTGGCATTGTCACTAACCGAGACATGCGTTTTGTGAATGAAGTGCAAAAGACCACAACACTGGTCAAAGATGTAATGACACCAATGCCTTTGGTCACAGCTCCGGTTGGAGTCTCTCCTGAGACTGCGATTGCAATCTTTGCTCAGCACAGAATTGAAAAACTTCCAATAGTTGATCCAAGTGGAAAACTAAAAGGTCTGATAACAATCAAAGACTTTGATAAGAGCGAAAAGTATCCGCTAGCCAGCAAAGACGCTAAAGGTCGTTTGCTGGTAGCAGCAGCTGTTGGTGTTGGCGATCAGGGTTGGGAAAGAGCAATGGCTCTGGTTGATGCTGGCGTTGACATTCTTATTGTTGATACCGCTCACGGTCACAACACAGCTGTTCTAGATATGGTTGCAAAACTCAAGGCAGAACCAGTTGCAAAGCACGTTGACATTATTGGTGGCAACGTGGCAACTCGTGAAGGTGCAGCTGCTCTTGTTGCAGCTGGTGCCGATGGTGTGAAAGTTGGAGTAGGACCTGGATCAATTTGTACCACCCGTGTTATCGCAGGTGTTGGTGTTCCACAGATTACTGCTGTGTATGAAGCAAGTTTGGCTTGTAAGCCAGCCGGTGTTCCAGTTATCGCTGACGGTGGATTGCAGTTCTCGGGAGATATTCCTAAGGCACTGGTTGCAGGGGCAAACGCTGTGATGATTGGTTCACTACTTGCCGGTACCGATGAGGCGCCAGGAGATATCACCTTTGTTGGTGGCAAGCAGTTCAAGACCTATAGAGGTATGGGCTCTCTTGGAGCAATGCAGTCTCGTGGCGAAGCCAAGAGTTACTCAAAAGACCGTTACTTCCAAGACGATGTTCTTCGTGAAGACAAGCTTGTTCCTGAAGGTATTGAAGGAAGAGTTCCTTACCGTGGCAATGTTGCTACAGTTGCGCATCAACTGATTGGTGGCCTTAGAGCCGCTATGGGTTATGTTGGGGCTGCCACCATTGAAGAACTTCAAGCTAAGGGTAAGTTTGTGAGGATTACTCCTGCCGGACTTCGAGAGAGTCACCCACACGATATTCAAATGACTGTCGAAGCCCCGAATTACAACAACCGCTAGGAGAAATAGTTGAGCGAAATAGAGATTGGTCGCGCTAAGCGCGGTAACCGTAGCTGGGCATTTGATGACATTGCGATAGTTCCTTCAAGAAGAACTCGTGACCCAAGAGATGTTTCAACAGCTTGGAACATCGATGCCTATAGCTTCCAGTTGCCTGTGCTAGCGGCTCCTATGGACTCTGTGGTTTCTCCTGATACTGCTATCGCTATCGGCAAGCTAGGTGGTTTAGGTGTTCTAGATCTTGAAGGACTTTGGACTAGGTATGAAGATCCAACTAAGCAGCTTGAAGAAATAGCAAAGCTCTCGCCAGCAGATGCAACTATTGCAATGCAGAAAATGTATGCAGAGCCAATCAAGCCAGAACTTATCAAAGAGCGACTCTCATACATTCGTAAGTCTGGCGTTACAGTAGCTGGTGCTCTTTCACCACAGAAGACTAAGGAATACTCGCAAGCTGTTATTTCTGCAGGTGTGGATCTATTCGTTATTCGTGGCACAACCGTTTCTGCAGAGCATGTGTCTAAAACACAGGAAGCTTTGAACCTCAAAGAGTTCATCTATGAACTAGATGTTCCAGTAATTGTTGGAGGAGCTGCTACATACACTGCTGCCCTGCACCTAATGAGAACTGGCGCTGCTGGTGTGCTCGTTGGCTTTGGTGGTGGAGTTGCCTCTACTACTCGAAAGGTTCTAGGTATTCACGCACCAATGGCAACCGCTGTTGCCGATGTTGCTGGAGCTAGAAGAGATTACATGGATGAGTCCGGTGGACGTTACGTTCACGTTATTGCCGATGGTGGTCTTGGAACTTCAGGAGATATCGTCAAGGCAGTTGCCTGTGGCGCAGATGCCGTCATGCTTGGTTCAGTTCTTGCAAGAGCTACTGAAGCACCAGGCCAAGGCTGGCACTGGGGACCCGAGGCTTATAACCCTGAGCTACCTAGAGGTGAAAGAGTTCATGTTGGATCGGTTGGTTCACTCGAGCAGATTCTGCAGGGCCCTTCAACTTCAGCTGATGGAACTTCAAACCTCATGGGAGCTCTTCGCAAAGCCATGGCCACAACTGGTTATAGCGATCTCAAAGAGTTCCAAAGAGTTGACACTGTAGTAGCTCCTTACAACGCCTAATCTATGCTCAAACTTGCTCTAACTGCCAGATGGATTGCAGCTCTAGTGTTTTGCCTGTCACTGGCAGCTGGCTTTGCTCTAATGGCGCAATGGCAGGTTAGTAGAACCTTTATTGAAAATGCTGCTAACGACTCATGGTCAAAGATTGAAGTTGTTGAGTTGGACAGCATCGCACGACCTAACGCACCTTTTACATTTGTTGAAGTATCAACAGTTGCGGATGAGGTTGTGCTAACCAAAATTAGAACAGAGTTCACACTTGATGTTGACAACGCTGTTCTAGTTGCAAATCGCATTCAGGTAAATGGTGACAGCGGTTATTGGATTGTTCTTCCAGCTCAAACCAAGACTGCCAAGTTGTTTGTGGCTGCAGGCTTTGTTGAGAATGAAGAGCAGGCTCAAGCAGCTATTCAAAAAATCAAGCAATTAGCTGTGGTTCAAGCTCTACTTCCACACACCGGTAGGTATCTGCCGAGTGAAGCTCCATTGGAGGCAGTTGAGTCAGGAATCTATGAGTCATTATCAGTTGCACAGCTCATTAATACTGATACGTTCTCGGCCGATTCTGTCTTCACAGGTTTCATGGCTCTAACTGATGAGAACTTGTTTGCAGATATTGATGGTGTTGAAAAGCTAACCGTCGGTATGGCGCAAAGTGATAGCCAGGTGAACTGGCTCAGTGCTTTCTACGCTATTGAATGGACAGTGTTTGCAGGCTTTGCTGTGTTCATGTGGTGGCGACTACTTGCTGATGCTTATAAGAAGCAGCAAGCCGCTTTGCTGAACGAATAGAGCCTTGTAGCCAAGTAAAATAGGCTCATGATCCCTAAAGCCCAAGCAGAGTCAGCACTCAAGTTCTATCGCGTGAGTTCCCTGATTACAGGTATTTTCCTAATTCTGGTGGGTATCGAAATGCTTTTGAAGTATGCCTTCGGGTTACTTATCTGGTCTGGTGGCTCAGCTGGTTTTATCGGTCTAGTGCCTGATTCAGTTGATGGCACAGGGCTTCCACTATCCGGGGTGGACGTCTCCAAGCTGCTACTGCAGATTCATGGAATTCTATACATCGTCTATTTGTTTGCTGACTTCCGTATCTGGAGACTAGCGAACATGAAGTTCCAAGACTTCCTTGTCATTGCTATGGGTGGGGTAGTTCCTGTTTCAGCATTCTTCATTGAGAAGAAGTACCAAGCTAAGTTTGTCCAGATCTTCGGACTTGATAAGACAGGCGCCTAATCATTAACTCTTCAGTTGAAAACAGACCTGTTCTGGTAGTTGATTTTGGTGCCCAGTATGCCCAGCTAATTGCTAGACGTGTTCGTGAAGCGGGTGTATTCAGCGAGATAATTCATCACAATATCACTGCAGCTGAGGTATCGAAGAAGAACCCTTTGGCAATAATCCTTTCTGGAGGGCCAGCCAGCGTCTATGAACCTGCATCCCCTCAACTGGACAAAGAGATTCTTGAACTTGGTATTCCGGTTTTAGGAATTTGCTATGGCTTCCAAATCCTTGCTTCGGCTTTAGGTGGCCGTGTAGATAAAACAGGTCTTCGTGAATACGGAGCAACAGAACTCAAGGTAGTTTCTGGTGGAGAAATCCTTGCAGGTCAACCAGGTGAACAAATCTGTTGGATGAGCCACGGTGATCAGGTTATGAAAGAACCAGCAGGCTTCGAAGTGCTAGCCAGCACAGCCACAACTCCGGTAGCAGCTTTTGCTAACAGTGAGAAAAAGATTTATGGAGTGCAGTGGCATCCTGAAGTCAAGCACTCACAGTTTGGTCAGAACGTTCTAGAGAACTTCTTACACAATGCAGCTGGTATCCCAGCAACTTGGAACAGTGGCAACGTTATCGCTCAGCAGGTTGAGAGCATTAGAAATCAAGTTGGCAGCGACAGAGTTATTTGTGGTCTATCCGGTGGAGTGGACTCAGCTGTTGCTGCAGCCCTAGTTCACAAAGCTGTTGGTGACCAGTTGGTCTGTATCTTTGTAAACCACGGACTGATGCGTGAAGGTGAAGTTGAGCAGGTTGAACGTGACTATGTCGCCTCGACCGGTGTTCGACTTATTACTGTCGATGCTGAAGAGAAGTTCCTCAATGCTCTTGCGGGAGTTACCGATCCTGAAACCAAGCGCAAGATTATCGGAAGAGAGTTCATTAGATCTTTTGAAGAAGCTCAGGCTCAATTGATTGCTGAATCTAAAGCAGATGATCGACCAATCAAGTTCCTAGTTCAAGGAACTTTGTATCCAGATGTTGTTGAATCTGGTGGTGGAGTAACTGCTGGTATTAAAAGCCATCACAACGTAGGTGGATTACCTGAAGACCTACAGTTTGAACTAGTTGAACCACTTAGAACTCTTTTCAAAGATGAAGTTAGAGCCATTGGCTATGAGCTTGGGTTGCCAAAAGAGATAGTCGGAAGACAACCATTCCCAGGCCCTGGTCTTGGTATTCGTATCGTGGGTGAAGTCACCAAAGAGCGTCTAGATCTTCTTCGTAAAGCAGATGCCATTGTTAGAGCTGAACTAAGTGCAGCTGGTTTAGATGGTGAGATTTGGCAGTGTCCAGTAGTTCTGCTAGCGGATGTTAGATCAGTTGGTGTTCAAGGCGATGGCAGAAGCTATGGCCATCCAATTGTTCTAAGACCTGTGTCAAGTGAAGATGCTATGACTGCTGACTGGTCAAGACTTCCATATGACCTGCTAGCTAAAATCTCTAACCGCATCACAAACGAGGTTGCAGGTGTAAACAGAGTGGTCCTTGATGTCACCAGTAAGCCACCTGGCACGATTGAGTGGGAATAGGCCCACACGATCATGAGCGATTCCAATCCTTCTCAAGTGCCTCTAGTAATTGCACATAGAGGTGCCAGTGGATATCGCCCCGAGAATACCTTGGCCGCTTTTGAATTGGGTATAAGTCAAGGAGCTGACGGTATTGAATTTGATGTTGTCAATACGAAAGATTCGAAGCTAATAATCCGTCACGAGAATTTGCTGAGCCAAACTACAAACATTAAAGATTCAGAAATGTTTGCAGGATTGAAAAGAGCGGGCAATCTTGGTGAAGAGATGCACTCAGACTGGTACTCAGAGGATCTGACTCTTGAAGAGGTTAAGTCCCTGCGGGCGGTTGAAAGAGTTCCAGACCTTAGACCGGGGAGCGCAAAGTTTGATGGTGAATTTGAAATCCCGACTTTGAAAGAAGTGTTGGATTGCCAATTCTTGACTAACAAGAAAGTTGTGGTTGAGATCAAAAGCGGAAGCCATTTATCCGTCCTAAAGGAAAGCATCGGAACCCTAACCGCGCAAGCGATACTCGAGTCCTCAGCTATCAGTAACAACCTTCACCTATACGTGGAATCTTTCGATCATGATCTGCTGTTAGAAACTAAAGTCGAGCTACAAAAGACGGGCATTACAGCCAAGTATTTTTTAGCAATTGATTCGACCAAAATCGTCGATGTTGACTTAGTTGGTCTTGCGAAAGAGTTTGATGGTTTATCTATAGCTACCCACATGCTGCTTTCACAAGATACCTGGGTTGAGTCTTGCCATGCACTTGGACTACAGGTTTGGGTATATACGGCTAGAGCTGAGAATGCCACAACCACAATCGAGGCCTACTACGAGGAGCTTATTCAGACTGGGGTTGATGCCATATTTGCCGATCAACCGGATCTTTTGCGGCGTGTGTTGGACGAGCGTGGCTGAAGTGTCAGCCATCCGACCTACAATTGCTTGAGTCATGTCTTGGATTGAACCCACTAACTCATCAAAGCTGCTAGAAGGCCTTAACCCTCAGCAAGCTGAAGCCGTCCTATATAGAGGTCCGGCTCTACTCATTGTGGCTGGTGCAGGTTCAGGTAAGACCAAGGTGCTTACCCATCGCATAGCCCACCTACTAGAGCAGCGAGAAGCTTGGCCCTCTCAAATACTGGCGATTACCTTTACAAACAAGGCAGCAGCTGAGATGCGAGAGCGAGTAAAACACTTAGTAGGCGATCCTGAGGGGATGTGGATCAGGACCTTCCACTCTGCTTGCCTGCAGATACTGAGGCGTGAAGCTGAACGCTTGGGACATAACTCTAACTTCACTGTTTATGACACAGGAGACTCAAGGGCTCTTATAAAAAGGCTCATCAAAGCCGGCGGTCACGACATCGACAGCCTCAAAGCCCAAGTGGTCGCAGCTGTTATCAGCAAGGCGAAGAACGAATTACAAACTGCCGAAGATTTTGCAGCCAACATAGACACTAAGAACCCTAAGTCGCAGGCGATAGCGGAAGTTTTCTTGGCTTATGAAGCAGAAAAGAAACGTAATAACGCTTTCGACTTTGATGATCTAATCGGTGAAACAGTTTTCTTGCTTAGAGCTTTCCCTGAGGTGGCGGCTAACTATCAAAGAAAATTCAGACATGTTTTGGTAGATGAGTATCAGGACACCAACCATGCGCAGTATGCACTGATTCGTGAACTTACTAAACAGATTGAGCCCCAGTTCAACCAACCGGATCAAAAAACAGGTGAGCTACTTGGCCCTGCTTCTCTAACAGTTGTTGGTGATAGCGACCAATCTATTTATGCTTTCCGTGGAGCTGACATTAGAAACATTTCCGAATTCAGCAAAGACTTTAGAGGCGCTCACACCATACTTCTTGAGCAGAACTATCGTTCAACACAAAACATCCTGTCTGCAGCTAACGCTGTTATCTCTAAAAACTTCGATAGGCCAGATAAGAATCTCTGGACCGATGCTGGAGCTGGGGCAAAGATAATTCAGTTCACCGGTGTTGATGAAAGACATGAAGCAGGTTTCATTGTTGATCAGATTCAGGAGCACCACGGTGATGGGGTTGCTTATTCGCAGATGGCAATTCTCTATAGAACTAACGCTCTAACCCCAAGCATTGAAGCTGAGCTGAAGTCTCAGCGAGTACCTTATGCAGTTATTGGTGGCTTGAAGTTCTATGAGCGTAAAGAAATCAAAGATGCTCTTGCATACCTAACCGCAGTCTCAAATGGACGCAACGATGAAGCGGTTAGAAGAATCATCAACGAGCCTGGCCGCGGCATTGGCGATAAGACTGAACTGAAGATTGCTGAACTGGCAAGAAGAAACGAGATTAGTTTCCGAGAAGCACTGGGATACACAGCTGATTTGGGGCTGGGTCCGAAGCTAACCGAAGCAATTGCTAAGTTCGGTAACCTTTTGGATTCGTTGGAGCAGATGTCGGCTACCGCAAAGATCAGCGATGTGTTGATTGAGGCTCTAGTTCGCTCTGGCTATCGATACGGGCTTGAGATGAGTAGAGATCCTCAGGACGAGGCGAGAGTTGAGAACCTTGACGCGTTGGTAGGTCAGGTAGTTGAGTATCAACTGCGTAACCCTGAGGCAACCCTCGCTGATTACCTAGCTGAGATTACTCTTGCAGCAGCTGCTGATGAAATTGATGACGGCTCGGGCCAGGTGTCCCTAATGACTCTGCACACCGCTAAGGGCTTGGAATATCCAATTGTCTTTATCGCAGGCTTGGAGCAGGGCACTTTACCACACATGAGATCTTTCGAAGAGATAGGTGGCCTAGCTGAAGAGCGCAGGTTGTTCTATGTGGGAATTACTAGAGCGATGAAGTTGCTGTATCTAACAATTGCTATGCAGAGAACTTTGTTTGGTCAGTTGAACTCAACTATGCCTTCTAACTTCTTGATGGATATTCCAGTTGAGTTAGTAGATCAAAGAGGAGCTGAGCGAGAGACCCCTCGCTATCAGCCGAGAGCTGTTGGGGGAACTGGCTATGACAGACCGGCTAAGGAGAAGAAAGTCTGGAACAACGAGATCACCTCAGTAAGAAATAACGAGGGCTTGGTGCTCTCTGTTGGGGACAGGGTCAAACACGATGTCTTTGGTCCAGGCACCGTAATCGAGACAACTGGCGAGGGTGCCAGACAAACAGCAGAGATTAGATTTGAAAAGGTTGGCACCAAGCGCTTGATGGTGCGTGTGGCACCAATCGAGAGGCTCTAAACTATACGTTGGTGCACGTTCTGAGTGCCCTTTTTGTGAATGGAATCATAAGTGGATTTATTTGAATATCAAGCCCGAGACATGTTCGAGGCATACGGAGTCCCAGTTCTCAAGGGACTAATCGCAGATACCCCAGAAGAAGCAGCAGATGCAGCAGCCAAGATTGGCGGCACTGTTGTTGTCAAAGCTCAGGTTAAAGCTGGTGGCCGAGGCAAAGCCGGTGGTGTGAAGGTAGTTCACAGCCCTGAAGAGGCTAAGGCAGCAGCTGAAGCTATCTTGAAGCTAACCATCAAGGATCTGCCAGTCAACCGAGTGATGATCGCTGAAGGTGCAGCTATTGGTAAGGAATATTACTTCTCAGTCTTACTAGATAGAAGTAATAGAACCTTCCTTTCTCTATGCAGTGTTGAAGGTGGAATGGAAATTGAGCAGCTAGCCGAAGAGCGTCCTGACGCTCTAGCCAAGATTGCTATCGATGCAATCCAGGGAATTGATTTAGCAAAGGCACTTGAGATTGCTAAGGCCGGTGGTTTCACCGATGAGATTGCAGCCAAGGTTGCTCCAGTGTTTGTGAAGCTTTACGAAGTCTTCGTAAAAGAAGATGCAACCCTGGTTGAAGTGAACCCACTGATTCTTTCTAAATCTGGAGACATCATTGCCCTTGATGGCAAGGTCTCACTGGATGACAATGCTGAGTTCCGTCACCAGCGTGAAACCATGGAACGCGATGAGCTAGATCCACTTGAAGCTAAGGCTAAAGAATCTGATTTGAACTACGTGAAGCTTGATGGTGAAGTTGGAATCATCGGTAACGGTGCAGGTCTAGTTATGTCAACACTGGATGTTGTTGCATACGCAGGTGAGAAGCACGGTGGTGTGAAGCCAGCTAACTTCCTAGATATCGGTGGTGGAGCTTCTGCTGAAGTTATGGCTGCAGGACTGGATGTAATTCTTGGTGACCCACAGGTCAAGAGCGTTTTCGTTAACGTCTTTGGTGGAATCACAGCTTGTGATGCTGTTGCTAATGGAATTGTTGGAGCACTTGCAACACTTGGTTCTTCTGCTACCAAACCTCTGGTTGTTCGCCTTGATGGTAACAACGTAATTGAAGGACGCAAGATTCTGGCTGATGCAAATCACCCACTGGTAACCGTTGTTGACACTATGGATGAAGCTGCTGATAAAGCTGCTGAACTCGCTAACCGCTAAAGAGAGATTTAAGAATGTCTATTTTTCTAGATAAGAACAACAAGATCATCGTTCAGGGTATGACCGGTTCTGAGGGTATGAAGCACACTCAGAGAATGCTCAAGGGCGGATCAAATATCGTTGGTGGAGTTAATCCAAAGAAGGCTGGTGAAACTGTTGAGGTTAACGGTGTTTCACTTCCAGTATTTGGAACCGTTGCAGATGCAATGGCTGCCACCGGTGCAAACGTTTCTGTAATCTTTGTTCCACCTGCCTTTGCTAAGTCAGCAGTTATGGAAGCTATCGATGCTGCTATCGAACTAGCTGTTGTGATCACTGAAGGTATTCCAGTTCACGACTCAGCTAGCTTCTGGGCATACAGCGTATCTAAGGGCAACAAGACCAGAATCATTGGTCCTAACTGCCCAGGTATCATCAGCCCAGGAAAATCTAACGCTGGTATCACACCGTCCGACATCTCAGGTCCTGGTCCTATCGGACTGGTTTCTAAGTCAGGAACACTGACTTACCAGATGATGTTTGAACTTCGTGATATTGGTATTTCAACTGCCATCGGTATTGGTGGAGACCCGGTTATTGGAACCACTCACATCGATGCTCTTGCTGCTTTTGAAGCAGATCCAGAAACTAAGGCAATTGTGCTTATCGGTGAAATTGGTGGTGACAGCGAAGAGAAGGCTGCCGCATACATTAAAGACAACGTGACTAAGCCAGTTGTTGCCTATGTTGCTGGTTTCACAGCCCCAGAAGGTAAGACTATGGGGCACGCTGGAGCTATAGTTTCAGGATCTGCTGGAACTGCTCAGGCTAAAAAAGAAGCTTTTGAACTAGTCGGTGTGAAGGTCGGTAAGACTCCTAGTGAGACTGCAGCGCTAATGCGCGGTGTTATCGCTAGCCTTTAGTTCATGCGTATAAGGGCATTTGCTAGAGGAGCACTAGGGGCAGCTTTTGTTGTTGCCATAGGTTTCGTCAGCGTGTTTGCCTTGAATGTGTCGATATGGCTCTTTGAGCAAACTCAGGGATCAACTTTTCAAACAGTCCTCCAAGATTCTTCCCGCACTTGGTTAGGCGCTCATGGAGTGCAATTGAACTTTGGAGCTAGCAAGCTTGGTTCGCTAAAGGTGCCGGCTTATATCTTTGACCTCATTCCTTTAGGTTTTTCAATTCTTATCGGCTGGGCTATGTATAAGTCAGGCAGAAAACTCAGTGGTGAAAAGCACTTAGGTTTTAGCTGGATAGGTGCTCTAAGCGCTTATCTTTTGGTTGCGGTTTTCTTAACCAGCACTTCAGTAACCAAGACAGCATTTGTCATTCAATGGCAAGGTGTGTTTATCCCAACAGCACTTTTTCTAGCCCTCTTGATAATTGGATCAGTGGTTGGAAATCCAATTCTGTTTGAAGATTCAGAACCAAGTGCCTTGCGAGATCGCTTCAGGAATTTCTTTATCAACCTCGTTGATAAGTTGCCTTGGGCTCTCAAGCCACTAATCGGACCAGCACTTCGGGCTGGGACCGGTGTGGTGGCAGCCATAACTGCGGTTAGCGCAATCATGATTTCTGTTTTGTTGACTCTCAACTGGATAGAGATTGTGAAACTATATCAATCTCTCCAGCTCACTGTTCTTGGAACCGTAACGGTTAGTGCGGGTCAGTTATCTTTGATGCCTAATCTGATTGCCTTTGGCAACTCTTGGTTGACTGGTGTTGGATTTTCGGTTGGGCAGGGTTCATTAGTGAGCCCTTTGGTTACTGAGGTGGGGCCACTGCCGGCTATTCCTATGCTTGCTGCTCTTCCGGTATCGAGCAACAGCTTTGGGGTGCTGTTTATTCTTGTTCCAATACTTGCTGCCTTCTTGGCCACTCTGCTGGTCAAATCACACACTGCTGAACTTAGGTTCAACTACGCTTCAACCACATCAGCCGCTATTTCCTTGGGGTTAGCTATTGGTTTTGTAGCGGCAGTTGAAATGTGGATTCTGGTTGACTTTGCCAGTGGCGCAATCGGGCCAGGACGCATGACCTTGATTGGGGCTAACCCTTGGATAGTTGCTGGAGTTACCTTTGTCGAAGTTAGCATTGCTTCGATTCTGGCCGCTTTCTTTAGCGCTAGACCAGATGAGGCTGATGCTGAACTCATCAAAAAAGTGCGAGCGGTAAAATAAACAAATGATATCTGTTGTGGTTCTAATCTCGGGCAGCGGATCGAACCTCCTTAGTCTGCTTCAGCGAAGCGAGAATCCACTGTTTCCAGCCAAGATAGTTGCTGTTGGTTCTGACTGTGATGCACCTGGTTTAGAGCATGCAGAGCTTTATGAGGTGGACACTTTCGTAGTTAACCCAGCACAGTTCGATTCGAAAGAAGCTTGGGCAAAGACCCTGCTAGCCAATGTTCAACACCACCAACCAGATTTAGTTGTTCTAGCCGGCTTTATGAAGATCCTTCCAGCCAATTTTGTGTCGGCACTAAAAGGCAAACTGATCAACATTCACCCGAGTTTGCTTCCTGAGTTCAAAGGTGCTCACGCGGTTAAGGATGCTTTAGCAGCAGGAGCCACTAAGACAGGTGTCACCATCCACTACGTGGATGAAGGTGTCGACACCGGTGAGATTATTGTGCAAAGTGAAGTCCTGATTGAAGCAGGGGACACCGAATATGTTTTGCATGAGCGAATCAAAAAAGTTGAACATCAATTACTTGCAGCAACTATTGAACAACTAGCCAACCAACAATCGCCAATAGCAAAACTCTAAAGTTAGGGACAACCTTGTCAGGACAAAGCGAATACACTCCAGCGGATTATCGCCACCGCGATCGTGTCGCTATCAAGCGAGCCCTCATTTCTGTAAGTGACAAGACTGGGCTAATCGAGTTCGCTACAGCACTGAGCTCCGCTGGTGTTTCGATTGTTTCAACAGGATCTACCGCTAGTGCTATCAAAGCGGCCGGTATCGAAGTAACCGAAGTTGCTGAGGTTACTGGTTTTGCTGAGGCACTGGATGGTCGAGTTAAGACACTGCACCCTAAGATTCATGGCGGACTACTGGCTGATCTGCGTCTAGTAAATCACGAGGAGCAATTGCGCGAACTGGCTATTGAGCCATTTGAATTAGTTGTTGTGAACCTATATCCGTTTGTGAGCACGGTGGCTTCAGGGGCTAAGGGGGATGCAGTTGTGGATCAGATCGACATCGGTGGGCCAGCAATGGTTAGGGCAGCCGCTAAGAACTATGCGAATGTGGCAATAGTTGTAGACCCGAGTAAATACTCAGAGATTCTGACAAGCATTGAAGCAGGTGGAACGCTCTTAACTCAAAGACGTGAACTAGCCGCACTAGCCTTCACACACACGGCTAGATACGACACTGCAGTCTCTAGTTGGTTTGCTGAAGAAGTTCAGTCAAATGCTTTGCCAAATCAAACTAATAAAACTGTTCTTAAGAACCCCGGCTTCACACAAAGCATCAAGATTGAAGCAGATTTACTGAATGTACTTCGTTACGGTGAGAACTCTCATCAGGCCGCAGCCATTTATAGAAACAAAGGTTCATTAGCTGTTTCAGGCATTGCTCAGGCCAAACTTCATAACGGTAAAGAGATGTCGTACAACAACTATGTGGATGCAGATGCCGCGGTTAGAACTGCTTTTGATTTTGATGAACCAGCGGTCGCAGTTATCAAGCATGCCAACCCTTGCGGTATTGCGGTAGCACCTATTGGTGCTGAAGATCCGATTGCAGCAGCGCACTCAGCAGCTGTTCTTTGTGATCCGGTCAGTGCTTTTGGTGGGGTAGTGGCAGCCAATAGAACTGTGACCATGGGCATGGCCTTGAACTTGCTTGAAATCTTTACCGAAGTTCTAATTGCTCCAAGCTTTGAGCTTGAAGCACTCCGACTACTGATTGATCGAAAAAAGAATCTAAGGATTCTAGAACTACCTAAGAACTACAGTCGTGAAGAACAAGAGGTAAAACAAATCTCTGGTGGTTTCCTAGTCCAGCAGTCAGATAACTTTGTGAACTTCTCAACTACTAATTGGAAACTAGTTAGTGGCGCTAAACCAGATGAGAATGTTTTGGCGGACTTAGTCTTTGCCTGGCGAGCAGTTCGCGCGGTTAAGTCAAATGGAATTCTTTTGGCTAAAGACGGTGCCTCAATTGGTATCGGTATGGGGCAAGTGAACAGAGTTGACTCTTGTAAGTTGGCTGTCAGTAGAGGAGATTTGCGTGTGCAGGGGTCAGTTGCTGCCAGCGATGCTTTCTTCCCTTTTGCTGATGGCCTAAAGGTTCTGATTGATGCTGGAGTTAAGGCAGTTGTTCAACCGGGTGGATCAGTTAGAGATGAAGAAGTGATTGCTGTTGCTAAGGAAGCTAAGCTCACCATGTTCTTCACAGGTGAGCGTCACTTCTACCACTAAAGGTTAGAGATATCTGCTTGCTTAGCTCTAACAGCTTCAGCTGCTACCTTCAGTGCATCAAGTTCTTCAGCATCTAGCGGTGTTTCAACAATCTGCTTAATTCCACCCTTACCTAGTTTTGCTTCAACACCTAGGTAAACACCTGAGATACCAAATTCACCATCAACCCATGCACAAACAGGGAATACCGCTCCGCTATCTTCGTGGACTGCTTTTGCCATGCGAGCTACCGCTGCGCTAGGTGCATAGTAAGCGGAACCTGTCTTTAGAAGAGCAACAATTTCTGCTCCACCATTACGAGTTTTATCAACTAGCTCTGCTACTTTTTCTGCTCCAAGAACATCAACAATTGGCTTGCCGTTGACTGTTGATACCGAAGGAACTGGAACCATGGTTTCACCGTGTGAACCAAGGGTGAGTGTCTTTACATCAGCGATGTCGGCTCCGGTTGCTTCTGCAACGAAGTTAGTGAAACGAGCGGTATCTAAAATTCCAGCCTGACCGATAACTCTTTCCTTAGGGAAGCCAGAAGCTTTTTGAGCTAGAGCGGTCATCTCATCAAGTGGGTTAGAAACTACAAGAATTACAGCATTTGGAGCAAACTTGGCGATGTTCTTTGCAACCCCACCAACAATTCCTGCGTTGACCTCCAGAAGATCCATTCGGCTCATGCCTGGTTTACGCGGTAGACCTGCGGTGATGATAACAATGTCGCTATCGGCGATGGCTTCATAGCCTGATCCATCAGCCTCTGTGGTTGCACCCACCAAGGTGGTCTCAAAACCCTCAATGGAGCGAGATTGGTTGATGTCTAAGGCAACTCCCTGAGGCTTGCCCTCTAGGATATCCGTAATTACGACGGTGTCGAAAATGTCGTATTCAGCTAAACGCTGGGCTGTGGTTGTTCCGTAGAAACCTGAACCAATTACTGAGACTTTACCGTGGCGGGCCATGATGCATTTGCTCCTTGTGGGATGAATAAGGGTGTTGAGAAGGTATATTTCAATGTATAGCCTACAACTTTAGATAGACTGAAAGGCTTTGGTAAGGAAGCAACTTACCACTGGCGAAAGCCCACTCACAGATTTAGGTAATTTTTGGAAACGAAGAAATTAGGCACTGTTCGGACCTTGCTCCGAATTTTCCCATACGCCAAGAAGGCGCTACCGAGGGTGATTCTAGGAACCCTTGCGGCTATCGCCGGGCATATGTTTGCTTTAGCCATCCCTGGCTATCTGCGTAGCCTTTTTGACACTCTGGAAAACAACACCACATTTGAAACTCTGTTGTTTGCTGTTTTTGCCGTTCTTGGAATGGGATTCTTAGAAGCTGTGATGGTTCTCCTTCGTAGATGGTTGGTGCTTACCCCTGGCACACACGTTGAAGCTGGTCTTAGAAGAACCCTTTACGCAAAGTTGCAAGATCTTGAAGTAGCTTTCCACGACAAGTGGCCTAGCGGACAATTGTTGTCTAGAGCTTCTAGTGACTTGAGCATGATTAGACGATGGTTATCCTTCGGACTAGTTCTTTTGGTAGCCAACCTTTTCACCATCGTGGTTGGTTTTACTCTCTTGTTCTCTTACAGCTGGCTGCTCGCAACGGTCTTCTTCGTTGTTATGTCGCCACTATGGATTCTAGGTTTCAGATTCGAGAAGGAATATCACGTCACTGCCCGTTTGAGCCAAGATCAGGCTGGTGATTTAGCAACCTCGGTTGAGGAGAGCGTCCACGGTATTCGCGTTATCAAATCATTTGGTCGTGGTTCATTCATGACTGAGAAGTTTGCGAGCGATGCGCTGAGACTCAGAGGCACTGAGCTAACTAAAGCAAAGATGATTGCAAACCTTTGGTTCTACTTTTCAACAATTCCATCTCTAGCCACAGGTATTTATCTACCTCTGGGTGTGTGGCAAATTGTTGAAGGAAACATGACGATTGGGCTCTTGCTTTCATTCGTCCTCACAACACGTCTGCTGCACTGGCCTATTGACTCAATGGGTTTCCTTTTATCAATGACCATTGATGCTAGATCTGCAGTGGAGCGCTTCTTTGAAGTTATTGATACCAAGGTCGATATCTCAGACCCTCAGCAGCCGAAGAGCATCAAAGAGCCTAAGGGTCGTCTGGTTTTTGAGAATGTGAGCTTTAGGTATGCGGATGCTCCAGCTGAGCAAAGCGATCTACTTGATGGTGTGAACCTAGATATCCAGCCAGGAGAGTCCGTTGCGCTTATCGGTATCACCGGTTCTGGTAAAACATCGCTTACTGCATTGGCAACAAGGCTCTACGAAGTGACCGGTGGATCAGTCAAGCTTGATGGCGTTGATATTAGAGAACTCACCAGAGAAGAGCTTAGATCCCACATCGCAATGGCCTTCGAAGACTCGACACTGTTTAGTGACACGATTCGCAATAACGTTTTACTTGGTAGACCTGAGAGCACTGAAGAAGAATTAGCTCAAGCTCTGGAGATTGCTCAAGCAGGTTTCGCCTATGACCTACCTGATGGTTTAGATACCAAGATTGGTGAAGAGGGCCTTTCACTTTCCGGTGGTCAAAGACAACGTATTGCATTGGCTCGAGCAGTAGCCGCCAAACCAGCCGTTCTAGTTCTAGACGATCCACTATCTGCTCTGGATGTTGATACCGAAGCAATGGTTGAAGATGCACTTAGAACAGTGCTGAAGTCAACTACAGCTTTGATAGTTGCTCACCGTCCTTCAACAG
Source organism: Rhodoluna sp. (assembly GCA_049314335.1). Lineage (GTDB taxonomy): Bacteria > Actinomycetota > Actinomycetes > Actinomycetales > Microbacteriaceae > Rhodoluna. The sequence continues at coordinate 16,194 of JBMOFL010000004.1, read as the reverse complement.
TTCAGCTCGCCGACAAGGTGGCTCTTCTGCAAGACGGAAAGATAACTGCTTTCGGTAAACACAGCGATCTGATTGCAACAAATGATCACTACAGATATGTCATCAGCAGCCTTGATGCTGCCGGAAAGATGATTGAGGTGAACAAATAATGAGCATGCAGGGTGTGCAGAACGAAGAAAAGATTGAGCTAAGCAAAGAAGAGCAGGCTCGAGTTCGCCAACGAAGCCTCAAGCTACTGGGTGAAATCATCAAGCCAGTAAAGAACAGACTTTTTATTAGCCTGGCTCTAGTTGTTACAAGCCAAGCATTGAGAGTTTCAGGTCCTTGGCTAATTGCCAAGACTATTGATGATGCTTTACCAGCGGCTCAAGCCGGAGACCTTAATCCGCTTTACTGGACTGTTGGCGGTTATGTAACAACTGCAGTTTTGGCTGGGTTGACTATCGCTTACTTCTTGAGATTCTCAGCAAGAGTCAGCCAAGACATCATGTTTGGTTTGCGTAAGAGACTCTTCCGTCACACCCAGAGACTCTCAGTTGAGTTCCACGAGACTTATACTTCTGGTCGTGTGATTGCTCGTCAAACTAGCGACTTAGATTCCATCAAGGAACTACTTGATTCTGGTGGTAGCGAAATGATCTCTGGACTTTTGTTCATGATATTCACTGCCGTTGCGTTGCTTACCCTTGATACAACATCGTTCTTGATTATGTTGGTAAGTTTCATCCCGCTGTTCTTCCTGACCAGATGGTTCCAAAAGAACACTCGGATTAGTTACCGTAAGACTCGAGTTGCTTCAGCTAAGTTGATCGTTCACTTTGTTGAGTCAATGACTGGTATCCGCGCAGTTAAGGCGTTCCGTAAGGAAAAGAGAAACGAAGATACCTATAAGGACTTAGTTGAGGATTACAGAGCTGTCAACGCAAAGGTTATTCAACTCTTTGGTATCTATGACCCAGGTCTAATCATGATTGGTAACATCACCGTTGCCTTCGTGTTGCTTTGGGGTGGATTCAGAGTTATGGAAGGCGATCTTGGTATCGGAGTGCTGATCTCCTGTATTTTGTATGCCCGAAGCTTCTATGAGCCGATGGAAGATCTAGCGATGTTCTATAACTCATACCAATCCGCGAACTCAGCACTGGAGAAGATTTCAGGTGTTCTTGAAGAAGAACCATCAGTTCCTGAAGCAGTGAACCCAACACCTCTTGCTCCTCGTAAGGGACACATCCAATTCAAAACTGTTCAGTTTGCTTATTCGAACGGGAAAGTTGTCCTCCCTAAATTCGACATGGATATTCCGGCAGGTCAAACAATTGCTCTAGTTGGAACTACCGGTGCAGGTAAGTCAACTCTTGCAAAGCTAATTGGAAGGTTCTATGACCCTACAGTTGGCACAGTTGAACTAGATGGGGTCGATCTTCGCAAGCTAAGCGATGATGATCTTCGAACAGCAGTGGTCATGGTTACCCAGGAGGCATACCTGTTTAGCGGCACTGTTGCTGAAAACATTGCTCTAGGAAAACCAGAAGCCACTAGAGAAGAAATCGAAGAATCGGCTAAAGCTGTTGGTGCTCACGAGTTCATCTTGAGTCTGCCTGATGGTTATGACACAGATGTGAATAAGCGCGGTGGCCGAGTATCTTCAGGTCAACGTCAGCTAATCTCCTTTGCTAGAGCTTTTATCGCTGATCCGACTGTGCTTATCCTTGATGAGGCCACAAGTTCTCTGGATATCCCAAGCGAACGCATGGTCCAGAAGGGCCTTCAGACACTGTTAGCTGGCAGAACAGCCATCATCATTGCTCACAGACTCTCCACTGTTTCTATCGCGGACCGGGTGGTAGTTATGGAGCACGGTCAGATCATCGAAGATGACAAGCCAGCGGTATTGATTGCTGGCACTGGTAAGTTTGCCAAGATGCACAAGGCTTGGCGCGACTCACTCGTTTAGGCTTAACAGGTTGTAAAAAAAGACAAGGAATCATCATGGAAAAAATAAAGGTAGTTGGCAAGGTCGTAGAGCTTGACGGCGATGAAATGACCCGCATCATTTGGCAGAACATCAAAGATTCTTTGATCTTGCCTTTTCTAGATGTTGATCTTGAGTATTACGACCTATCAATCGAGTACCGTGATGAAACCGATGACCAGGTGACAATTGATGCAGCTAATGCCATTAAGAAGCATGGCGTTGGTGTTAAGTGTGCAACCATCACTCCTGACGAGGCTCGTGTTGTTGAGTTTGGTTTGAAGAAGATGTGGAAATCTCCTAACGGAACTATCCGTAACATCCTTGATGGAGTAGTGTTCCGTGAGCCAATTATTATCTCTAACGTGCCAAGACTGGTACCTGGTTGGACTAAGCCAATCATCATTGGTCGTCACGCTCACGGAGATCAATACAAGGCAACTGACTTCAAGGTGCCAGGCGCGGGTCGAGTTACTATGACCTGGGCTCCAGCTGATGGCTCAGAGCCAACTACCATGACTGTTGCCGACTATCCTGAGCACGGTGGGGTAGCGATGGGTATGTATAACTACATGGACTCCATTCGTGATTTTGCTCGAGCCTCATTCAACTATGGGCTTTCTCGTAACTACCCAGTTTATCTTTCAACTAAGAACACTATCTTGAAGGCTTACGATGGTGCTTTCAAGGATGCCTTCCAAGAGGTTTTCGAAGCCGAATACAAGGACCGTTTCGCTGCAGCAGGGCTAACCTATGAGCACCGTCTAATCGATGACATGGTTGCTGCTGCTTTGAAGTGGGAGGGCGGCTATGTTTGGGCTTGTAAGAACTATGACGGTGACGTGCAGAGTGACACTGTAGCTCAAGGCTTTGGATCTCTCGGTCTAATGACATCAGTGTTAACCACTCCTGATGGCAAGACTTGTTTAGCAGAAGCAGCTCACGGAACTGTGACTAGACACTACCGTGATCACCAAGCTGGTAAGAAGACCAGCACCAACCCAATCGCATCTATCTATGCATGGACCAGAGCACTTATGCACAGAGCTGAACTGGATGGTACTCCTGAGGTAGCCCGCTTTGCAGAAACTTTAGAAGATGTTGTTATTAAGACTGTTGAGTCAGGGCATATGACCAAGGACCTTGCAGCTCTTGTTGGTAAACAGCAGGCTTATCAAACTACTGAAGAATTCATGTCTTCTTTGGCTACAAACCTAAAGGCCAGACTGGCTTAGTTGTTGATAAGTCAAACTTAGCTTTGGCTGTGTAAAACTCCAGCAGGATTTCTGTTGGAGTTTTACCTTTATCTGCATGCAAATAAAAAACAAATCACGCTTGCCAAAGGTTCTCCTTTTGGCAGGTACGTTCTCGATAGTTCTTGGAACAGTTGTCCCTGCCGTTCAAGCAGTAGCGACTAATCCAACGCCAGTGTGTAACACCACTGGTACTAGCTGTACTATCAGCTTTCCTTACACAGGTGACTACTACACCTGGACACCGCCAGCTGATGTTCGCACTATGACAATCTCTATTGCTGGTGCTCAAGGTGGAAGATCCGGTGGTAATGGTTCCAAAACCACAGCCACTTTCAGAACAGTTCCAACCACGCCACTATTCATTTATGTTGGCGGTCAAGGATCCTCTGGTAATGGTGCTGCTGGTGGTTACAACGGTGGTGGAGCTGCAGGCTCTGGTCACAACGATGAAGGCTCCGGAGGTGGAGCGACAGATATAAGAACTAGCACACTGCTAGCAGATCGCATTGCTGTTGCCGGTGGCGGTGGTGGTACCGGTGGTTGGGTTGGTGCCAATGGTGGTTCAGCATCCTCGACCACAGGTAACCCTGGTGGCAGTGGTCAAGGTCAAGGTGGTGGCGCAGGAACTCCAACTGCTGGAGGAGCAGGTGGAGCTTCTAATGGAGCCCTCACAACTCCCGGTGCAGCCGGTGCCTTAGGCGTTGGTGGTGCTGGTGGTAGTGCCAATAACCCATCTAACTCAGTTGCCGGTGGTGGTGGCGGTGGTGGAGGTTACTACGGTGGTGGTGGCGGTGGTGCTGACACTGAAGCCTCAGGCGTTGACGGTGGCGGTGGCGGTGGTGGATCTAGCTTCACTAACGCAACCAGATTCCAGTCAGTTGTATACACCGCAGCTTGGCAACCGGGTAACGGTGCTGCCAGCATTACTTACAACCTAGGTCCAAGAGTCACATCATTCACAGCACCTGCATCACCTAGCAAAGCAGTTGCACCTGTCTTCAACATCACATTTGGACAAAGTGTTACCGGTCTAACCGCAGATGACTTCACCATTTCAGGAACAGTGACAGGTTGTTACATCTCAACTCTCACTGGAAGCGGAGCTAGCTATGCAGCTACTGTTTCTGGTTGTAGCGATGGAACCATATCTCTGACGTTGAAAGTGGATACGGTCAACGGTAATGCGATTGGTCCAGTTAGGACTGTCTCAACCACCCCAATAACTCTGGACAGAACACTTCCTGAAATAAGTACCCTGACCAAGCAACCAAGCACCAATGATCTAATCGTCTATAAAGCTGTCTTCACTGAAACCGTTACTGGTTTAGCTGGAGATAGCACTGACTGGTTAGTGAAGGGACCGGGCTGTGTCATCCAGTTCCTAACTGGATCAGGTACTGACTACACAATTACTATTGCTAACTGTCAAAACGGTAACCTTGCAGGTCTGGTGCTCAATCCGCTAGCGGTAATTGACACCGCTGGAAACATTGGTCCAAGCCTTCCTAATCAAACAGGTGTAACCAAGGTTGATACCGGTGCTCCTGTTCTCAGAGTCACAGACATCACAGCTCCCGGGGTTGGTGGCTTACCTATCTGGGTCTTTGATAGCGAGGAACCGACAACTGGAATGGCGGCAGGTAAGTTCACATTCTCTGGAACTGCAACCAACTGTGTCATGAACTACTCGGTGCTAAGACCAGGCTTGGGTTGGCAGATTGAACTAACTGGCTGTGGGGTTGGTTCTACTCAGGTAACTCTGGCTGCTAATGCTGTGGCTGACCTAGCTGGCAACCTAGGCCCAACAGTAGCGTTGGCCTCTAACGTGATCAATATCACACCAGACGAAGTAGTGAACCAGAACCTCAACTCTGCTGGACAACCGACAGGCGCAACTGTGAAGGAAGTTACAACTGATAAGCCAAAGGTGAATACCCAGGTTTACGAAAAACCAAAAACTGATGGCCCAGCTAAGCAAGAGTTATTGCCAAACAAGGAGATGGTTGAGGAACGCAAACCAGTAACCAATGAGCTCAAGCAAGAAGCCGAAAAGAAGATAGTGCTATCGGAAAGTGAAGCTCAGCCGATGTTTGTTATTGCAGGTCTACTTGCACTGGCTTTGGGATTGAGTTCCTTTGCTGCGGGAACCTCAATGCGCTTCAAGAGAAGAAGGCACTAACAACTAAAGTTTAAGGACCCTCGTCTTAGTAGAAGATGATGGTGCGCTCGTTATCGAGTAACACTCGATGTTCAGCAAACCATCTAACTGCTTGGGCGAGGGTCTTTGACTCAACATCTTGTCCCATAGCAACAAGGTCATTCTTAGACTTACCGTGATCCACTCGAATCACATTCTGCTCGATGATTGGACCTTCATCTAGATCTGCTGTTACAAAGTGAGCGGTGGCACCAATAAGTTTCACACCTCGGTTATGAGCTTGGGCGTAAGGGTTTGCACCCTTAAAGCCAGGTAGGAAAGAGTGGTGAATGTTGATGATTTTGCCTTCAAATTCGCGACAGAATTCTGGACTTAGAACCTGCATGAATCTGGCCAGCACGATGACTTCAATTTCGTTCTTGTGAATGTAATCACGAAGCAATTGCTCAAATGCGGCTTTGCTCGAAGAGTCACTAATCTGGTGAGATTCAAAGTGAACTCCATAGAAACCGGCTAGCTCAGCTAGATCTGGGTGGTTACCAAACACGGCCGGTACCTCGATAGGAATCTGACCAGACCTTTGGTTGAACAACAGGTCGTTGAGGCAGTGCGCGCTTTTACTCACCAGAACTAGAGTCTTCACTTTGCGTCCCACTTCATCAATGTGTAGCAGGGCGTCGTAACGCTTAGCCACCTCTGAGAGTTTTTCGGTGAATTCCTCTTTAGAAGCACTAACTTCAACCTGCAGGCGCATAAAGAACTTGCCACTTTCAGTGCTGGTGAACTGCTTGCTCTCGGTGATGTTTCCATGGGCCTGAACAATGGCTCCAGATATGGAGTGGACTATACCCGGTTGGTCAGTGCAAACGAAGGTTAGTACCCAGTGGTTGATTGGCGTATTCATAGGCTCCAGTTTAGGCTCCACTAGTCATCAAGATGATCGTCTTGATTCCTTTGTTTTTGCCTGTGGCTGGTAGCCCGCCAGACAACTACCCCTAAAAGCACAACTCCAGTGGTAATCATGGCGATTCCGACTGTAGTGGCTGTTGTCATGAGCTTTTCCTTGCCGTGTGCGTAGTTCTTAAGAAAGGATAGCCAATAATTGAACATTCGGTAAACCCGAATGGAACCGTGTCATGAAGAGTGCTAATTAGCCATATTTTGGCTCTGCACTAGAATTGACCTATCGCAACTGGCGTTAAAGATGGGTTTCCATCAGGGAGCGAAGGCAATTTGGTCGTACGCCTGGGCCAAAGCAGCATAAGCCGTTAATCAAGGAGTTCCCAATGTCCCAATTGCCTCAAGAGTTTAATTCACCACTTTCAGCAGCTGATCCAGAGATTGCTGCTGTGTTGCAAGCAGAGCTAGATCGTCAGCGCAACTTCCTCGAAATGATTGCCAGCGAGAACTTTGTTTCCAGAGCAGTTCTTGAAACTCAAGGTTCAGTTCTGACCAATAAGTATGCCGAAGGTTATCCAGGTAAGCGCTACTACGGAGGCTGTGAAGCTGTTGACGTCGCTGAGAATCTAGCTCGCGATAGAGCAAAGGAACTGTTTGGTGCAGAACACGCAAACGTTCAGCCACACTCTGGAGCAACTGCTAACGCAGCTGTGCTACAAGCCTTTTGCAAGCCAGGCGACAAAATCCTAGGTCTTGAGCTAGCTCACGGTGGTCACCTAACCCACGGTATGAAGTTGAACTTCTCCGGTAAGACCTATGAGGCACACGCCTATGAACTAAACCCAGATACCTTCTTGATGGACATGGACATCATACGTAAGCGCGCTCATGAAGTAATGCCCAAAGTTCTAATCGCTGGTTGGTCAGCGTATTCTCGCCACATCGATTTTGCGGAATTTAGAAAGATTGCTGACGAGGTTGGTGCAATCCTTTGGGTTGATATGGCACACATCGCGGGGCTTGTCGCTGCTGGTGTGCACCCAAGCCCTGTTCCATATGCAGATGTTATTTCAACTACAGTTCACAAAACACTGGCCGGACCTAGATCGGGTCTAATTCTTTGCAAGGCGGAGCATGCCAAAAAGATTGACTCCGCAGTATTCCCAGGGCAACAGGGTGGACCGCTGATGCACGTGATCGCCGGTAAAGCCGTTGCATTCAAAGCCGCTATGGGTCCGGAGTTTAAGGACAGACAAGAAAGAACCATCCGAGGAGCCCAGTTAATCGCTCAGCGACTAATGCAACCTGATGTTAGAGCTAACGGAGTTGATGTTCTAACCGGTGGAACTGATGTTCACCTAGTTTTAGTTGATCTTCGTAACTCAGCTCTTGACGGTAAGACCTGTGAAGACCTTCTTCATGATGTTGGTATCACAGTGAACAGAAACTCTGTTCCTAATGACCCAAGACCACCGCTAACAACTTCTGGTGTTCGTATTGGAACTCCAGCATTAGCTACTCGTGGTTTCGGAGATGCTGAGTTCACAGAGGTAGCAGATATCATTGCTCACGTTGTGATGCCAAACCCTGACATCGACGCACTGGCAGACCGTGTTCGTGCTCTTACCTCTGCTTTCCCGCTCTATAGCGGCCTAGAGAACTGGTAAGTCCTTGACTGCTGTATTACTAGATGGCAAAGCAGTAGCTGAAGCCATCAAGGCACAACTTGCGCTTGAAGTTATTGAGCTAAAGAAGCGGGGAGTAACCCCAGGGCTAGGAACTTTGCTAGTTGGCGACGACCCAGGTTCGCACACCTATGTTTCTGGTAAACACAGAGATTGTGCAGAAGTGGGTGTGCATTCAGTTCGCATAGACATGCCGGCTAACGCTAAAGAGGCTGATCTTCGAGCTGCGATTAAAGACTTAAACGAAGCCAAAGACGTAACTGGATACATTATTCAGTTACCGCTACCTTTTGGTTTTAATGCCAATGAGATTTTGGAGCTAATAGACCCAGACAAAGATGCTGATGGGCTTCATCCAATCAACCTAGGAAGACTGGTTCTAGCCGGTTCCGAGGATTTACGCTCCCCACTTCCTTGCACACCAGCAGGAATAGTTGAACTGCTTGAGCACTATGAGATTAACCTTCGAGGGGCAGAAGTAGCTGTTATCGGACGCGGCGTAACAGTGGGCAGACCACTTGGCTTGCTTTTGAACAAAAAGGGGATTGATGCCACTGTGACCTCATTGCACTCAGGCTCAAGAGACATTCCGCACGCAGTCAAGCGAGCAGATATAGTTGTAGCCGCTTTGGGAGTGCCACACTTTGTCAAAGCAGAGTGGATAAAAGCTGGAGCATGTGTGCTGGATGTTGGTGTTACTAGAGTTGAAAAATCAGAAGGGGCAACTCTACTTGGTGATGTTGATCCGGCAGTTATTGAAGTTGCTGGCTATCTCTCACCAAACCCTGGTGGAGTAGGTCCAATGACTCGAGCCATGTTAGTGAGCAATGTAGTAAAGGCTGCCAACCGCTAAGCGATTGACAGCCTTTAGCTATCTAAATCTTTTTACTACTCGTTTGCGTTTACGTAGTCCTGAAGTAACTGACTAAAGCAAGATAGGTTTGCCTTTATTTCTGGCAGACGCTCATCGAGGTAAGCAAGCTCGATGTCTTGATAGATATCTGCCAACTCAAAGTCATCGTTATAAAGCTTGATTTTTGCAGAGTTTTCGTCACACCAACCGGAGAGCTCAGGCTTCACCATGTTTAGTTTGTAAACAGTAGTACTTTTGCCGTCTGATCCCTTTACAATGATTCTCACTTCGTTGTCGCCAGGAACAAAACCTGTGTTTCCCTCGATAGTAATTTCAGCTTCAGGGTCAACAGCTTTAGCCTCTACCATTATGTCTAGGGTTCCAGTTGGCAGCTCATAAGTTGCCCCTGGCTCAAGCTCGGTGAAAGTTGTGCCGTCTCCGACTCGCAAAGATGCAAGTTCTGTAGATGTCTGTGCGGTTACGTTTGTGAAAACCAGCAATGTTGCGAGAACACCGACTAGGGCCATGATGCCTGGGAAAACTAACTTCTTCACTTTAGGTCCATTCTGAGCTTCTGATTACTTGAAAAACACTCTGGATAATAGTTTCTCACGAATTTCTATGGTCGGGGCTGTTTTGTCGGGGTTGGTGCTGGTCTTTGCCACCAATTCGGCCTATTAACAGGGGTCGGAGCTATGGTTGGTCGGGGATTTGGTGTCCTAGTGGCCGTTGGTTTCGGGGTTGGATATCTTGTCGGATTAGGCGTTGGCGCAGCGGTGAGTACTGGCCGAGGCTTGTAGATGACGGTCACGGTGGGGGCTGGCTTTGGGGTTGGAATGGTCACATTGGTGACCATGTAGAAAGTAGCTGTGCACTCAAAGGTCTTATAGCTACTTGAATTACCCATGTTCCTTGCGTTAAAGGATGCCCCAGTTCGGTTGCTGGAGTAAATGTCTTGAGCCGATCCACAGCCGCTATCGTTAGCCGAATAGCCATTGCTGAGATAGGTCAAGGTGACCTTTTTGAGCTCAAGCGGGCTCGACGCGTTAGCGGAAGCCCCTAGTGAAATAGTTGCCGATGAGGCCATAGCGAGAACGCCACAGATAAACATCGGTAGGGCAAGTCGTTCGATCATACTTTTCTTAGCCATTTTGTCTCCAATTGGGATAGTTGCTATCTTCAACACTATCCACTACTTCGGACATCGACTAGCCAAGCATTTGGGTGGCTGCTAATTCCTTATATAGGGGAGTAGAGCGCAAGAGCTGCTTATGAGTGCCAGCGCCAATAACCTTGCCACCATCGATAACAATGATTTGATCGCTATCGACAACAGTGGATAAACGGTGGGCAATAACAATCATTGTTCTATTCTTAGCCACTGCATCGATAGCCTCACGCATGCGCTGCTCGTTTAGGCCATCAAGGCTTGAAGTTGACTCATCTAGCAACATGATTGGTGGAGCGCTGAGCAAGGTTCTGGCAATTGCCAGTCTTTGACGTTCGCCACCGGAGAGCATGATTCCCTGTTCACCAACTTCTGCATCTAAACCACGCTTATCTCTTTTGAGCACTGCGGTGAGGTTAACTTCACTTAGCACACGTTTGAGATCCTTTTCTGTTGCGTTTGGTGAACCAATCAGAAGGTTCTCTCGGATAGAGCCAGCCAATACTGGAGCATCCTGTTCCACATATCCGATTTGAGCTCTCAGGTCAGAGCGGAGCATGGAGTGCACTGATTGTCCATCAAGAAGGATCTCTCCACCGGTTGGTTCATAGAATCTCTCCATCAAGCTGAAAATGGTTGATTTGCCGGCACCTGATGGACCCACGATAGCAACTCTGGATCCTCGTTCAATTTTGAAAGATACTCCCTTGAGGACTTCTTTAGGTTCACTCATTATCTTCGGGGCATCAGGAATTGGCTGACCTTTTTCGTCTAAAGCAGTTTCTTCTCTAGCTGGGTAACTGAATTTGATTTTTCTAAACTCAATCGCAGTTGAGTTAACAGCTTTGCGCTTAGTGAGCTGAGCTCTTTCAGCATCGGTGTCTTCAAGCGGAACATCCAAGATTTCCTGAATACGAGCAAGAGCGCCTAGAGCGGATTGGACTGATGAGTATGCTCCGAAGAACTGTCCAACCGGTCTAATCATCAGGAACATCAAAAGGATAAATGTGATTAGGGATGCAACTTGGGTCTCACCGGTAGCAACTCGGTAACCGCCAACACCTAGAACAACGATGAAAGCTCCGTTGGCTGCTAAGCCACCGATTGGGGTAACCCAAGCGTTGATCTTGGCAATCTTTACACCCTGCTCGTAAGCCTCCTGGGCATCTTTTCTAATCTGATCAGATTCTCTGTCTTCAGCACGGGCTGCTCTAATGGTTCTAACTGCAGATAGCGCTCGTTCCACAGAAGCAGACATTCTGCCAACGCGGTCTTGAGCTTTAGTTGTTGCGGATCGGATTTTTCTAGATGTTACTCCAATTGCTGCCACAGCAATCGAGATCATGAGCAGAGTAATCACTAGCAGTAGCCAGTCAATAATGGCCATGGCAATAACTGAACCTAGGAAGATAAGTGCTCCACCAGCCCCATCAACTAGACCTTGGGTAAGGGCTGCTCGCAAAAGTGTTGTGTCTGATCCGACTCGGGAAACTAGGTCACCTGTTCTTCTAAGGTCATACTCGGCAATAGGAAGACGAAGAAGCCTGGTTGAAAGTCCTGTTCGTGCCGACAGAACAACACCTTCTCCAGCTTTGGCGAGCACTAAATACATAGCTCCACCAAGCACAGCACTCAGGAGAGTGATAACTAGAAGAGCAAGCGCAAGTTGCAAAACATCATTACCCTTCTGAACAGTGCTGATGATTTCTCCAACAACAAGTGGCTGGGCAAGGTTTACTGCAGCTCCGATGAGGCTAAAGACAACAGCAATAACTAAAAGTCCTTTTTGCTCTTTCATGTATGGCCAGAGTTGACTGAACTTAGCCTTTGGCCCTGAATCTTTAGAACCCGGTCTTTGACCTCGGCGACCTGACATGCTCATCTTTTACCTTCTTATCTAACTAGGGAGGGATCTCCCAGTATTTCTTCGTTTAACAGGAATCGTATTTCTTGTAAAGATAATGCCTCTGTATAAGCAGTATTGCGGTAGAACCTACTGAAGTCGACTTTCCTCAAGGCTGGAAGGACCCTATCATCGTGAACTTTCAGAAACATCACGGTGCTATTGGGAATACGGTCAAATTCAGTTCTTACAAGCCCACAGCTATAACCAAACACGGTGATGGCGGCATCTGCCTCGGTTGGGGTGACTTTTGTGACTAAACCTAGATCTTGAACCTTTATTATTTCTCTTTCAACATCTCTTCTTTGCCAGACTTGAAAGCAAGTACGTAGGTTGGATTTCTGCCAAACCATTTCTCCCAAGTCGTCCACATAGTCAATGCTCAAATCTTCATCATGAATAAGGTGAAAGTTCTTATCGAGCCGGTTCATCACAGACCATTTTCGCCAGCTTCTTGGCACTATGAAAGCTATAAAGTCGCTGTGTTTTGCTGCTTTGTTAAAGAAAGGGATACTGAGCGAGTTGTTCCTGCCAAACGGAGGATTAGAGATCGTTACAGCACCTGTTATGCCAGTCAGGTCAGCCTCCAGGAAATCAGCTAGTAGAACCTCCTCTGCTTTTGGTTCAATATCGAAACTTATAACCTTCGCTGCACCTTGAAGTTTGGCTGCCTTGATGAATGCGCCTGTGCCACCAGCAGGCTCAATGACTAGCCTGCCCCCTAGGTCACCAATAAGAGGTCCCAGGGACTTAGTCAGGGCAAGGGCAAGTTCAACGGGGGTATAGAACTGTTCCTTGCCGGTCACCCTGCGGTTCCCTGGGCGAACCTTGTCGCTGGGGGCAGAGGTCATAATCTCAAGGATATCACCCTCAATGAATAGACTTACAAGGTTGAACATCAGATTATTTCAAAGAAGAAAGAATTAATTTTGGCTAAAGATAGCAAAAATCCAGAGGCAATGATTATTGCTAAAGGACTAACAAAGGTTTACGGGGATTTCAAAGCGGTTGACGGCATCGACTTCACGGTCACCAGGGGAGAGTCATTTGGTTTATTAGGCCCTAATGGTGCAGGTAAGTCCACAACCATGAAAATGATTGCAGCTACCAGCCAGCGCAGTGGTGGGGAGCTAACAATCTTGGGTAAAGACCCTAACGACCAAGGACCTGAGATTAGAGCTCACCTAGGGGTAGTTCCTCAGCAGGACAATCTAGATCGTGAACTTAAGGTTTGGGAGAACCTAATGATTTATGGTCGCTACTTTGGGCTTAGCCGTAAGTGGTTGAAAGTAAAGATTGAAGAACTTTTAGATTTTGCGCAACTAGCTGATAAGAGAAACAGCAAGACTGAAGAGCTCTCCGGTGGAATGAAGCGAAGACTAACTATCGCTAGAGGCTTAGTCAATGAACCAGAAATCTTGATGTTGGATGAACCAACTACTGGTTTAGACCCGCAGGCAAGACACATCCTTTGGGACAGATTATTCAGACTCAAAGAACAAGGGGTGACTCTAGTTATCACTACCCACTACATGGATGAAGCTGAACAGCTCTGTGACCGTTTGATGGTTATGGACAAAGGCAAGATTATGGCAGAGGGTTCGCCTGCAGAACTTATCAAGCAGTATTCATCTAAAGAAGTTCTTGAAGTTCGTTTCGGTAGCGATAACAATGCTCAGGTTGCTAAGGACCTTGATGGTATTGGTGAACGCATCGAAATCCTTCCGGACCGAATTCTTATATACGCAGAAAATGGCGAGAAGTGCCTAGAGCAAATCGTTAAGAAGGGTTTGCACCCGGTTACTTCTTTGGTTAGAAGATCTTCTCTTGAAGATGTGTTCCTTCGTTTGACCGGTAGGACATTGGTCGAGTAATGGCTATGGATGTTGAAGCTAAAGTAAAGATGACTTGGACTGGGGCAGCAACCCTAGTTGACCCTCAAGTCAGCATGAAGCGTGGATCTTTATACATTGCTGAAAATCGTTTGATGAATATGCTCAAGTGGTGGAAGTCCATCATTGCCTTTGGCTTGGGTAACCCAACCCTGTATTTACTTTCTATCGGAATTGGAGTGGGGTCACTTGTTGACTCTTCGCTTGGACCTAACGCTATTGATGGTGTTAGTTACCTGACCTTCTTAGCTCCAGCACTACTAGCCACCGCTGCTATCCAAGGTGCTATGGATGAGGTTACCTGGCCAACACTTCAAGGATTTAACTGGGATGGCACTTTTTACTCAATGAATTCAACTGCTATAACAGGCAAGCAAATAGTCAATGGAATTTTGCTTGCCGCTATGGCAAGGGCTGTATTGCAGGTGTTTCTCTATGGACTCTGCCTACTAGCATTCGGTGCTGTTACCTGGGCATCGCTACCAATTCTTGTTCTAGTTTCCAGCACAGCTGGTTTGGGTTTTGCGGCAATCATGCTTGGGTTTGCTGGAAGCATCAAGGAAGACGATGGTGTCTTTGCTTTGGTTGGCAGATTCATTGTTACCCCGATGTTTATGTTCTCAGGAACTTTTTACCCAATAACTTCAATGCCTCTCTACCTGCAGTGGATTGGCTGGATTTCCCCGCAGTGGCATGCCACCAACCTTGGTAGAGCAATGTCATACGGAATGCCGATTGAGTCTTGGCTACTTATTCTGCACTGGGCGGTTATGGCCTTGATGACTGTAATTGGAATGCTTTGGGCTCATCGAGTGTTTGAGGCGAGGTTAGCCAAATGAGTTCAATAAACATGAAAGCTGAGTCAGCTATTGAGATAGCTGAAGGTAGAAGGAAGAAACTCGGTGCCGGAGTATATTCTGGAAGATCCAGAGTTGTGCTAGAACGCGGCTACTTTGCGTTGAAATCTTCGACCTGGATGGTTGTGGCCTCTGGTTTCGTTGAACCACTTATTTATCTGGTTGCCTTTGGATATGGAATTGGCCAGTTTATTGATGGGGTGGTTGACGGCAACGGTAACCCTATTTCTTATGCACAGTTCATTGCTCCTGCTCTGCTTGCAACTAGCGCTATGAACGGTGCTATCTACGACTCAACTTGGAATGTGTTCTTCAAGATGCATTTCGGCAGGATCTATAACGGAATGCTCTCCACTTCCCTCGGCACATTAGATGTCGCCCTAGGTGAAATTAGTTGGGCATTACTTCGAGGCCTTGCTTATGCCATTGGGTTTATGGCTATTGTCACACCAATGGGTCTAGTGCCATCGTGGTGGGGATTGCTAGCAATTCCAGCATCAGTGTTAGTTGCCTTCGGTTTTGCTGCGGTTGGTATGGGAATTACAAGTTATCTGAAACATCGTGTTCAGATGCAATACATCCAGCTGGTGATGTTGCCAATGTTCTTATTCTCTGGGACATTCTTCCCACTAACTATTTACCCTGAACCAATTCAATGGCTTATTCAAGCGTTGCCACTATGGCAAGCAATTGAATTGATTAGAGGTTTGACTCTAGGCATCCTCAACATGGCAATGCTAGGTCACGTGCTTTACTTCGTGGCAATGATAATCGGCGGGCTGTATTTCACAACCCGCCGACTAACAGCACTTTTCTTGCGCTAAAAACTATTCAGCAGCTCCGCCAACTACAGCAAGAACTATGTTCAAAGTAGTTAGTAAGAAGATAACTGGCACAGCCCACTTTGGAGTGAATTCCTTTCTGCGGTAGTGGTAAGCAATGAAGAAGATTGCTGTAAGTGAAATGCTTTTGAGTGAAATCACGATTGCGTTGAGTTCTTCAGGCTTAGTGACTCCAGCCATGACTAGACCAGTGATAAGCATTGTGTAAGCACCGTGTAGAACACCGGCGTTTACTTTCATGCCAGTTTTCATATCTTTCATAGATGTGAAGAATCCAGCCAATAATGCTGCGATACCTAAAATATGTAAGACCAGAAATATGTGAACAATTAGTTCTCTTGTTGAATCGTCCATACTCATCCTTTTGTTAGTGGTGTTTCCACTCTATCTAA
Organism: Rhodoluna sp.; assembly: GCA_049314335.1. Classification (GTDB taxonomy): domain Bacteria; phylum Actinomycetota; class Actinomycetes; order Actinomycetales; family Microbacteriaceae; genus Rhodoluna. The sequence goes on along the minus strand of JBMOFL010000004.1, from coordinate 316 downwards.
GGCGAGCCATCATTACTGCAGCTTCAACGGCTTCCGCACCTTTGTCTTCTTTGCTGTTGGGTAATCCTGCTCTATCTAAAGCCTGCTGAGCAGTATCAACTGTTAGTAACCCAAAGCCAATAGGGATGCTGTAGTCAAGCTGTACTTGGGTAAGGCCATCAGTTGCTGCCTTACAGACATAGTCAAAGTGCGGAGTCTCACCTTGAATAACAACGCCTAGAGCAATGATCACATCAGCCTGATCTTCAGCGGCCCACTTAGCAGCCAGCGGTAACTCGAAAGCACCCGGTACGCGGACAATGGTGTAGAAATCGTT
>JBMOFL010000003.1:0-56171 GCA_049314335.1 Rhodoluna sp. | reverse complement strand
TAAGGCAAAGGCTAGGCTAGTACTAATGCAGTTAGATGAATTTCGCCCCTCACGTATCCTGTCCTTAGCCAGCGGGCTAGTGGATCAAATTACCTATGTACCGCACCTACCTACCCCTGGTGGCGATGTGTTGGCCACTAAAAGCTTCAGCAGAGTGGGTGGAGCGCTCAACTTGGAGGCTGCTGCAGCAAGACTGGGGCTAAGTGTTGCTCACTGCACACCGCTGGGCCATGGCCCTAGGGCAGACATGATTCGTGAAGCTATGTCCAGAGAAAACGTTGATGTTTTAGGGGTGGAAGATTACTCAACCGGAGATTCAGGTCTTTGCATTACTTTGGTGGAACCTAATGGGCAGCGAAGCTTTGTAACACAGAGTGGCGCTGAAGGCATCAGAAGCTTTGAAGAACTAAAACAATATGACTATGCAGAAGATGCTTGGTTAGTTGTTTATGGCTATGAACTTGTTTATCCAACATCTAAGGCTGCTTTTGAAGAACTGTTTGCAAGTGGACTAATCAAGAGCAAGATTGTTTTTGATCCAGGACCAACAACATCGGAACTAAGTGATGAGGTTCTGACTTGGCTAGGACAAAATTCTTCATTGATTTCGTGTAACCAGAGTGAGTTCGAAAGACTCTCACCTTTCGTATCAGCTAACTGTTGGTTGCTGCTTCGCAAAGGCTCTGAAGGAGCCGAACTTCATCATCAAGGCACGGTGATTGCTTCCGCTCCAGGTAGGAGAGTTCCAGTTGTCGATACCAATGGTGCAGGCGATGTTCACACCGGTGCTTTCCTAGCTGCTTTAGCAACCGGCAATGGTCTGCAGGAATCATTAGAACTAGCCTGTCGCTCTGCAGAATTTTCTATCCAAAAAGAAGGTGGCTGCTCAGGACCTACTTGGGATGAACTACTAGCTATTCGCTAATTTGTTCTTTCTTGAAATAGCAAAGATAAGAACGGTAACTACCGCTACTGGCACTAAGGCAATTGCGTTGAGTCCTTCGAAGTGAAAACTTGCTAGGAGTAGCCCTGCAACCGCGCCACCAAATGCTCCACTTAGATTCATGATTGAATCGCTAAGTCCTTGAACGTTAGTTTGTTCTTCCATAGGCAAAGTAGCTGAAAGCAGTGCTGAACCGGCAACCGTTGCTGCCGACCAACCCAAACCTAAAAGAGTGAGTCCAATAGTTACCATCAACCGATCAGCGTGACCTAACCCTGCCAACAAAAGTGCCATTACAAATAGTGCCTGGCCAATAAATATGGTTTGGATTTTTCCTACTTTATCTGCCAAGAAGCCCATGACTGGAGATAGTGCATACATGCCTGCAATGTGCAGGCTGATGGTGAAACCAACCACAACAATGTCGTAACCCATATGTTGAAGATGAACCGGTGTCATTGCCATTACAGACACCATAACCATGTGTGAGAGTGCAATGCTGATAACAGCGAATCTCGCAACCGGATATTGCTTGAGCGTATCAATGGCTGATTTGAAAGAAATCTTGTGTTTTACCTTGACTGCATCTTTGCCAAGCTCTTGGGCATATTTCAGTGGGTCAGGTCTTAGCCCAAACCAGAAGACAAGAGTTGAACAGGTTTGAGCAGCAACGGTAAACAGGAATGGACCTGCTAAAGGAGCTAGCCCTAGAGCTCTTCCCAATTCTTCACCTGGACCAAATAGGTTAGGGCCTGTAACAGCTCCAACAGTTGTTGCCCACACCACCAGACCAATTGAGCGTCCTGTTTTGCCAGCTGACGGAATATCGGTTGCTGCAAAACGTGCTTGCAGGGAGGTAGCAGATCCTGCTCCTAGGAGAAAGATTCCTAGCAGTAAGAGCGGGAAGGATCTAAGCCCAGCGGCGTTGATAACTGCTATAGCGCCGGTGATTGCAAAGCCCGCACCCATAGCAAGGGAAACTCTTCTGCCTCTGGTATAAGCCAATCTGGCTAGTGGAATAGCCCAAATTGCTGAACCAAGGGTGCTAAATGTGGCTGCTGAGCCTGCCCAGGCCTCAGATCCACTTAGGTCTTTAGCCAGCAATGAGCCAATAGAAAGCACAGAACCTAGGCCAAAACCGCCTAAAACTTGGCCTAAAGCCAGAACTTTGATGGTTCTGCGCTGAATTTGCTCGGTATCACTCATCTAGTCAATCTAGCCCACGCTGGTAAACTTCTAGTTCAGCCCTATTGAAGGTGTCACATTGACTAAACGCAACCTAACCCTCGCCGAAAAGGTGTGGAATGACCATGTTGTGGTCAAAGGGGAGAATGGCGCACCTGATTTATTGTTCATTGACCTTCACCTTTTACATGAGGTAACCAGCCCTCAGGCTTTTGATGGTCTTAGGTTGGCGGGTAGACAAGTCCGAAGACCAGATCTAACTATCGCTACCGAAGACCACAACACCCCAACCATCGATATCGATAAGCCAATTGCTGACCCAACCAGCAGGACTCAGATTGAGGCTTTACGTCATAACGCTAAAGAGTTCGGTATTCGTATTCACTCCCTTGGGGATATCGAGCAGGGCATTGTTCACGTTGTTGGCCCACAGCTAGGTTTGACCATGCCGGGCATCACTGTGGTTTGTGGTGACTCACACACTTCCACTCACGGAGCTTTTGGTGCTTTGGCTCTAGGTATTGGAACTAGTGAAGTTGAGCATGTGTTAGCTACCCAGACACTTCCTTTGAAGCCTTTCAAAACCATGGCCATCAATGTTGAGGGAACTCTTAGAGCTGGGGTTACCTCGAAAGACATCATCTTGGCTGTTATTGCCAAGATAGGTACCGGTGGTGGTCAGGGTTACGTTCTTGAGTACCGTGGTTCGGCTATCAGATCTTTGTCGATGGAAGCTCGAATGACTATTTGCAATATGTCTATCGAAGCAGGAGCACGGGCAGGAATGGTTGCTCCTGATCAAACTACCTATGACTACCTCAAGGGAAGAGTTCACGCTCCTGAAGGCCAAGACTGGTATGAAGCGATCAAGTATTGGGATTCTCTAGCTACTGATCCAGGTGCTGAGTTTGATGCGGAAGTTTTCTTGGATGCAAATACTTTAGATCCTTTTGTTACTTGGGGCACTAACCCAGGTCAAGGTGTATCACTGAATGATGTTGTTCCTTCTCCTGATTCATTCACGGACCCTAATGAAAAAGCCGCGGCGGTTAGAGCTCTTGAATACATGGATCTAGTTGCTGGAACAAAGATGAAAGACATCAAGGTTGACACTGTGTTCTTAGGTTCTTGCACTAACTCGAGAATTGAAGATTTACGAGCTGCTGCTGCAATCCTTAAGGGTAAAACTAAAGCTGAGAACGTTCGCATGCTGGTGGTTCCTGGTAGTGCTCGAGTTCGTTTAGAGGCTGAGCACGAAGGATTAGACAAAATCTTCCTAGACTTTGGTGCTGAGTGGAGATTTGCTGGATGCTCAATGTGTTTAGGTATGAACCCAGACCAGTTAGCACCAGGGGAGCGCGCCGCTTCCACCTCAAATAGAAACTTTGAAGGTCGTCAAGGTAAAGGAGCTAGAACTCATCTAGTTTCACCACTTGTAGCGGCTGCAACAGCTATCCGTGGCACCTTGTCTGCTCCTGCCGATCTGGAGGAGAACTAATGGAGAAGTTCACTACCTTTACAGGAATCGCAGTTCCACTAAAAAGATCCAATGTGGACACTGACCAGATCATCCCAGCTGTTTATCTAAAGCGCATTACAAAAACTGGTTTTGAGGATGCTTTGTTTGCTTCATGGCGTAATGACCCTGAATTTATTTTGAATAACCCTGCATACAAGCACGGTTCTGTATTGGTTGCAGGTCCAGACTTTGGAACAGGTTCATCTCGTGAGCATGCTGTCTGGGCTTTGCGTGATTATGGTTTCAAAGCGGTGTTGTCTTCTAAGTTTGCAGATATCTTCAAAGGTAACTCCGGTAAGCAGGGGCTTATTGCTGGTGAGATTACTGATGAAGACACAGAGAAGCTTTGGGACGCAATCCTTTCACACCCTGGGGTTGAGATAACTATTGATTTGGTTCAAAGGACCGTTACTCTAGGGGATTTGACTGTTGAATTCTCAATTGATGAATACACACGTTGGCGTTTATTAGAAGGACTTGATGACATCGGTCTTACCCTTAGAGATGAGAGTTCGATAACCGACTTCGAATCAAGAAGACCTAATTGGATGCCTAAGACACTACCTGCGAAGCACTAGGAGCTAAATGAGTCAGATTCAAATTCAAGGTGGCAAGCCGCTCAACGGAAGAGTTGAGCTAAGCGGTGCTAAGAACCTTGTGACTAAGGCTATGGTGGCAGCCCTTCTAGCTGATACCGCTAGCGAGCTTCGTGATGTTCCTAAGATCAGCGATGTTGAAGTTGTTCAAAGACTTCTAGAACTGCACGGTGTGAAAATTGACTTTAGCGATGATGGCATCATGAAGTTAGACCCAACCAACGTGAAGTCAGCTCGCATGGTTGACATTGATGCTCACGCAGGTTCTTCAAGAATCCCTATCTTGTTCTGTGGACCGCTTCTTCACCAGTTGGGTGAAGCCTTTATTCCTGACCTAGGGGGCTGCCACATTGGTGACAGACCAGTTGACTTTCACTTAGAAGTTCTTCGTAACTTCGGTGCGGTTATTGAAAAACTTCCTAACGGAACTCGCATGTCAGCTCCTAATGGTTTGAAGGGTGCAAAGATCTCTCTGCCTTATCCAAGTGTTGGAGCAACCGAGCAGGTTCTACTAACAGCTACCAAAGCTGAGGGTCTAACTGAACTATCTGGTGCAGCAGTTGAACCAGAGATCATGGACCTGATTGCTATCTTGCAGAAGATGGGTGCCATCATCTCGGTTGATACCGATCGTGTTATTCGCATTGAAGGTGTTGCAAGTTTAAACGGCTACTCACATCGTGCACTATTCGATAGAAACGAAGCAGCCTCTTGGGCAGCTGCAGCTCTTGCTACCGGTGGTGAGATCATGGTTGGTGGAGCTCGTCAGCAGGAAATGACAACTTTCCTAAACGTGTTTAGAAAAATTGGTGGAGCTTTCGTTATTGAAGATGACGGAATTCGTTTCTCACACCCAGGTGGAGAACTACAGCCAGTAGTTATTGAAACAGATGTCCACCCTGGCTTTATGACTGACTGGCAGCAGCCGCTGGTTGTGGCCATGACTCAGGCATCAGGTTTATCTATCGTTCACGAAACTGTTTATGAAAACAGATTTGGTTTTACTGAAGCTTTAGTTCAGATGGGTGCTCAGATACAGATCTATCGTGAGTGTCTTGGTGGTAACCCATGTCGTTTTGGTCAGAGAAACTTCAACCACTCTGCTGTGATATCAGGTCCGACTAAGTTGCATGGTGCTGACATTAGAGTTCCTGATCTTCGCGGTGGTTTCAGTCACATCGTTGCTGCTCTTGCGGCTGAAGGTGTGTCTAACGTTTCTAACGTTCAACTCATCTCTAGAGGATACGAACACTTCCTAGACAAGCTAACTGCCCTAGGTGCGCAGTTCACTTACTCGGAGTAACTGATGGCTAAGAAATCTGCAGCTGAAATCAGGATGCCCGAACTAAATCCAAATAAGGAAATAACTTGGAAAGTTCGTGGAATGGCTTGGTTGCTAGCGCCATGGGTTAGGTTGCTATACCGAGTAAAAGTAACCGGTATTGAGAACCTTCCTAAAGAGGGTGGCTATGTATTAGCTTCCAACCATGTCACAACTGTTGATGCTCTAGCAGTTGCCTACATGATTTATTTCAAATTACACAGAGCTCCGCATTTCTTAGCTAAAGAAGGTTTGTTCAGAACGCCTATCGTTGGCCCTGCAATGTTGGCAGTTGGTCAAATTCCTGTCTTTAGAAGTGGTCGAGGCAACAAGGATCCAATGGAGGCGGCATACAGCGTTCTTAGAGCGGGACACACCATCGGCATTTTTCCTGAAGGAACTCTAACTCGTGACCCAGACCAGTGGCCGATGAGAGCACGCACCGGTGCTATTCGCTTGGCTTTGGAAACTGGAGTTCCAATTGTTCCAATGGCGCAATGGGGAACTGAAGTCGTGATGGACACCTACTCATCAAAAATTAGACCTAAGCCATGGCACACCATTCACATGATTATTGGAAAACCAATGGATATGAGCAAGTACGCTGGCAAGAAGGTAAGCACTGAAGACATGGTTATGCTTAGCGATCAGGTAATGGTTGAAATTACCAAGATGGTTGAAGAGTTGCGTGGAAAGAAAGCACCGGCAAAGAGATTTGTTCCTAGCGAACATGGTTTACCTGAACACGGAAACTTCAAGAAGTTCTTGATTATCAAGGCTGAGAATGACAGAAGAGCTTCTCTTGGTTTAGATCCACTGCCAGCTCATGCCAAGGTAAAAGGTGGCAAGGTCGTTGTGAAGAAAGTAAAGGGCGAGTAGTCATGGCTCGTATAGCTGTCATAGGTGCAGGTTCCTGGGGAACGACATTTGCCAAAGTCTTAGTTGATGCTGGCAACGAAGTCTTGCTTTGGTCTCGTCGTGAAGAGATAACAGAAGAAATCAACAGCACACACCGTAACGGTGATTATATGCCTGGCATCAACCTACCTAAAGAACTAGTTGCCTCTTCAAACATTGAGGAAGTTCTCAGAGGTGCAGAGCAGGTTTACATAGCTGTGCCATCTCAAACACTTCGCACCAACTTGGAGGAGTGGGGCAAGTTTATTGAAGATGGTGCCATCATCGTTTCACTCATGAAGGGTGTTGAGCAGGGCTCAAGCCTTCGAATGAGCGAGGTTATTGAAGATGTGCTCAAGATTGATAAAGATCTAATCTGTGTTGTTTCTGGACCTAACCTGTCCCTAGAGATTGCAAGTGAGCAGCCAGCAGCCTGTGTGGCTGCCTGCACATCAGAAGAGAATGCCGCTCTGGTTGCTCAAGCATCAACTAACTCTTACTTCACTACATTCACCAATAAAGACGTGATTGGCACAGAGTTCGGTGGCATCCTCAAGAACCTCATTGCTGTTGCCATCGGTATTGTCAACGGAGTGGGCTACGGCCAGAACACCAAAGCATCAATCATGACTCGTGGCCTAGCTGAGATCTCTCGATTTGCTGTTGCCTTTGGTGCAAAGAAGAAGACCATGGTTGGGCTAGCTGGTCTCGGCGATCTAATTGCTACCTCTGAGTCACCACTATCTCGTAACCACAAAGCAGGAGAAATGCTTGGTAAGGGTTATTCCAAGCGCGAGGTTCTTAAACGTTTATCGCAAACAGCTGAAGGTCTAACCTCGGTTGCTCCAATCCTTCGGCTAGCTGCTCAAAAGAATGTTGAGATGCCGATTGTTGAGCAGGTCCAGTTGGTAATTGAAGGCAAGATGAGTCCTAAGGATATTGGCCCATCCCTTACTAAAGGCCATGATGCACCTGAGGCTGAGTAATGGCTAAGCAAAGAGTTGTAATTCTGTTTGGTGGAGCTTCGAGCGAGCACTCTATATCTTGCGCAACAGCTGGCGGCGTTCTATCAGCTATTGATAGAGATAAGTATGAAGTTATTCCAGTTGGAATCACTCGTGAAGGAATCTTTGTTCCTGCAGTTGACGATTCAAGTAAATGGACGCTCACTGAAGGTGAGTTACCTGAAGTTATCTTCGAAGGCAAAACTGTTGTTTGGCCTACCGGTGGATCTAAAGAACTAAAAGTTCAGGATTCAACAGGATTAACATCTCTTGGAAATGTTGATGTTGTCTTCCCAGTTCTCCATGGACCTAATGGTGAAGATGGCACTATGCAGGGCTTCTTAGAGTTACATAACCTTCCGTATGTTGGTAACGGTGTGTTTGCTAGTGCTGCGGGTATGGACAAGGAATTCTCTAAGGCATTGTTCATTGCAGCAGGCCTCCCTGTGACGCCTCATGTTGTGATTACCCAAGAGGGGTGGCTAGCTGACCCTGAATCTGCTTTGGAGAAGGTAAGAAACCTAGGATCATTACCTTTGTTTGTGAAGCCAGCTCGAGCAGGTTCATCTATTGGTGTTTCTAAAGTCAAAGACATGAATGACTTTGCAAAGGCACTTGAAGTTGCTTTTGCTCAAGACAGCAAGGTAACTGTTGAAAAAGGTTTAGTTGGTCGTGAGATTGAGTGTGCTGTGCTTTCAAAACTAGGCGGAGGAGCTCCTCGAGTCTCTCTTGCTGGTGAGATTGTTATTCGCTCAGGTGAGTTCTATGACTTTGATGCCAAGTATCGTAATGATGCGGCTGAGCTGATCTGTCCTACAGAACTTAGCGACGATGAACTCTTTGAGCTTCAGGCACTAGCCAGAAGAGCGTTCAATGCTCTTGGTTGCTTTGGTTTAGCGAGAGCGGACTTCTTCTTGACTCAAGATGGTTTCTTTGTGAATGAACTAAACCTGATGCCAGGTTTCACACCTATTTCTATGTATCCAAAGTGCTGGCAAGCATCAGGGGTAACTTACCCTGAGCTAATCGATAACTTGATTCAATTAGCTTTCGAACGTAACTAGTTCAAGCACTTCTTAGTCTGTTTAGTGAACTGAACGGCTTGACCCAGATCCTCTAGAACATTAGCTCCTGAAGAATTAGTTGAATCTATAGTGATTGCAGTTGCAGGTGTTCTGCCAAAGCTAATAAATGTGTAATTAGGTTGATCTGAGTCATCAACTAACCAGTCAACATCCCCTGCAGTTATACAAGGCAGAGTGCTTGCCATGACTGGTTCTAGGCCACAGGTCAATGTGATGGCTACAGGTGAGCCCCAAGCTCCAGTTGATTGAGAGTTGGTTGTCCTCTTGGTTTGACCATCGGTCTCACTAGGTAGCCTCACGATAACCTCAGCACAGCCTGGGTCATTGGCTAGTGGGGCTGGAGGTAGCACTACTGTGGCTGAACAGCCCGTAAGTGCAAGTGGTAACGCTAATGCCAATATTCGCAAAATCTTCATCATTAACAGGCTACCTTTGAAATGTGGAGCAAAATAACACCTTGGCAAATCTAGGCGAGAGCGAGTCGCTTCGTCGCACCATCGGGAAACTAATTCAAGGTGAATACGCCATCGTTGGTCCAGGTGACGATGCTGCACTAGTCAGTAGTGCTGATGGAAGATTTGTTGTAACAACAGACACCATGATTGAAGGCCATGACTTCAGACTGGAGTGGTCCTCAGGCTTTGATCTTGGCTTTAAGGCTATTGCATCCAATGTTGCCGACGTTGCAGCTATGGGTGCTAAACCAACTGCGTTAGTTGTTGCCATCGCTTTACCGGCAGATACTCAAATATCTTGGCTTGAAGATTTTGCTGATGGGCTAAATGCGGGACTTACTCAACTGGCACCTGGAGCCTCAGTTGTTGGTGGAGATATTGCTAGAGCTGATCAAGTCTTCATCTCGATAACAGCTCACGGAGACCTTGAAGGTTTAGAACCAGTGCTTAGAGGCGGAGCAAAGCCAGGAGACATTTTGGCTGTAGCAGGAACACTTGGAAAAGCAGCTGCAGGGCTAGTGCTTCTGCAATCAGAAATAGCAGATGCTAAGCATGCCTTCGATGATCTTGTTTCAATCCAATTGCGACCAATGCCGCCTATACCTGCAGGAGTGCTGGCTAATAAGGCAGGAGCAACAGCGATGCTTGATGTTTCAGACGGTCTGGCCAAGGATGCTTCAAGAATCGCTAAAGCATCTAATGTCACAATTCAGATTGATAAGTCTGCTCTATTGGGTTTTGAAGCCGTTCTTGAACTAGCAGCATTAAGGCTAGAAGTAACACCAGAGAACTGGGTTTTATTTGGTGGAGAAGATCATGCACTTCTTGCAACTTTCCCTAATGATGCAGTTCTCCCCAAAGAGTTCAAGCCAATAGGCCGAGTTTTACCGTCAAGTGCGGTTCATGTTTTGCTTGACGATCTTGAATTACAAGAAAACGGATGGGATTCAATACGTGGCTAAAGTATCAGTAACTAACGGAACACTTCAGATTCAGTTGAGCCTATTGGAAACACTAGGAAGCCTGTCCAAGGGTCATGCGATCAACGTTTCCAACATTGAGTCTTTAGAAGTAGTTACAAATCCAAGTTGGCAGAACTTTGGTTGGCGACTTGCGGGAGCGTATTTCCCAAGGCTCATTGCAATGGGGCACTTCAGAAAATCCAAGAAGAAACTGTGGGTATTTTGGAGTAGAGGACAGCAGGCGCTAGTGCTTAACCTGAAATCTGGTCCATACTACCAAGTAGTTTTGGGTGTTGCAGATGCTAATCAGCTTGCTAGGGAACTTACTTTAGGCGTGTAAGGAAGCGTTAAGAGTTATCCCGTTACCTGATCTAGGTAGCACTTCAACTCTTCCGTTGAGAGAGTTTCTTCTGAAGAGAAGATTAGGTTGACCACTTAGTTCAGTTGCCTTAGCTGTTCTTTCTTCAGAACCATCAATAATGGTCACCTTAGTTCCTGCTGTTACATACAAACCAGCTTCAACAACAGAGTCGTCACCAATAGAGATACCAATACCTGCGTTAGCTCCTAGTAGTGCTCGTTCACCAATCTGAACTCTTTCTCTTCCACCACCGGATAGAGTTCCCATGATTGAAGCGCCACCACCGATATCAGATCCGTTACCAACAACTACACCTTGAGAGATGCGACCTTCAACCATGGCAACTCCTAGAGTTCCAGCGTTAAAGTTCACAAAGCCTTCGTGCATGATGGTGGTTCCAGGGGATAGGTAAGCACCTAGTCTTACTCTGTTGGTATCGGCAATTCGGACACCTTTAGGAACTACATAGTCAACAAGTCTTGGGAACTTATCAACTGAGTGAACTGTGATTCCAGCTCTTGAAAGAGTTGGTAGTAGTTTTTCGTAGTCAAGAACTGAGATAGGTCCAATTGATGAGAAGGCGACTATTGGTAGGTGAGCATAGAGATTCTCAAGGTTCTGAGTATTTGGCTTGACCAGTAGGTGAGATAGCAGGTGGAGTCTTAGGTATGCATCTGGTGTTGAGGAAACTGGATCTTGTAGGTTGATCTCTGTTCTAACAGCCTTGACTTCGACGTTACGCCTTGGGTCTTTACCGATGAGAGCATCGAATGCTTTATCCATGAGATAGATCTCATCACCAGTTGGAGCAGGCCCTAGCTGAGGCTTTGGGTAGTAGGTGTCCAAGATGGTGCCATCGGCTGCAATGGTAGCTAAACCCATGCCCCAGGCTTGTATAGGTGCGTCTAAGTTATTCATCCCTACAAGGTTACAAGTAGGCTCGTACAGTGAGTGTAAATCTAGACCTAAAAAGTGATGTTGTTGAGCTAACCAGAGTCATCTGTGACATCGAATCAGTCTCAGGCAATGAGAAGGAACTGGCTGATGCCATTGAATCCTCTCTAAAACAGTATGGCCATCTAGAGGTTATTCGTGATGGAGATGCCATCATTGCTAGAACCAACCTAGGCAGAGACAAGCGAGTGGTTATCGCAGGACACATTGATACAGTCCCAGTTGCCGATAACCTTCCAACCAAACTCATCAATCTGGAAAGATCTCACGTTCTTTGGGGTAGGGGCACAGTAGATATGAAAGCGGGAGTTGCTGTTCAACTCAAGCTTGCTGCTGCATTAGTGTCACCAAATGTTGATGTGACCTGGGTGTTCTATGACCATGAAGAAGTTGATTCAGCTTTGAATGGTTTGGGGCGTATTGCTCGCAATAGACCTGAGTTATTGGAAAGCAGCTTTGCTGTTCTTTGTGAACCAAGCAATGCTCGAGTTGAGGGTGGCTGTAACGGAACCCTTCGAGCGGTTATCAAGCTATCTGGAGTGAAGGCTCACTCGGCTCGACCTTGGATGGGTGAGAATGCTTTGCATAAGGCAGCAGCACCGCTAGCTATCTTGGCCAACTATGTGCCACAAGAGGTTGAAGTTGATGGACTTGTCTATCGTGAGAGTTTGAATGCCGTTCTTATGCACTCAGGAATTGCAGCCAATGTTATTCCTGATGAGGCTGTTATAACTGTGAACTACAGGTTTGCTCCTAGTAAGACCAGCAAAGATGCTGAGGCTCATCTAAGAGAACTGTTTGCAGATTTTGATCTTGAGGTAACTGACTTTGCTGATGGGGCAAAACCTGGTTTAGACCTACCTGAGGCGGCTGCCTTTGTGGCGGCTACCGGCACGGTACCTTTCCCTAAGTACGGTTGGACCGATGTGGCTAGGTTTAGCGCCCTTGGTATCCCTGCTGTGAACTTTGGCCCAGGGGACCCGAATAAGGCCCATGCTGATGATGAAGGCGTGGAGATTGACCAGATTTATGCCTGTGAAAAGGCTCTTTCAGATTGGCTTTCTGCCTAAAAGTAATCAAATGGATACCAATGCTTGACCACAGGCCCCAAATGTGTCCCCAAAGCGTGGTTTAATAGAAGTTCCAAGTAATTAGGAGTTTCTGATGGCAGCAATGAAGCCACGTACCGGTGACGGTCCAATGGAAGCCGAGCGTGAAGCTCGCGGATTAATAGTTTTGCGTATTCCACTTGAAGGTGGCGGTCGACTAGTTATATCAGTAAATGATGATGAAGTTGAGGCGATGAAGAAGGTTTTGGCCGGAATCAAAAAGCGCTAAGTCTTGTAAATAACCACCTGAGAGATCAGGTGGTTATTACTTTAAGCCAGTTTCTTGCTGGCTATGAGCAAACCGTCGCCTATTGTGCTCAGGGTTGCTACGAAAAGTTCATTGTTGTTGATGAACTGCAAAACAGTGCGGAATTCTTCAGTTATCTCATCTCGAAGAACTTGATCGGGCACTCGATCTCGCCATAGTGCATGGGGAATTACTAAAACTCCACCCGGTCGAAGGAGCCGAAGACTCTCTTTCACTTGAGAAAGCAGCGAATCTATTTCACCGTCAAGGAGCACTAAGTCATAGGCTTCATCAGCTAGGTTTATTAGCACTTCACTTGAACGACCATTAATCAATCGAAGTCTGGTGCTGGCTATTCCTGCTTGTTCGAAGGCTAGCTTGGCTAAGTCTTGATGTTGAATCTCAGGGTCAATTGTGGCAAGCACCGATGTTGAATTACCTGATTGCAGCCAAAGCCCAGAAACTCCAGCTCCAGTGCCAACTTCAACAATTGCTTTAGCGTTCATACTGGCTACCAGAACAGCTAATGTTGCCCCAACTGAAGGGGTGATGGACTCAATGCCCATTTCCTCTGCCCTTGCCCGAGCGCGAGCAATTACCTCGGGTTCCTGATGGAAGTCCTCGGTGTATTTCCAGCTAGATATCTTGTCAACCATGGTCTACAACGAGCATATCTATGGTTTGGCTATCTAGATGGTAGGCAAGCAGGTAACCTAAAAGAGTGTTTGGACTAAGTAGCGAAAAGATAGTGATCTTGCTGGTGCTAGCCCTATTCATTTTGGGACCAGAGCGCTTGCCTGGCTATGCTCGATCTTTTGCTCAATTCATCAAGAAAATGCGCACCATGGCAAATACTGCTCAAGCACAAATGAAAGATGAGCTTGGCGAAGGATTTGAAGATTTGGACTGGAAGAAACTAGATCCAAGACAGTATGACCCAAGAAGAATCATTAGAGAAGCACTCTTGGACGACACCACAGTTGTTAAGCACTCAGATCTAAATCAGGTTAAGACCCGTTCTCAGCAAAAGCTTAATCTAGGTGAAGCTGCGCCTTTCGATAACGAATCGACCTAGAGTCTTCTCATTATCTTTGACAACAGATTCAGTAGTGGAGCCATCCTGTTGTATTGGTGACCTCGGCTAGGGAATTCAAGTAATCCTTTGTGAACGCCAATAGCTTGAGTTTCGGTGTATTTCAAGAGACCGTCAACACCATTTCTTCTACCGCTACCTGAGTTCTTCATTCCACCCATAGGTGTATCTAGGGATGCGAATGTTGCTCGGAAACCTTCGTTGATGTTGACTGTTCCAGCCATGATACGCTCAGCTACTTTTTTAGCTTCACGGGTGTTACCGATCACCGATGCGTTCAAGCCTTCGGTTGTGTCGTTAGCTAGTCGAACTGCTTCATCAATGGTGTCATAACCATAGACAGCAACAACTGGACCGAATACTTCATTAGCAAACATTTTCATGGATGGATCAACATCGGTCACAATGGTGGGAGCGTAATAGTAAGGACCAATCTCAGGCAGCGCTTTAGCACCAGCTAAGACCTTGGCACCTTTACTAACTGCATCATCCACAAAACCTGATACTCGAGCCAACTGGTTAGCTCCGGTTAGCGTTCCAATATCGAAGCTAAAGTCTTTGCTACTTCCAAGCTTTAGTTCATTAACCTTCTTAGCCAAGATGTCCTGGAACTGAGTCTTGAGGTCATTTGGAAGGTATGCGCGTTCGATTGAAACACAGAGTTGTCCAGCACTACCAAAAGCCCCACCAATAACAGCCTCTGCTGCTTTATCCAGATCTGCTGAAGGCAAAACAATGAGTGGGTTCTTGCCGCCTAGTTCAAGGCTGAAAGGAATAAGTCTTGCTGCTGCTCTTGCGCCGACATGTCGTCCGGTGGCTGCGCTACCGGTGAAGGAAATGTAATCGGCGTTATCGGTTAGAGCGTTACCTACTATTGCTCCATCTCCTGCGACCACAGTCCACAGTGCTGGATCTAATCCAGCTTTGATAGCCATCTGTCTAGCCTTAAGCACAGTGAGAGTCGTCTGGTTATCTGACTTTTGCACAACTGCGTTACCTGCCATAAGTGCTGGCAAAACATCGAGCATGCAAAGAGCGAGTGGATAGTTCCATGGAGTGATCACGCCAACCACTCCAACCGGAACATGGTTAACCCAAGTCTTGGTGATAATTGGCACACCTGCGTGGGTGCTCTTTGATTTCAGAGCTTTAGGACCTACTTTGGCGTAATACCTAGCCGAACCCAATCCACCGGCTATTTCTTCAAAAGCGTGAGCTCTTACTTTTCCAGTTTCCAACTGAACAATATCTAAAAGTTCCTCGTGGTCTTCAAGGAGTAGGTCGTGCAACTTGTATAAAAACTTTGCTCGCTGCTTTGGGTCTGTTTTTCCCCAAGCCTTTTGAGCGTACCTTGCTGCGTTGACAGCTGAGGCTACCTGCTCAGCATTCTGCTGCGGAAGTTCATAGAACACCTGGCCAGTATTTGGGTTGATAACTCCAACTGTTGTTGAGGTGGCACCAAGGTGGGAGATTAGGTCTTTGATGAAAGATTCGGTCATAACCGAAAGTTTAGGCTATGTCCACTTTCAATGTGCGATTAGCAGCTGGAAGCTTGGCTTCACTCATCAGTTTGGCTATCTTGGCTATTTCAATAGCAGCAGGGTCATCCTTTTGAGTAACCATTAAAGGCACGCCTGTGTCCGAGCCTGTTCTCAGTGGAACACTGATAGGAATCTGACCAATAAGTTTTACCTCAGCACCAGAGAACTTAGAAAGATCATCAGCTACCACTTGGCCACCACCTGAACCAAATATTTCAAGAGTTGTTCCATCAGGCATCCTGAGGCCACTCATGTTCTCAATAACACCGAAGATCTCTTGGCCAATCTTGTGACTGGCTGAACCACTTCTTTGAGCTACATAAGACGAGGCTTGTTGGGGGGTCGTCACAACAATGCTTCTGGCGTTAGGAAGTAGCTGGCCAACAGATATCGCAACATCGCCGGTGCCTGGTGGCATGTCAATAAGCAGGTAATCAAGAGAACCCCAGTGAACTTCGGTTAGGAACTGTTCAACAGCTTTATGCAGCATAGGTCCTCGCCATGCAACCGGTTCATTGCTTGGTAAGAACATTCCAATGGAAATCACCTTCACACCGTGAGCAATTGGAGGCAAGATCATGTCATCAAGACGTGTTGGTCGGTCTGTAGTTCCAAGCTGAGCTGGAATGCTAAAGCCAAAGATGTCAGCATCCAGAATGCCAACATCAAAGCCTTGATTAGCCAATTCAACGGCCAGGTTCACGGTTAGGGAACTTTTACCTACTCCACCTTTACCTGAACCAATGAGAAATACCTTGGTGGAACTGCCAGCACCAAAAGGATTTGATTTAGCCTCACGGCCACCACGAAGTTTTAGCTTCAGAGCATCTAGCTCATCTTTGGTCATAACGTTCATCACTACTGAAACAACTGAGTTAGAGAACTCTTTGGCAAGAACTTCGTTGACTCTTGTTTCAATCTGGGTAGCTTGAGGGCAATGGCTAACAGTTAGCTTAATCTCAACGCTGAATTCATTTTCTGATCCAGTTATGGAACCAACCATGTCTAGTTCGGTTATTGGTTTTCTAAGTTCTGGGTCAATAACCAAACTGAGAGTTTCTAGAACTCTTTCCTGCCAAGTCGTCATTACTTTGAGTCGTTCGAGTTTTTCTTGAGCTCAGCAAGTATTTCGTCCAAAGCATCACGAATTTCGTCTCGGACAAATTCTTTGGTAGCAACTTCATCCATTGCTAGGCGCAGTGCGACAACCTCACGAGCTAGGTATTCAGTGTCGGCAAGGTTACGCTCTGCTAACTGACGGTCTTGCTCAGTCTTTACTCTGTCTCTGTCGTCCTGACGGTTCTGTGCTAACAGAATCAGTGGCGCTGCATAGGATGCCTGAAGGGATAGCAAAAGGGTAAGCAGAGTAAAGTTTGTGACTCTTGGGTCAAAAGCCAGTGATGGGTCAGCGACCGTGTTCCAGATTAACCAGACAATACAGAAAATTGTTAGGCCAATCAGGAATCCACCGGTACCAAGTGCTCTTGCAAACGTTTCAGATGCTCTACCAAACTGCTCACGATTGATGCGCGGAACTATTGGCTTGCGCCTAGCGGATAGGGGAGTATCTAAGCGGTTACGTGATTTAGCCATGTGTTTCACCACCATCATCGCTTCTCCAGTCATCAGGCAGTAGGTGATCTAAAACGTCATCTACTGTGACAACACCAATTAGTCGGTTCTCACCATCAACTACAGGAATTGAAACAAGGTTGTAGTTAGCCATGGTGCGGTGAATCTTAGAAATGTGGGTATCAGCAATCACCGGTTCAACATCTGTATCTAACAAAGTGCCTAGACGAACGTGTGGTGGGTAGCGAAGCAGTCTCTGGAAGTGGACCATACCTAGGTAGCGTCCAGTGGTTGTCTCAAAGGGCGGCAATGTGACAAACACTGATGCAGCAAGTGCTGGTGCCACATCTTTCTTTCTTATCAAAGCCATAGCTTCGGCAACTGTTGCCTCGGCTGAACAGATAACGGGTTCAGTTGTCATAAGACCACCGGCAGTAAATTCACCGAAAGACATCAAGCGACGGATGTCATCGGCTTCTTCTTCATCCATCAGTTCAAGAATTGCTTCGGCTCTGTCACCTGGCAGGTTTTGCATGAGGTCTGCAGCATCATCAGGTTGCATGAGGTCTAGGACTTCTGCAGCACGTTCATCATCAAGGTCTTGAACAATCTCAATCTGTTCTTCTTCAGGGAGCTCTTCCAGAACATCGGCTAGACGCTCATCATCTAGTTCCTCAGCTACCTCAATCATTCGTTCTTCAGGCAGATCTAGTAGGGCAGAGGCAAGGTCGGCTGGGTTCATATCTGAGTAGGTAGCAATCAATTGCTCAGCGCTCTGAGATTCTTCTGTTCTACCTTCTTCAACAACCTGGTTCCACTTCACAAACAATGTGGCTCCGCGACCGAAAGGAGTGTTCGAGGTCTTTGGGCGACGAATAAAGAGGTCGCTGACTAGCCAGTCTTTTCTGTCGTTCTCTTCAATAGCTAAATCTTCAATGGTTCCTTGGCCAGAGCCATCAGAAAGGCTTACCTTACGGCCAAGCATCTCTGCAATAACTCGAACCTCTTGGCCTCTTTGGGTGAATCTTCTGAGATCAACAAGGCCGTTGGTAATAACCTGACCTGGAACGATCGAGGTGATTCTTGCGATAGGAACAAAGACTCTTCGTCGTCCGGCTATCTCAATCATCATGCCGGTAGCTCGAGGGGCGCCAGTTTTACGGTATGCCACTAGAACGTCAATGACTTTACCTACACGGTCACCGGCAGGGTCAAAGACGCCACAGCCCACTAAACGGGCGATAAAAACTCTAGAGGCACTCACCTCTTAACCTTAGACCAAGGGCTTTGTCTCTGGCAGACTAGAGAAATGGCAAATAGAAACCTTAGGGGACTAGCAGGGTCACTACCAAATGGCTCAGCGGTAGCAGATTTCAACAACTACTCAGATGCAGTGGCTTACGTTGAACGCATCCTCCTAGGAGATTTTCCAGCAACATCTGTAGCAATCGTTGGCACAAACCTGACCACGGTTGAAAGAGTCAGAGCAAAAATCAGTTATGGACGAATTGCCTTGAACGGTGCAATCACTGGATCATGGTTGGGTTTGATTGTTTTTATAATCTTTGGAACCGTGCCTAGTGAGAGCGCTCCAGGCACAACAGTTACTGTCTTTAGTCTTGGCTCAGCGATCTTGGTAGGAGCAGGCTTTGGAATGCTTTTCCAAGTTATTCGCTTTAGCCTGTCTAAAACCAAAAGAGGTTTCGCAAGTGCTTCTCAAGTAGTGGCCAAGAAGTATGAAGTTGTGGTGCCAAGCGAACTACTCAGTCAAGCAAATGCTGCTTACGAGAAAGGCGGAGAGGCTAAGGCTTAGGCCTGCAACTTCTTCATCCAAGCTTCAATCTCTGCAGGTTTTCTAGGCAGAGCTGCACTTAGATTCTTTACTCCAGTCTTAGTTACCAAGACGTCATCTTCGATACGAACACCAATGCCTCTAAACTCCTTAGGAACTGTTAGGTCATCTTTGTGGAAGTAAAGACCTGGTTCGATGGTGAAAATCATGCCCGCTTCTAAAGCCTTATCGTGATACATCTCACGTCGAGCCTGTGCACAGTCATGAACATCTAGACCTAGGTGGTGGCCGGTGCCGTGAATCATGTAACGACGGTGCCACTGGTTTTCAGGCTTTAGAGATTCTTCGTATCCACCTTTATAGAAACCCCACTCGGCAGTCTTCTGAGCGATAACTCGCATAGCTGTCTTGTGCATTTCAGAATAGGTAACGCCAGGCTTTGCAATTGCGAAGACTGCATCAGCTGCATCTAGAACTGCTTGATAGATCTCAAGCTGGACTTTACTGAACTTTCCATTGATCGGGAGGGTTCTTGTGATATCCGCTGTGTAAAGACTGTCTACCTCAACACCTGCATCGAGAAGCAGTAGTTCACCAGGTTTGACTGGGCCGTTGTTGATGATCCAGTGCAAGGTGCAGGCATGGCTACCGGCTGCAGCAATAGTTTCATAACCTAGGTCATTTCCTTCAGCTCTAGCTTGTGCGAAGAAAGCTCCCTCAACAATTCGTTCACCTCTCGGGTGAAGAGTTGCCGACTTTAAGCTTTTCACTACTGCCTCGAAACCTTTTACAGATGCGTCAACGGACTTCTGCATTTCTTTTATCTCGTAGGCATCCTTGACGAGTCGAAGCTCACTGACAAACTCAACCAGAGCAGTGCTCTTCTCAATAGTGAGAAGGTTCTTGCCCTTAACTTCTTTGAGATCGGAAGCAAGCTTTGCAAGAGATTTAGTTTTCAAATCAAGAAGCGCTGAAACATGTTGTAGACCTGGTCTAGAGCCAACCCAGAACTCCCCAATGTCAGAGTTGGCAAAAAACTCATCAGTATTCTTTCCAGCTGTTTCACGGAAGTAAAGAACTGACTTTGCAGTTTTTCCTCTTGCGTCAATTACTAGAACGGAATCTGGAACCGTGGCTGATCCCCAACCGGTTAGGTGGGCGAAAGCAGAGTGTGCACGGAAGCGGTAGTAAGTGTCGTTTGAGCGAGCTATCTCTCCACCTGCAGGAATTACCAGTACCTTGCCTTTGAATGCCTTGGCCACAACTTCTCTTCGAGCCTTGGCGAAAGGAGCCACCTTGTCTTGGGCAGGTAGCTTGGAAGTGTCTGGTGCCCAGTTGCTTCCGATGTATTTGACAAATTTATTTCCGACAGGTCGATGCGATCTTGCCGAACCTCGGGCGTTTAGTTTCTTAGTGGCGTCTTTGCTCATAAAGTTTATTCTGCCAGTTTTCCCGATTATCTGTCAGTGGTTACCTGTATCTTGAAAGAGTAGGAAAGGAATCGTTATGAAAATAGATCTCCATATTCACTCCAAGAACTCAGATGGTGCAGACACCGTTGAAGAGTTAATCCCCAAGATAAAAGCTGCAGGCGTTGATGTGTTCGCTCTGACTGACCACGACCGCACAGATGGCTGGGCTAAAGCCTCAGAACTAGCAGATGAATTAGGTCTTTCTTTCATCCCTGGGATTGAAATAACCACTGAAGGCAGAGTTCCTGACAGCCAAGGAAACATAATGCCCTTTGGTATTCACCTGCTCGCATACCTACCAAATCCTGAAGATCCTGCACTGATGAAGATTCTGGAGGAAAACCGCAACTCAAGAACAGTGAGAACTGAGAAGTTTGTGTCAAATCTTCAGGCCAAGTATCCTGCCCTGACTTATGAACTAGTTCTTGAGCTTGCTCAAGATGACTCAACTCTTGGACGCCCTGATATCGCAACTGCTTTGGTTCATCTAAAAGAATTCGACAGTGTTGGTGCCGTCTTCGAGGCTAAGGATTCACCTATTGATAAGAGAAGTCCTTATTACGTGCGAAACGACGCTCCTGATGTGTTGGATGTGATCAGAATTGTTCGTAATGCTGGAGGAGTGCCAGTAATTGCCCACCCGCTTGCCAGGACTAGTTCCGAAGATAATCAACCGAGTTCTTTTCCGAGAAAACACTTTGAAGCCATGGTTTCAGCAGGGCTACTAGGTTTAGAAACTGAGCATAAAGAAGTCTCCCGAGAGACACGTGCTGTTTTAGAATCCTTTGCTGCTGAACATGGATTGATTACTACAGGTTCAAGCGACTATCACGGGCTGTCAGTGAAAGAGAACAATCCACTCGGTTTGCACAGCACTTCAATTGAAATGCTAAAGAGAATCCTTGAACTGGGTACTGGCACGAAGCCAACCCTCAATCACGAGTTCTAAAACTACTCACCTGATTTGCGAGTGCGAGTCCTGTTTCTAGGTGGACGATCGCTCTGTGCTTTAGGAGCTTGAGCTTTCGGAGTTTGTGGTCTAGACGAACTGCCTTGAGGCTTGCGCTGGGGCTTTCCGCTGTTTCCTGGTCTTGCACCCTTGGGCTTTTCGTGATCGCCTGGTTTCCAATCGGAAGGTCGCTTAGAAGCTGCGATGCGTCCCTTTGTTCCAGCTGGAATATCTAGATCAGTGAATAGGTGCGGTGAAGAAGAATAAGTTTCAACTGGGTCAGGTGTGTTTAGTTCCAGCGCCTTGTCGATGTGTGACCAGCGAACAAGATCTTCCCAATCAACAAAGGTAACTGCGATACCAGTTCTACCGGCGCGACCAGTTCTACCAGTTCTGTGAAGGTAAGCCTTCTCATCTTCTGGAACTGCGTAGTTGATTACGTGAGTAACATCATCAACGTCAATACCTCTAGCCGCTACTTCAGTTGCAACAAGAATATCTCGCTTGCCACTGCGGAAAGAGTCCATTGACTTTTCTCGGGCCTCTTGAGACATATCTCCGTGCAGGGCAGTTGCGTTGAATCCGCGATCAGATAATTCATCTGCAACTTTGGCAGCCTGTCTTTTGGTCTTTGTGAAGATTACAGTTTTACCGCGGCCTTCAGCTTGCAGAATTCTTGCAACTACTTCATCTTTATCCATGGCGTGTGCACGATAGAAGAACTGTTTGATGTCAGCTTTGGTGTGACCTTCATCAGGATCGTTGACTCTGATGTGAACTGGCTTGTTCTGATACTTACGAGCTAGGGAAACAATTTGTCCAGGCATGGTTGCTGAGAACAACATTGTTTGACGACCTGCTGGAGTGAAAGCGAAAAGTTTTTCAACATCAGGTAAGAAACCAAGATCGAGCATTTCGTCTGCTTCGTCAAGAACCATACATTCAATCTTTGATAGATCAAGTTTTCTTTGGTTGCTTAGGTCAATCAAACGGCCAGGGGTTCCAACAATAAGTTGAGCTCCAGCATCAATCTGAGCTACTTGACCTTCGTAGGATTTACCACCGTAAATAGCTACTACTTGAACATTTCTGTTCGAAGAGGCCAAAGTGAGGTCTTCTGCCACCTGAATAGCTAATTCTCGGGTAGGGACAACTACAAGGGCTTTTGCTCCGTGAGCTGGGTCTGTACCAAGTCTTTGAATGATTGGTAGACCAAAACCTAGGGTCTTTCCTGTACCGGTCTTTGCCTGACCAATAAGGTCTTGACCAGTCAGGGCAAGGGGAATTGCCTGCTCCTGAATAGGAAATGGTGAAGTTATGCCTTTTGAGGCTAGTGCGGCAACGATATCTGAATCGATGCCTAAGTCGCTAAAATCCAATAGTTTTGGCCGCCTGTCTTATCTAGGCAAGTCTAACCATCTATTTGGCAGGTTAAGATGGTTCGGTGTTCGAATGGTTGAAACGTCTTCGTAAGGTTGCCAAGCAACTTACAGTAACTCCTCGCAGTGAGGAGAAGGTAGCTCGCAATACCAAGGCTATTAACCTCAAGCCTTATACCCCTGAACCTAAAGCGTTCCTAGGGCAGTTGGCTTACCTGCAGTTGGCTAACTTTGAAATTCTCACCGCTGCCCTGAAGTATTCACCAAACACCCAATACAAAGCAGAACTCAGTGAGGCAACAGCTAAGAGTTTTGATAAGTATCGTCAGCTTTCAAGAAAGCTTGTTGAACTTGGAGCAGATCCTGCTGCCGAGATGACTCCGTTCAAAGAACGAATTGCGGTCTTCCACTCAAACACCATTGGACTTGATTGGTATGAAGTGGTGATCAAGGTTTATCTGACCTCAGGTTTGCTAGATGATTTTTATTCAAGACTTGCTACAGGTTTAGATGACGATTTGCAGGCAGAAGTTGAAAAGGCTCTCAAGGATAAGACTTTCGAAAAGTTCGCTAAGCGGGTGTTAGCAGAATCGATAGCAGCAGACCCAGTGCTGGGTCACCGTCTGGCACTGTGGGGGAGAAGATTGATGGGAGATGTGCTCTTAGAGCTAAGGGCAGCTTTTGATAATCGTAAGCTCGCGCATATTCCAAAGACTAAACAACTGAGCGTTGAAGAAGAGAATCAGGTTAACCTAGCTGCCTATTCAAAGCTTGAGCCACTTATTTCAGAACTAACCGGAGCCCACGGCTTGAGGATGGAAGTTATTGGTTTAGCAGCCTAATTATTAGACTGCAGCCGGTTCTTGCTTTAAACGTCGTTCGCGAATGAAGCGAACACCAAAAATCATCACAGCGGGCATACCTAGCATGGTGATTGCCCAGATCCAGAAATCTTGATAGCTAAGTCCAATCCAGGTGCAAATAGTCCAGGAAACAAATCCATAGACCAGTGAGAGAGCCGGAGCCAAAAGTACTCCGTAGTTCTCTTTCCCTGAAATTATGTATGGGGCCATCAGTCCAAGAAGTGAACCATAAACAAGAATGAATGCAAGTTCCATTAGGCAATAAATCCAACTCTTCGGGCTTCTTCAGCACCGATCTCGACGTATGCAATAGCGTCAACAGGAACAATGAACAACCGACCTTTTTCGTCAGTTAGTTTCAACTGCTTAGCACCAGAACTCAGGGCAGACTCAACAATCTTCTCGATTTCGCTAGCGTTAGCCTTCGATTCGAAGGAGAGCTCACGAGCGGTGTTTTGTAAGCCGATTCTGATTTCCATGACACTACTTTCTTTTCATTCACTAGATTACCTGCACCTAGGGTAGTTCGGAAACTCTAGAAAAGTTCGTCTTCGTCCTTCTTTGGCTCTGGCTCAGCCAAAGGGGTTACTGGAGAGCTATCGGCTAGGTCAATTACCTCAATGGAATCGGTGACTACGGTCACCGGAGCTGTGAATGAGGCGGCTTGAGAAATAGGAACAATAACTTCTGGGCTGCTGCTGGCAAACTCGCTAGGTCTAAGAGAAGGTAGGTTGCCGGCAACTAGTTCTGCGTGTAATTCAGCCAACAAAGTTGCTGCACTTTCAATTTCTACCTCATCTGACTTGTTCACTGAACTGAGCAAATAGGTGATGTAAGAGAGCTCATGGTACAGGTGAGCTCTTTGCCTGATGTTTCGATCTGCTCTGGTTGAACCTTCGTAAGCCAATGTGATGGCCTCAGCTATATCTGGCTGAGCTTCACCAAAGACGAAGGCTAGGTCTGTGGCAGGGTCATCAATTGATAGGTTTCCCCACTCAATGATTCCGACCACGTCATTGCCTTCGGTAAGGACGAAGTCGCTTTGAAGCGCACCGTGGACAACTGTTGGTTGATATTTGAACAGGTTGACATCGAATAGCGCACTTTGCCAACGCTCCAGCAAGTCCGGGTGAATCTTGCCAGTGTCCATGGCACGGTCAAATTCGGCAACGCGCTCGCGAACTCTTTGAGCCGGATCGTATTCAGGCAATCCAGAGTTTGAAACCAGTGCGGTTGGGATTGAGTGAATGGCTGAGAGCGATTGACCAAGGGAACTAATTATTGGCTCATCTACTCTTAGTCTTTGCATGTCTATCGGGGAGCCGTGCACATATTCGAAGGCAAGTGCATTACGGATGGCCTTAGGGGATGTTTTACCTAGGAAAGCTGAGATGCTGAAAGGCAGGGAAAGGTTTTTGAGAACCTGGAGGGCTCTAACTTCGGTGCCCAGATCTGTGTTGGCAAGCGAGTTCAGGGGTGACTTGAGCAGGATAAGGCGGTCATCGTCGGTAGTTAGAAGCTCAACTTTGACATCGATGTCATCAATGTTTAGGTTCTGAACGCTAACAAATCTAAGACCAGGGAGTGCATCGGCTGCTAACGCGGCTAAAATCAAGGAAGGTTTGCCCATGCTTTTTAGGTTAGACAAGAACATGTATAACTTCGGTTATCGCCACGCATAGATTCAATACATATAGAAAGTCTTATGAATATCCCTCTACATTTGCCACTGGCCCAAGCGGTACTAAACCGTGACGGGGACGCGAGGGATAACGCTGAACTTTTTGATGCACTTTGGCTTGAGGCAGAAACCAGAATCATGGTTCTACATAGAGGTCGCACCCTCATTCAAGATGGCCATCTTCGACTACTAAATACTGAACAAGCCACCGCAGGTAAGTACCGGGTTTATCTTGGTAGAACAACTCTTGCGCTGGGTGATCAAGCCGAAGGTACGGCGGTAGTTTTGTCTGTCCTGACCGATAATGCCGCTAAAGCTATCGAGCCCGACGACACTAACTGGTATGAACTTCGAAAAAGTGGTTCAGGTTTACATCCGAGAGACGCTGCACTGTTTACCCAAGCCCTAGCAATTCACAACTGGCACGAAACCCATCAGCATTGCCCTAACTGTGGTGCGATCACTGTTATGCAGCAGGGTGGCTGGTCAAGACTTTGTGTTAGTGAAGATAGACAGCTATTCCCAAGAACGGATGCTGCTGTGATTGTCAGCATCACAGATGACCAAGACAGATTACTTTTGGGAACTCAAGGAAGTTGGGATCAAAATCGCTGGTCAATTCTTGCTGGATTTGTGGAAGCAGCTGAATCTCTTGAGGCTGCAGTAATTAGAGAGATGAAGGAAGAATCTGGGTTAGATGTAACTAATCCGGTTTACCTTGGAAGTCAGGCTTGGCCTTATCCATACTCTTTGATGTTAGGTTTCACAGCTCAAGTAGATTCGAGCAACAGCCCAGAATCAATAAGACCTGATGGCGTCGAAATCGCTAAGTTGCGCTGGTTCACCAGAGCAGAGCTAAAAGCAGAAGCGAAAGACATACTTCTTCCTGCGAAGATTTCGATTGCTCGATCCATGATTGAGCACTGGCTTGGTGAAGAAGTAGTTTCCGCTACTGAGATAAACGGCTAACTCATGCAGTACGAAGCTGAGGACATTCTTAATGCTCTCGATGAAGAGCAACGTGAGGCAGCACAATCGCTGCTAGGCCCAACAGTCATTCTTGCTGGTGCAGGCACGGGTAAGACTAGAACCATTACTCACCGAATTGCTTATGGAATTCTGCGTGGCGATTTCTCCGAGAACAGAGTTATGGCACTGACATACACCAACCGAGCTGCTGGAGAACTTAGAGCAAGACTTCGTTCACTAGGTGTGCACTCAGTTAACGCCAAAACTTTTCACGCCGCAGCTTTATCTCAACTCGAGTATTTCTGGCGTGACTTCTTTGGAGTGGAAGCGCCTAGAGTTTTGGAATCCAAATCTAGAGCAATTGGAACAGCTGCTGAAACCCTAAAGATACGCCTTGATGCAAATACCATTAGAGATATCGCAGCAGAGATTGAATGGCGCAAGTATTCAATGTTGAGCTTAGAACAGTACCTTGATCAAATAACTTCGCGACCTGTCATCACAGGTCTTGCTCCAATAAAGTCCTATGAGATACAGGTTGCCTATGAAGATGCCAAGGTAAAGGCAAAGCAAATTGACTGGGAAGATGTCCTAATGCTTTGCACCGGAATGCTCAAAGCAGAACCTAGAGCCCTCGCGCATGTTCATTCCCAATACCGTTTCTTTACCGTTGATGAGTATCAGGACATTTCGAAATTACAGCAGGAACTTCTTGATACTTGGCTGGGGGACAGGAGCGATCTCTGCGTGGTGGGAGACCCCAACCAAACTATTTACTCATTCAGTGGCTCTAGTGCATCTTTCTTAGAGACTTTTGATTCTCGTTATCCTGGAGCAAATGTTATTTCTCTAACCAAGAACTACCGGTCAACTCCAGAAATTATTTCGGTTGCCAATAGAGTTCGCGGCAACCAAAAGTTTGAACCGCTTGAAGCTATTCGCCCTAGAGGCATTGAGCCTGAAGTTCTTGAGTTTGCAACCAAAGAACAAGAATGTGACTGGGTTGCTAGCCGTATCAAGGACCTCCTATCGAACGGCATCAAGGCAAGCCAGATTGCTGTTCTATACAGAATCAATGCTCAGTCAGAGCAGGTTGAGAATGCTTTGAGTAAAGCGGGCGTTGAATATCAGGTTCGCGGAGGACAGCGTTTCTTCAATCGCCCTGAGATCATGTCTGCTGTGCGTATGGTCAGAGCAGAAGCTGCCAATCCTTCAAACAAGGAACTTTACGAAACCGTTTCTGCCATAGCCAGAAGCCTTGGTTGGCAGAGCATCGCACCCGATGTTTCCGGCGCTGCACTTGAAAAGTGGGAGGCTTTGAACTCTTTAGTTCAGATTGCCGATGAACTTGGTTCTGAGGCAACCATCAAAACTTTTGCTAGCGAACTAGAGGAACGCCAACGTTCTCAGCATGAACCAACCCGAGAGTCAATTACTCTAAGCACAATTCACGCTGCTAAAGGACTTGAATACAAAGCGGTTTTCATTGTTGGAGCTATCGAAGGTTATCTACCAATTAGTTATGCCAAGACAGAATTACAAATTTCTGAGGAACAGCGACTGTTCTATGTTGGAGTGACTAGAGCTAAAGACTCTTTGTTCATCACTTGGGCAAATAGAGACACAGCGGAAGACCGCCCAAGAACTAGAAGCAGATATTTAGATTTGATCTAAACCTTTGCAGTTGCAAAGACTATGGAAGTCGTATTGGGTTCGATAGACGTTTCCTGAGGCATATTCAATTCGATAACCAGCTTTGTATTCATTTTTATGCTCAGTTGAAACACTAAATCCCGCGGACTCATCTAGGTGCCTGAGGATTGAACGTAATGCCAGCCCCGCAGAACTCAGAAGCGCAGAGCTGTCATCTCGAGTTCTAGGTAAATCGATTAGTTGAGATGCGATTGCTGGCCAAGCCGAATCCTCATCAACCTTGTATTCAGCTAGGCAATTCAGGCACGGTGTCTGGCCTGGAATGACAATCGGGCTAATCTGTGTTTCATATAAATCAAAGTTGATGTTTAGGTGAGGCACGTCACGATTCAGCCAACGTATATAGGTCGAAGGTCTTGTTGCAAGGTGGCCACTGGTGACAGCGAAGGAGATCTTCAGGTCTTTGCTGGGTTTAATGTTGAGATTTACTAACCTCTGAGATTTAGTTTGCGGCAGGGACAGCCTCTGCAGATCTTGGCGGACTACTTCAAATCGGGATTGCCCTAAGGATTCTTTTGGGAAACCTAGTTCGCCTAAATCAAGGTTCAGGATTCTGCCATCATCGTGAGTTACTACTTTCCCCACTCCACTGGCAAGTAACCCCTTGGCTATCAAAACTCCAGAGTTATCTAGCTGATCAATGTGGACAACCCGATGCCAGCGTTCAGCTAAAACCATTTCTGGATTAACTTCATAGTCAAGAGCTGCTCTGGCTAGTTCTGCAAATGCTATCTGCTGCCAATCACCGTAAGAGTTACTGACGGTCTCTTCGCTTTCCATCAGTGAACCAAGTTTGTCAATTAGTTGGTTAGTAGTTCCAGCTGCAGTGTTGAATGTTTCGTCTAGGACTTCTTGTTGGCCATCAACCACACCGCTGTATAGAGCATCAATTATTTGTTGCTGAGCAAGAGTGAGATCTTCAATCACTACTTTGTTTCTGTCCAAACCTATTTGTATTGTGTTGGAGTCACGCCAGATCGCTGGTTGGGCTTTGTTTATTCGATGGAACACGAATACAGTCTGCCTAGAAAAGCAAATGACCGCTTAGGTTCTCAACAGTTACTCGCCGAGTAAATCTCTAAGTGCTTGGTCCATGGCATCTGGAATACCGAGATCTGATTTAATTCTCGCAACGTATTTATCTGGATTATCAATATCTGTTGCTGTTGGCAACAAGTCTGGATGATCCCAGAGAGCATCACGTTTTTCATTCCCGAGAGCAGTTCCGATTTGCTGCCAAAGAGCCGTGGCTTCACGCAAACGTTTAGGTCGAAGCTCAAGTCCAACAAGAGTTTGGAAGGTGCGTTCAGCAGGACCTCCGGTAGCTCTCCTTCTTCTAACTGCTTCGCGGATGGCATCAGCTTTTGGCAGACGAATACCAGCAGCACTTGTTACCGCATCGACCCAGCCTTCAATTAGGGCAAGGTTAGTTTCGATGCTGTCTAAAGCAAGTTGCTGGCTAGGCGATCTGGCTGCGAGGAATGCTCCTGACTCAAGAGCTGCCTGCAGTTCTTGAGGGTTTTGTGGGTCAAAGTCTTCGCTGAGTTCTTGCATGCGGCTGGTGTCGAAAGAAATACCTGCTGCGTATTCACGAATCTGAGCTACAACTTTTTCTCTTAGCCACTTTGAATGTTTGAAGAGTCTCGTGTGTGCCAACTCGCGAAGAACCATGTAGATGTAGGCCTGGTCTTGGTCGCTGCCAAGTTCTAATGTTTTTATAAACTCTTGCAGATTCTGAATTACAAAAGCAGGTCGCTGATCGACATAGATTGGTAAACCAACTTCTGTTCCAGTTAGTGCTTCCCTTGAAAGTTGACCGAGAGCTTGACCTAGCTGCATGGCGAACATCATGGCACCTGCGGAGCGCATAATCTCGCTGGCACCTTTGAGAGATTCCTGCAACTCTTCCGGCAGTTGCTCCTGGATAGCTTCACCAAGGCTTCTGTTCATTCGATCAGCAACTGGTTCGGCTAGAGCTCTAAAAAGCGGGAGGGCATCATCTACCCAAAGTGTTCGGCTGAGTAGTTTTGGTTCAACAAGCACTTCAGACATAACAGTGGCTTCATTGAGCCAAAGGTTTGCAATACCAATAGCCTCAAGAAGTTCTTTTCTACCTTGGTCGTCAGATGAGGTTGCGCCTACTTTGGCTAGTTCTTTAGCGCTTTGGGCTGCAGCTTGCCAGTTCACTCCAGATCCTTCTGAGGGAGGAGTTGGGATTAGAAACGCCCCCTGGATATTTGAGAACAGTTGTTGGAGAGACTCAGGGCTACCATCGAATCCGGCTGCCTTGGCTAGAGCCTCAGGGTCAAAGCCCTGACTCAGCATCTCTTCCCAGATACGTCTTAGTTCTTCTGGGTCAGGTAGTCCGTTGTCGTTTTCTTCGCTCATTTTTCCTCTTGAACTCTAAGGTAAACGCTATTGGGTTGAATTTCTCAAAACACATGGTCATCTTTCAGAATGTTCGCCATTAGCGTTTCTGAACGGGTCACAAAAACCTAGAACTTCCTGAAGATTGGCATGCCTGTCAGTGTGCTCGTTTAGGCTGGGCTAGATGAGTTCTTATGACGACGCACCACCAAAGAAATACCTCTACATAAAGGTATTTGGATGGTTGACAACAGCTGCCATTATTGGTGGAAGCTTGTTTCTCGTTCTCGCTCCAACCCCTTATCTTGTTGAACAGCCAGGGCCTACCTATAACCTGTTGTCTACCATCGGAGCAAAGCCGGTGATTGATATCCCTGACAAAGAAACTTATCCAGTCTCAGGAGATCTGAGTATGCTAACCGTCACCCTCAAGGGAGGGCCGGAAAGAGGTGCCTCCTGGCTTGAGGTCGGCTTAGCGAAACTCGATTCATCCAAGTCAATTGTGAACATCACGGACATTTACCCTGAAGGCTGGGACAGAGCTAGGTTGGATGAACAGTCAGACATGATGATGTTGGACTCGCAGGCGAATGCAAAAGGAGCCGCTCTCAGCCTTCTGAACATCCCATACACTTCTGAAATCAAAGTAACTAAGGTTGAGAAAAAGGGTCCTGCTGGAAACATTCTGAAAGCCGCAGACACAGTGCTAACAGTTCAGGGTGAAAAAGCGACCGGGCTAGAACAAGTTCGACGTTTAGTGGCTGCGACAAAGGGCGAAAGAACAGTTGACATGGAAATTATTCGTGACGGCAAAAGGCTTTCCGTCAGCGTAATGCCCAAGATGATCGATGAGCAATGGCGAATGGGTATTTTTGTTCAAACAGTTCCAACCTTTCCATTCGAGATTGACATTCAGGTAGGAAACGTTGGTGGGCCAAGTGCGGGACAAATGCTTGCTCTAGCCATTTATGACAAGCTCACTCCGGGTGAACTTACTGGCGGTGAAAGGGTTTCTGGCACCGGAACCATCAGTCTTGATGGCAAGATTGGACCTATCGGCGGTGCCAAGCAGAAAATGTATGGTGCTAGACGAGCAGGTCATGAATGGTTCCTAGTTCCAAGTGAGAACTGCGAGCAGGTGCTGGGAAACATTCCAGAAGGTTTGAATGTTGTGAAAGTTTCCAACATCCAAGATTCTTTGAATGCTGTCAAAGCAATTGCAACAAATACTGGTACAGACCGATTACTAACTTGTAACAAATAGAAGGAAAAAGGGAAATAGAAAATGAGTCAAACGAGCCAAGCTGACATTCGTAAGCGTGCACCTTTAGCGATATCTATAGGAATCGTTGCAGTGCTTGCAGTTGGATTGCTAAGCGCTTCTAGCGTTTACACTGATGTGTTGTGGTTTGACCAACTAGGGTTCTTGTCTGTTTTTACAACACAGATATGGGCTCAGGTGGGAGTGTTCGCTATCACAGCCTTAATCTCAGGCTTAGTTGTATGGATAAACATCTACCTGGCTTGGAGACTGAGACCAATTTACGCAACGAGTAACGACTTTTTTGGTCGTGACCTGTCTGAGTACCGTCAGATACTCGATCGCCTCCGTAAGAGACTGTTTATCCTTCTTCCTGCAGCCATAGGAATCTTTGTTGGTTCATCACAAAGTTCTGAATGGGAAAAAGTGTTGTTGTTCCTAAACCACAGCTATACAGGTGTTTTGGATCCACAGTTCAAGCTTGACGTCAGCTTCTACCTATTTGATCTTCCTTTCTATATCGACCTTGTTTCATTCTTGATGGTTGTGACTTTCTTAGCGTTGATTCCAGCTATCTTGTTCCACCTGATCTATGGCGGCATCAAGTTCAACGGAAAGCAGTCAACTTTCTCCAAGACCGCTCGAATTCAAATAGCAGTGCTAGCAGCTGTGTTTATGGCTCTTCTAGGTTTGACTATTTGGTTAGGTCAGTACGAAACTCTTACCAGCCCATCCGGATTGTTCACTGGTGCTACCTACTCTGATGTGAATGCGAGCATACCAGCTGCACAAATCTTGACCGCAATTGCTTTTGTTGTCGCTCTGCTTTTCCTAGTTGCGGCAGTTATTGCAAAATGGCGTCTAGCAGTTCTAGGAACCTCGCTGATGTTGGTTCTTGCAGTTGTCCTTGGCGGAGTATGGCCGGGCATCGTTCAGACTTTCCAAGTGGTTCCAAACGAGAGAACTTTGGAAGCGGAATACATTCAGCGAAACATCGAGGCGACCCGCGCAGCATATGGTTTAGACAAAGTACAAACCGTTGAGTACGACGCTAAGACCACCGCGACGGCAGGGGCGTTGAAGCAAGACGCTCAAACTGCAGCGCAGATTAGAATTCTCGACCCTAACCTAGTGAGCTCTTCTTTCAAGCAGTTGGAGCAGTATCGCCAGTACTACGGATTCGAAAACCACCTAGACGTAGATCGATACAAGATCAACGGCAAGATTCAAGACACGGTTCTTGCTGTTCGTGAACTCAACCAATCTGGTTTGGGAACTTCACAGTCTTGGTACAACAACGTTGTTGTCTTCACACATGGTTATGGAATGGTTGCAGCCTACGGAAACAGGCGATCAGTTGATGGCCAACCAGTGTTCTTGCAGTCTGGAATTCCTTCCACTGGGCTTCTTGGAAAATATGAACCAAGAATTTACTTTGGAGAGAGCTCACCGCTGTATTCAATTGTTGGTGCTCCAGATGGGGCTCCTGATAAAGAGCTTGACTACCCTGCTGGGGAAGACAGCTCATCTACTGATCAGCAGACTATGACCACATTCAAAGGCGATGGCGGCCCTAAGCTCGATGACATCTTCAAGCGCTTGTCCTATGCGATGAAATTCCAAAGTGAGCAGATTTTGCTATCCGATGCAGTTACCGATGCATCCCAGATTCTGTACAACAGAAATCCTAGAGAGCGAGTGGCTCAGGTAGCCCCGTACCTAACTTTGGATAACGACATATACCCCGCGATTGTTGATGAAAAAGTTGTTTGGATTGTTGACGGTTACACCACTTCGGCAAACTACCCATACTCAAGAGCTGAGAACTTCGATAGCACTATTGCCGATAGTTCCACTTCCTCACCAATCAGACGTGGTTCCATCAACTACATTCGAAACTCTGTGAAGGCAACTGTCGATGCTTACGACGGCTCAGTAAAGCTCTATGCATGGGATGAGAAAGACCCAATCCTAAAAACTTGGATGAAGATTTTCCCAAACACTGTAAAGCCAGTTTCTGAAATGTCTGGTGCTTTACTCTCGCACGTCAGATACCCAGCTGATTTGTTCAAGATGCAGCGTGGAATTCTAGGTCAGTACCACGTGGCAGATGCAGGTGCTTTCTACTCTCAGCAGGATGCGTGGATGACTCCGAACGATCCAGTAGATCAGGGAACAGGAACTGGCTCACTTCAGCCTCCTTACTACTTGACTCTTCAGGTTCCGACTCAAGAGAGCCCATCGTTCTCTATCTACTCAACATTTATTCCTAAATCAACAGGAGACGCTAGTCGAAATGTGTTGACCGGATACTTGGTTGCCGATTCGGATGCAGGAGATAAGGACGGCCAAGTCTCTGAGCATTACGGAAAACTGAGATTGCTCACTTTGCCAAGGACAACAATTGTTCCAGGTCCTGGCCAGGTTCAGAACAACTTCAACTCCGACAGCGAAGTATCTAAGCTGTTGAACATCCTGAGACAAGGTTCAACCAAGGTTCTCAACGGAAACCTACTGACTCTACCTATTGGTGGTGGCTTGCTCTACGTGCAGCCGGTTTACATCCAATCAACTGGTGAAACATCATTCCCATTATTGAAGAAGGTTTTAGTGGCATTTGGTGACAAGATCGCTTTCGAGGATAACTTGGATTCTGCCCTAAACGCATTGTTCTCTGGAAACAGCGGAACAGGTGGAGGAGTAATCCCTCCTGTTGACCCAGATCAAACTATCGAGCAACGACTAGCTGCAGCGCTAGCAAATGCTCGTCAGGCCATGATCGATAAAGACACTGCAATGAAGGCTGGAGACTGGACTGCTTATGGCAAAGCCGATGCACGTCTAAAGGCTGCCATTGATGCCGCTTTGGAGGCAAGCAAAAAGTAACTGGATTGTGTTAGGCTGGAACTTCGCCGCGGGGTGGAGCAGTTCGGTAGCTCGCCGGGCTCATAACCCGGAGGTCGTAGGTTCAAATCCTGCCTCCGCAACCAATAGTGAAAAGGTCCCAACGAAAGTTGGGGCCTTTTCTTTTGCTGTAGATAACTTATTTCCTGTTCTAACTAATTTCGTATGCTCCTTGCATGCTGTTACTGGCTTCAATTGCCCTCGCCTCATCTAGCTGGGCAGCGGCACCAAGCTGCCCAAGTTCTTTCAGTTCGGTAAGCACAACAATCGGAGCGGTAAGCAATTCAAGTCAACTAACTCTCTGTGTTTCTAAAGCGCTTTTGGTCAAAGGATCTAATGGTTCGCTGAACCTGGTTCTTGGCGCTCAGACCAGTACTGCGCCTAAATGTTTGGTTTACCCAAACGGCTTGAGCTTAGATCTGACGCACTCTCTCTTATCCTCAGGGCATGTTGGATGCTGGAGTCTTTACCCGCCTTATCAGGCGATTGCGATTGTGAATGTTGGTAGACCTACTCAAGTCAAGCTTCAATCTGCCCTGAGAGCATTCAAACCAGAGATTCCTAAAATCTTTCTAAAGCCATCGAAAGGAATTCAGGTTGGTGAGGCTGTTTATTTCTCTTCCTCAACGCGTACTCAGATACTCAAAGCTAGGTTGTTGGGTTTAGCTGCCCAGATTCGATTCAAACCAACTAAGTACAAATGGAGCTTCGTGGCTGGCTCTAAATCGAAAACTAGTTCTGCGGCTAAACCAACTTATGTTCCTTCAGGGTCAGGCGATGTGCGCGCGCTGCTGGCGGTTTCATATTCGGTTGAATACCTCTTCGAGGGAGTCACAAGCTGGAATCTTGTCAAACCAGATTTGGTTGTGAACGCCAATCAAGTAACTTTCTCAGTGGGATCAGTTGAACCACCAAAGAGTGGTAAGGAACCACCAAAACTAGTGAACTCGCCCTGTTCTCTGGGCTCAGCTGCTTGGCGTTGCTGATTTTCAGGCCTTTGTCAGCAGATATTCATAAAATTATGTAGTTGGATACATAAAGTTGGATAAACGCAGATAGATGAGGGCTAGCAATTGACAGAAAACAAAAATCACTTCAATAATCAGTTCTTAGGTCAGAAGGTATCTCTTCCTACCCAAGGACAGCCAGTTCAGAGTCCAGTCACACGTAAAGCTCCGACCACAATCGTCGTTGTATTGATTGCCGCTATCGGTTCGATTGTTGGGGCGTATCTTGGTGCATACGGCGCTACAGGTTCTCTTCCATTCATTACTTCCACACAGAATGTTGTGATTACAAACCCAAACAACGTCAACTGGGTTTCAGCTGCGGCTGCTAAAGGATTGCCTTCTGTTGTCACCTTGTCTGTTTCAGGTAGAACATCGGCAGGCACTGGATCAGGAGTTGTCCTAACAACTGACGGTTACATTGTCACAAACGCACACGTTGTCTCCTTAGATGGCGAAACCCAAAAGGCAAGAATCGAAATCAAGACTTCATCAGGGAAGATCTTTAGAGCGTCAATTGTTGGAGTAGATCCAACCAACGACCTAGCAGTTATTAAGGCAGCGGGCTCGGGATTCAGCCCAATCGAATTTGCGGATAGCGCTCTAGTCAATGTTGGTGATTTTGCGGTAGCAATTGGTTCACCGCTTGGTTACGATGCAACAGTAACCTCAGGTGTTATCTCTGCTATGAACAGAACTATCTCTGTTGATTCCGCAGCCGTGCCAGAAGATGGCAACTCCAGCCTTCAGCTCTGGCAGAACAACAATGACAGAGCGCCAGTGAATTTGGATGTTATCCAGACCGATGCTGCCATCAATCCAGGTAACTCTGGCGGTGCATTGGTAAACGACAAGGGTCAACTAATTGGAATTAACGTAGCTATCGCTAGTGCTGCAAGTAGCAGTTCACAAGCCGGCAACATAGGCGTTGGTTTCGCTATTCCATCTAATGTCGCCAAGCGCGTGGCTGATCAAATAATAAAGACTGGAAAAGTGAGTCATGGCTTACTAGGGGCTATGGTTACCGATGCGAAGTTCTCAGATTCTTCAGCATCGTTTAGTGTTGGTGCCCGGATCGAGAAGCTAACTCCGAACGGGCCAGCAGAAAAAGCTGGGCTTTTAGAGGGGGATGTAGTAATCGAGTGTGAAGGCGCATCTATAGACAGTGCTAAAACGCTCACTGCCGCTATTCGAGCAAGACCAGCTGGTGCCAAAGTAACCTTGAAAGTTCTCAGAGACGGCCAGGAAATAAGCATCGTTGCAACCCTTGGAGATGCTGCAACTAACTAGAAGTTAGACCTATCTGGTTAGTAGTGGCAGACTAGAGGTATGTCAATGTTGCCATCTGTTCAGTATTCAATAACTATTCGACTAGAAGCGCCTGCGAAAAACACGGCGGTGAGCGAGCTCACTTCAATCATTGAGCGCTCAGGTGGGTCTGTTACAGCGGTTGATGTGAATCATTCAGACGCAGAGCGAGTCAGGATTGACCTAACCTGTGCCTGCACCAACTCAGATCACGCTGAGCAAATTGTCGAAAGCTTGAAGCTGGTCCCAGGAGTTGTAGTAGGAAAAGTCTCCGACCGAACCTTCCTTGCACATCTGGGTGGCAAGCTAACCATCGAATCTAAACTTCCTATCCGTAACCGAGATGATCTATCTCTTATCTACACTCCTGGAGTTGCTCGCATATGTGAGGCAATAGTTAAGGATCCTTCCGACGCTCGAAGACTGACAATAAAGCGAAACACAATAGCCGTAGTCAGCGATGGATCTGCTGTTCTGGGTTTGGGCAACATTGGCCCGCTCGCTGCGCTTCCAGTGATGGAAGGTAAAGCTGCACTGTTCAAGCGCTTTGCCAACATTGATGCTTTCCCTATCTGTTTGGACACTCAAGACACCGAAGAAATAGTTAGGACCGTCAAGGCCATCGCACCGGTTTTTGCTGGAATAAACCTTGAAGACATCTCTGCACCAAGATGTTTTGAGATAGAGGCAAGGCTTAGAGCAGAGCTTGATATTCCGGTTTTCCACGATGATCAACACGGAACGGCGATTGTTTGTTTGGCAGCACTGCGCAATGCTCTTAAGGTTGTCAAGAAGAACATAGGCGATGTGCAGTTAGTCATGAGCGGTGCAGGTGCTGCGGGCACTGCTGTGCTAAAACTTCTCTTTGCTGCAGGACTAAAGCATGCAATCGTTGCAGATCAAAAAGGCCTAATTCA
Source organism: Rhodoluna sp. (assembly GCA_049314335.1). GTDB lineage: Bacteria > Actinomycetota > Actinomycetes > Actinomycetales > Microbacteriaceae > Rhodoluna. Next base: position 18,745 of record JBMOFL010000003.1, on the reverse strand, counting down.
CGTCGGCAGAAAAGACATTGAACCAGACACTTCTCTTGGTTGGATATCTCAAGAGACCAACAAAGCTGGTAAATCTGGAACTTTGAAAGATGCACTAGTTGGTGCGGATGTGTTTATTGGTGTTTCGGCTGGAAACCTGTTGACAGCAACAGACATACAGAGCATGGCGCCTAACGCTATTGTGTTTGCTTTGGCTAACCCAACACCTGAAATTGAACCTGCTGAGGCGGCTAAGTTTGCAGCTGTTGTTGCAACTGGTCGTAGTGACTTCGCAAACCAGATTAATAACGTTTTGGCTTTCCCAGGTTTCTTTAGAGGTTTACTTGATGCTGGAGCTAATGTAATTACCGAGAAGATGCTCTTAGCGGCAGCGGATGCTCTTGCTACTTGCGTTGAACCTGAAGAGTTGAACGCGTCATATATTGTTCCTAGTGTTTTTCATCACGATGTGACGCAGCGTGTAGCTGACGCAGTTCGATTAGCTTCTAAGTAGAGGAATAAATGGAACAAGAAACAATCAACAGACCCACAGTGGTTGTGGATCCGCAGACTCAGAACATTGAGCCTGGAGATCATGAGAGATACTCGCACTACGTAAGAAAAGACAAGGTTGTCGAGTCAGCTGTAATGGGCAATCCTGTGGTTGCACTCTGTGGCAAAGTGTGGATTCCTAGCCGTGACCCTGAGAAATTTCCCGTCTGCCCTGAATGCAAAGACGTTTATGAGCAAATGAAGAAAAACGAAGACGGTAAGGGCTCAGGCGACGAATAATCTTTCGCCAATAGACTTATCCCGTGAATAACGCTCCTATAGGTATCTTTGACTCCGGTGTTGGTGGTCTAACTGTCGCCAGAGCAATCATTGATCAGTTACCCAATGAATCTGTTATTTACCTAGGTGACACTGCGAATACTCCTTATGGAACTAAAACCATTCAAGAGGTAAGAACTTTAGCCCTTGATGTTATGGATCGCCTAGTTGATGAAGGTGTGAAGCTTCTTGTTATTGCATGCAACACTGCCTCTGCAGCAGTGCTTAGGGATGCTCGAGAAAGATATACCGAAGGCCGCGGTATCCCTGTTGTTGAAGTTATTCAGCCAGCTGTAAGAAGAGCTGTTGCCGCTACACGTAATGGCAAAGTTGGAGTGATTGGGACTACGGCAACGATTACCTCCAGAGCATATGATGATGCTTTCGCAGCAGCTGTTGATTTTGAACTTTTTAGCGCTGCCTGCCCTGAATTTGTTGACTATGTTGAACGCGGAATAACGAGTGGGCCTGAGGTCATTGCGCTTGCTACAACTTACCTGCAATCAATAAAGTCCGCTCAAGTGGACACTTTAGTTTTAGGATGCACACACTACCCACTTCTAACTGGAGCACTTGCCTACGTCATGGGAGAGAACGTGACCTTGGTTTCAAGTGCTGAAGAAACTGCCAAAGACGTCTACCGCACATTGGTTGCGCATAACCTTCTACGAACAGACAGTAAAAAACCAAGCCTGAGATTCCAGTCAACTGGGGATGCAGAAAGTTTTGCCAAACTTGCCAGAAGATTCTTAGGGCCAGAGGTTCAAAGTGTTGAGCAGATTCAATAATCAGTAGGGAAAACAAATGAGCAGAGCAGACGGACGTAATGCAGATCAGTTGCGCCAAGTAACAATCGAGCGTAATTGGAGTGAGCATGCCGAAGGCTCAGCACTAATCTCGTTTGGATCAACAAAAGTTCTATGCACAGCTTCATTTACTCCAGGGGTACCACGTTGGAAAGTCGGCAAGGGCGAAGGCTGGGTGACAGCAGAATACGCAATGCTACCTAGAGCTACCCACGACAGAAATGACCGTGAATCTATCAAAGGTAAAGTCGGCGGTCGTACCCATGAAATCTCCAGACTCATAGGTCGTGCACTTAGAGCAGCTGTTGACTTCAAAGCTCTGGGGGAGAACACCATCATCATTGACTGTGATGTCTTACAGGCGGACGGTGGAACTAGAACAGCGGCAATTACGGGTGCTTATGTTGCGCTAGTGGATGCTGTGAACTACGGCATTGAGCACGGGCACATTCCAGCTAAGAACAAGGTAATTGTTGATTCAATCGCTGCTATCTCAGTAGGAATCATAGATGGCACGCCAATGCTAGATCTTGCCTACACAGAAGATGTAAGAGCAGAAACAGACATGAACGTTGTTGTTACAGGCAACGGTAAGTTCGTTGAGGTTCAGGGAACTGCTGAAGGAGTTCCTTTTGATAGAGCTGAACTTGATGCACTTCTAGATCTCGCCTTGATTGGTACAAGAGAGTTAACTGAGATTCAAAACTCAAGCTTGGCTACGGACTAAGTTATGAAGATTGTTTTAGCAACTCATAACCAAGGCAAAGTCCAAGAACTCAGAGCAATTCTTGAACCTGTTGGATTGGAACTAGTTGGCTATGAAGGCCCTGAACCTGTTGAGGATGGAGTTTCTTTTCTAGAGAACGCTCTGATCAAAGCTCGCGCTGCTTACAAACACACAGGTCTGCCAGCATTAGCCGATGACTCTGGTCTAGCCGTTGAGATACTTGGTGGGTCACCAGGAATCTTTACTGCTATCTGGTCAGGCACAAAAGATAACGTTGCTAATCGTCAGTTGCTTTTGGCTCAACTAAAAGACATAGCCCCTGAACATAGAACTGCTTCATTTGTGTGCACAATTGCACTAGTTACTGATGAAGGTGAAACATCGTTTACAGGTGTTTGGCCTGGCTCTATCGCAACTGAAGAACGTGGAACAAATGGTCATGGTTACGATCCTGTTTTCATACCTGAAGGGCTTACTCAAACCGCTGCTGAACTTGAACCAGAAGTGAAAAACGCTCTTAGCCACCGAGCTCAAGCGCTTAGTTCGCTAATCAGTTACTTTAGAAGCTAGTTTTTCTTTTTTCTAGCCTTCAACACTTCCAGTGCCACAGGAACAAGTGAGAGTCCGACCAAAACTAAAGTTACGAGAACGACGTTTTCACGCACGAACTCTATTTGACCTAGGAAGAAACCGATCAGAGGAACGAGTATTCCCCAGGTCAACGCTCCGATGATGTTGTATCGAAGATAGTAGGCATACTTCATTTGCCCGACACCTGCGGCTACTGGAACGAAAGTTCTCATGATGGGGACGAAGTGAGCGAAGATAACCGCTTTGGCTCCATATTTGACGAAGAAATCTTGAGCCCTTTGGGCATTCTTTTGGCTGAAAAACTTGGAGTTTGGACGCCTAAACACAGCAGGTCCAGCTTTTCTCCCGATGAAGTAGCCGAGCTGGTCTCCTGCAATAGCTGAGGCAGAGATGAGTATGCAGGCCAACCAGATTGGTACATCGATGATGCCTGTGCCAATCATTAGTCCTACCGTGAATAACAGCGAGTCACCTGGCAGGAAGAATCCAACCAGTAACCCTGTCTCAGCAATGATTATGAGGCAAACAATGAGCATGGCCAGAGGCCCTAGCCCTTGCAGGAGACCTTCTAGGTCGAGGTGCGGGAGTGCGTTTTTTATCATGTGCCCCCAGCAGGAATCGAACCTGCGCCCCCGCCTCCGGAGGGCGGTGCTCTATCCCCTGAGCTATGGGGGCTAGCGGATTACCTTCAGACTACCAGCGGATGTGTGGCTAGCTGAGGAGCCCCTTATGGCCTTCGGTGGCGGTTTGTTAGACTTATGGGCATTACTGGCGTAGGCGTTGTGGCCTCTTAGCCCAACAATTTATTCCCACAAGTAAAGGTGCATTAGGTGACCCCTGCAGATCTATCCAGTCACATTCTTCTAATCTTGGGCTCTTTGCAGACCCAAGGCAAGTTGGCTGTAATTGATCTGCCTGCCGAAGTTGTTGTTGAACGACCAAAGAATCGCGACCACGGGGATTGGGCTACTAACGTTGCCATGCAGTGGGCAGTCAAACTAGGTTCAAACCCGAGAGAGTTAGCCACACTGCTAGCAACAGAGCTTGAGAGCATTTCTGGGATTTCTAAAGTAGACGTTGCAGGACCTGGATTTATCAACATCACCTTGAGTGCAGCTGCTGCAGGCGAACTGGCTAAGCAGATTGTCAATGCCGGAGCAGGTTATGGAACTGGCGATCTTCTCTCGGGGATCAAAATGAATTTAGAGTTTGTTTCGGCGAACCCAACCGGACCAATACATATTGGTGGTACTCGCTGGGCAGCTGTTGGTGATTCTCTTGCTCGAATACTTCAAGCCCAAGGTGCTCTGGTGACCAGAGAGTATTACTTCAATGACCACGGTGCGCAAATAGATAGATTTGCCAGATCACTTTTGGCCGCGGCTCGTAAAGAGGATGCTCCAGAAGATGGTTACGCAGGGGAGTACATAAATCAAATTGCACAAGCAGTTGTTGCTCTTCATCCCAACGCAACTTCACTTCCTGATGATGAAGCGAAAGAAACCTTCAGAGCCGCTGGTGTGGACCTAATGTTTGGTGAGATTCGTGAATCACTCGAAAAGTTTGGAGTGCACTTCGATGTGTTCTTCCATGAGAACTCACTCTATGAAAATGGTGCAGTGCAAAAAGCCATTGAACGACTTAGAGGTTTAGGCCACATCTATGATCAGGATGGTGCTGTCTGGCTTAGGTCAACAACATTTGGTGATGACAGAGACCGGGTAGTTATCAAAAGTGATGGTGAAGCTGCATACATCGCAGGAGATCTTGCTTACTACCTAGACAAGCGCGAACGTGGCTTCGATCAAGCTCTATACATGCTCGGTGCTGACCACCACGGCTATGTGCAGAGAATGATGGCTATGTGTGCAGCCTTCGGTGATGAGCCAGGCGTGAATCTAGAAATCCTGATCGGGCAACTAGTGAACCTAGTCAAAGACGGTGAACCGGTCCGAATGTCCAAGCGTGCTGGAACTGTTGTGACCATGGAAGATCTAGTGGATGCAGTTGGCGTGGATGCTGCCAGATATGCTTTGACCAGATCTTCAATCAACTCAATGGTTGATATCGATCTTGACCAGCTATCAAAGAAGACCAATGACAATCCTGTTTTCTACGTTCAGTATGCACATGCTAGAACCAAGCAGGTTGCCAACAATGCAGCATCGCTTTCGGTGGATGACAGTGAATTTGATCCAAGTTTGCTAACTCACGAAAGTGAATCAAATCTTCTCGCTGCCCTTGCACGTTTCCCTGCAGTTATGGCTCATTCTTCAACTGAAAGAGCTCCGCACCTAGTAGCTCGTTACCTAGAAGAAGTAGCCGGTGCCTATCATCGCTGGTATGACGCATGCAGAGTAACCCCACTTTCAGGAAACGCTGTTGAGAGTGTTCACAGAACTAGATTGTGGCTCAACAACGCTGCCTCACTTGTCCTAGCCAATGGCCTCAAAGTTCTTGGCGTGAGCGCACCGGAGCGTATGTGATGAAAAACAATCAGTTAGCTCCAGCTTGGTTAGTCAAACCAATAGATGCAAACGCGGTTACCCCTGGCATTTGGCCAAAGAGCCTCAAGCGTGATTCCGAAGGTCACATCGAAGTCGGTGGAGTTGCAGTGGGCGATTTAGTTGCACAGTTTGGTTCACCGCTTTATGTTTTGGATAAGACAGAGTTTTTTGATAGAGCCAAGCAAATTATCTCTGCTTTCTCAACTGCTGCACAGAGCCATGGCACCGAGTCAAAGATTTATTACGCGAGCAAAGCATTTCTTTCAACTGAAGTAATTCGTTGGGTTGATCAGCTTGGGATGAACGTGGATGTTTCTTCAGGTGGAGAGTTGGCTGTTGCTTTAGCTGGAGGAATTGCACCATCTCGAATTGGCTTACACGGTAATAACAAATCGCACAGCGAGATCGGCAGAGCAGTTGCAGCAGGCGTAGGCGTAATAGTTATCGACAGTGATATAGAAATAGAAAGAATCGCTTCGGCTGCTGGTGCTCAAGATCGTATTCAACCAGTTCGACTTCGAGTAAACAGCGGTGTGCACGCACACACCCACGAATACCTAGCAACAGCTCGTGAAGATCAGAAGTTCGGCATTGCTATGGCTGATGTGCCTTCACTAGTTGAAAAGATTAGATCACACAAGCACCTACAGTTCCTAGGGCTACATTCACACATCGGTTCGCAGATCTTTGCCGTCGAAGGATTTGTTGAAGCAGCCAAGAGATTAGTTTCTCTACAGGCTGAGATACTCAAGGGCGGACCTGTTCCTGAAATGAACTTAGGTGGAGGCTTTGGTGTTGCCTACACATCTGCCGATCAGCCGCTAGCTATTGAAGATGTTGCAACTGCAATTACTGATGCTGTGGCAAGTGAATGTGCCAAGTATGGAATTCCTATTCCAGTCCTAGCCTATGAACCAGGTCGCGCCATTGTTGGCCCTGCCGGTATCACCATCTACAACGTGGGAACCACTAAAGATGTTCTTGTCGGTGATGACGCGGATGTCAGAAAGTATGTAAGTATCGACGGTGGTATGAGCGATAACGCAAGGCCTGCCCTGTATAGCGCTGACTACAGCGTTTTGCTAGCCTCAAGAGAATCAGATTCACAGCCAGCGCTATCACGTGTTGTAGGTAAGCACTGTGAATCTGGAGATATAGTGGTGCGAGATGCATACCTTCCGGAAGATATTGCACCTAATGATTTAGTTGTTGTTGCAACTACTGGCGCTTACTGCTTCTCTCTTGCCAGTAACTACAACTACCTAGCAAGAGCTGCTGTTGTGGCTGTTCAAGCTGGGGAAGTAGATCTTATTGTTAGAGCTGAAACTGAAGATGATTTGCTTTCTAGAGACGTGAAGGTGTCCAAATGATTGATTACCGCCCGCTAAGAGTTGCCCTGCTAGGAGCAGGTTCTGTTGGATCTCAGGTTGCCAGATTAATCCTGGAGAACAAGGATGAACTTGCAGCTCGCGTAGGTGCTGAGCTGCAGTTAGCTGGCGTCTTAGTTAGAGATAAGCGATCAGCTAGGGGATATGACATTCCAGCAGATCTCATCACAACCGATGCCGATCAACTTATTCTCGGTGCTGACATCGTTATCGAAGTTATGGGTGGCATTGAGCCAGCCAGAACATATATCTTGGCTGCACTTAATTCAGGCAGTGATGTGATTACTGCGAACAAAGCACTACTTGCGACCCACGGTACAGAACTATTTGATGTTGCAGAACAAGTCGGGGCTCAGCTTTACTTTGAGGCAGCTGTTGCTGGAGCCATCCCGATTATTCGTCCACTTCGTGAATCTCTTGCTGGTGACAAGGTCAAGCGAATAATGGGAATTGTTAACGGTTCCACTAACTACATTCTTGACCGCATGGATTCAACCGGAGCCACTCTTGAAGAGGCGATGGCCGAAGCCACCAAGCTTGGATACTTGGAAGCAGATCCAGCCCTAGATGTTGAAGGGTATGACGCTGCTCAAAAGGCAGCTATTTTGGCATCTCTTGCTTTCCACACTGAAGTTCCTTTGGAGAAGGTCTATCGCGAGGGAATCACAAAAGTTACAGCGGCTCAAATAGCTGCCGCTAAACGAGATGGCTATGTAATTAAGTTGCTAGCGATTTGTGAAATGATTCCAGCCGATGCAGAACATCCAGAAGCTGGAATTTCAGTTCGTGTTTACCCAGCGATGGTTCCTTTAGAGCACCCACTTGCCGCTGTTCGTGGTGCATTCAACGCTGTATTCGTTGAAGCGGAAGCAGCAGGAAGCCTGATGTTCTATGGCGCTGGTGCTGGCGGTATTCAAACTGCATCTGCTGTTATGGGTGATTTAGTTTCTGCTGCTAAACGACATGTCGCAGGTGGGCCAGGTCTTGCTGATTCAGTGCACGCTGATTTGGAAGTGCTGCCGATTAGCAGAATCAAGACTCGCTACCAAATCACTTTGGAAGTAACTGATGAGCCAGGTGTGCTAGCAGCAGTTGCAAACATTTTTGCTGCCAATCATGTTTCTATTGAAACGGTTGAGCAGTCATCGAAGATGATCAAAGCAGAAACAACTGCTTGGTTGGAAATTGGAACTCATGAGGCTAGTGATAAATCATTAGCTGCTGTAGTAAGTGAACTCGACGCCAGTGCTGCCGTTGAACAGATCACCTCTGTGATCAGAGTTGAAGGAGTCTAAAAATGGCACATCAATGGCGCGGCGTTATCAATGAGTATTTTGATCGACTAGATATTGCTCCAGGTACCAAGGTAGTAACTCTTGGTGAAGGTGGCACACCGTTAGTGCATGCTCCAGCTCTTGCCAAACTTGTTGGTGCAGCTGAAGTTTGGCTCAAGGTCGAAGGAATGAACCCTACTGGTTCATTCAAAGATCGCGGTATGACTATGGCAGTTACCAAGGCAGTTGCGCACGGAGCTAAGGCCGTTATTTGTGCGTCAACTGGAAACACCTCTGCCAGTGCTGCAGCATATGCTGCAGCAGCGGGAATCAAATCTGTAGTTCTCATTCCTGAAGGCAAGATCACCATGGGAAAACTTGCCCAGGCGGTTGCCCATAAGGCAGACATTCTTCAAGTTCGCGGTAACTTTGATGACTGTTTAGTTTTAGCTCGCGAACTGAGTGAGAACTATGCGGTTCACCTTGTGAACTCTGTCAACCCAGATCGAATTGAAGGTCAGAAGACTGCAAGTTTTGAGGTCGTTGAATCTTTAGGTTTTGCTCCTGATTTCCACGTTATGCCAGTAGGTAACGCCGGTAACTACAGTGCTTATTTCAAGGGTTATCTAGAAGAGTTCAATGCAGGGACCATCAAGGGTGTTCCAGTGATGTGGGGTTTCCAAGCCGAAGGATCTGCTCCATTTGTTGCAGGACATCCAATAGCTAACCCTGAAACCATTGCTACCGCCATCCGTATCGGTAACCCTGCCTCTTGGGATTTAGCCCTAAGTGCTCAGGATTGCAGCAGGGGAGAGTTCGGAGCGGTATCTGATGAAGAAATCCTTTGGATGCACCGTTACCTATCTAATGAGGTTGGCGTATTCGTTGAACCTTCGTCTGCTACTGGAGCCGCTGGTTTATTCAAGAACTCTAAGCTGGGTAAAGTTCCAGCCAACGCAAAGATTGTTGTTACTGTAACTGGCCATGGACTAAAGGATGTTGGCTGGGCTTTGAAAGATGCTAACGGCAATGAGATTTCACCAGTTTCTTGTTCTAAAGAAACAGCAGAGGTTGCAGAAATCCTTGGATTGGATAAAAACTAATGCGTTTAGATCAAGCTAATGCGATGCTTGGCCGCAGAGTTGTTGTCAAAGTTCCAGCGACAAGTGCAAACTTAGGTCCAGGATTTGACACTTTAGGTATGGCTTTATCTTTCTACGATGAACTTGAAGTTATTGCAGTCGATGCTCTCGATGCTCAGGTTGAAGTTATCGGAGAAGGAGCTGGTGAGGTTCCGACCGGTGATGAGAATCTTGTTGTAAAAGCAATTGCTTACACTTTTCAATATCTAAGACAGCCACTTCCTGGTTTGAGATTAAGAGCTCACAACTTTATTCCCCACGGAAGAGGAATGGGTTCATCAGGTGCTGCAGTTGTTGCAGGCATTATGGCAGCTAAAGGTTTGCTTGAAGGGATTGTTGAGATTAGTTCAACTCAACTACTAGATATTGCAACAAAACTCGAAGGCCATCCAGATAACGTTGCTCCAGCTCTATTCGGTGGTTTAACAATTGCTTGGCAGGATGAAACTGGACCTAAGCATAAGAAGTTGTTTGTGCACAGAGGTGTATCACCGCTTGTTTTGGTTCCTCAGAACAAAATGTCAACAGAGTTAGCTAGATCTTTGCAGCCAGACTCAGTTCCACACGATGATGCTGTGTTCAACGTCTCAAGATCTGCTCTACTTATTGCAGCTCTCACCCAAAGCCCAGAGCTTTTATTGGCTGCAACTGAAGACCGTTTGCACCAGAACTATAGGGCAAAGGCTATTCCTGAAACTGATGCCCTTATCACCGCACTTCGTAATTCTGGACATGCGGCCGTGGTCTCAGGCGCAGGCCCGTCAGTATTGGTTTTAGCCAGCGATCCGGCTCAAAGACTGGCTGCAGCAGGCCTTGCAGCTCAACTTTTCCCCAGCTGGACCCCTTTAATGTTGGCTGTTGACTTCAAAGGTGCTACTGTTACAACGTACGCAAATCTTGGGGCTAAATCATAGCTACCTGGTACAAAATCCCGTAAATACTTACGGTTCGAGCATGACAAGGGTCGTGCATCAAGCAATCCACCTCAAATAAGAAACCGATTGCTAAATCAAGAAAGAGTTAAACAAACATGGATGAAATCCAAAAAGACAGTACCCCAAAGAGATCACGTCGAGTAACTGCAGTTCCTGCAACCGACGCACCGGTGGAAGCTAAGAAGCCTGCCCGTTCTCGTAAGAGTGAAGATTCAGCACCTCAGACTGCTGCTCCTGAAACCCAATCTTCTGATGCAGTAGCACCAGAGCGAAGCAACAACAACAGAACTCGTAACCGTTCATCTGCTCCAACTGATTCAGCTCCTAAAGCTGAATCCACTCAGGAGAGCAGTTCAGAGCGTCCAGCTCGCGATCGTGAATTCGATGGCGACCGTCCAGAACGTCCAGAGCGCAATGACCGTCAAGGTCAAAACCGTAATCGTAACCGTAACCGCAACCGTTCCGGTGGCGGCGGTGGCAACGATCGCTTCAGAGATCGCGGACCTCGTCGTAACAACGAGCGCGATGAAGTCGATACCGAGATTTCTCCTGATGATGTATTAGTACCTGTAGCGGGTATCTTGGACATTTTGGATAACTACGCATTCGTCAGAACAACTGGCTACCTAGCTGGACCTAACGATGTCTATGTTTCCCTTGGTCAGGTAAAGAAGTATTCCCTTCGTAAGGGTGACGCCGTTGTTGGTGCAATCCGTCAACCGCGTGAAGGTGATTCACCTTCTAGAACTAAGTTCAACGCGATTGTTCGAGTTGACACTGTGAATGGTCTGAGCCCTGAGGAGGCAGCGAACCGTGTTGAATTCGGCAAGCTAACCCCGCTATACCCACAGACACGTCTGCGTCTTGAGACAGAGCCAAACAAACTCTCGACTCGAATCATTGACCTAGTAGCGCCAATTGGTAAGGGTCAACGTGGTCTGATTGTTTCCCCGCCTAAGGCTGGTAAGACACTTGTGCTTCAGGCTATTGCTAACTCGATTGCTGTAAACAACCCAGAGGTGCACCTAATGGTTGTGCTAGTTGATGAGCGTCCTGAAGAAGTAACCGACATGCAGAGAACAGTTAAGGGTGAAGTTATTGCTTCTACCTTTGACCGTCCAGCAGAAGATCACACAACAGTTGCAGAGCTTGCTATCGAGCGTGCAAAGCGTCTAGTTGAGATGGGCCACGACGTTGTTGTGTTGCTTGACTCAATCACGAGACTTGGTCGTGCATACAACCTTTCAGCACCTGCATCAGGTCGTATTCTTTCCGGTGGTGTTGATTCATCAGCACTTTACCCACCAAAGCGTTTCTTTGGTGCAGCTCGTAACATCGAAGATGGTGGATCACTAACTATCCTTGCAACCGCTCTTGTTGAGACTGGTTCAAAGATGGATGAAGTTATCTTCGAAGAGTTCAAGGGAACTGGAAACATGGAACTTCGTCTTTCACGTTCACTTGCTGATAAGAGAATTTTCCCAGCTGTTGATGTGAATGCATCTGGAACTCGTCGTGAAGAAATGTTGATGAGCCCAGATGAGACCAAGATTGTTTGGAAGCTTCGTCGTGCACTTGCAGGTCTAGAACAGCAGCAAGCACTTGAACTTGTCCTTAACCGTCTAAAGGAAACTAAGAGCAACGTTGAGTTCCTAATGATGGTTCAGAAGTCAATGCCTGTAGCAAGCGGATCTGAAAGCGAATAATGCTATCTTCAGTCCAGGCATTACTGGCTGAACATGCAGAGTTGCAAACACAACTTTCAGAAGCCTCAGTCCACGCCAATCCAGTTCTAGCTAAGAAGCTAAACCGTAGGTATGCAGAACTAAATGCAATTGTTTCTGCCTACCATGCTGTTAACGCAATGCAGTCAGACCTTGATGCCGCTAAAGACATGGCTAAAGAAGATGAAGCTTTTGCCGATGAAATTCCTGCGTTAGAGGAAGCACTTCACGAGGCAACAGAGAAGCTCAGAAGACTACTTATACCTAGAGACCCTGATGATGGTCGCGATGTAATTATGGAAATCAAGGCTGGTGAAGGTGGTGCTGAATCAGCACTATTTGCTGCGGACCTTTTCAGAATGTATATCCAGTATGCCAACAGCAAAGGCTGGAAGACAGAAATCCTCGACAAGAACGAATCAGATCTTGGTGGATACAAAGATGTTCAAATTGCTATCAAAGGCAAATCATCAGACCCTGCTGAAGGAGTCTGGGCTCACCTGAAGTATGAAGGTGGTGTGCACAGAGTTCAGCGTGTTCCAGTAACTGAAACTCAAGGAAGAATCCACACCTCCGCTGCCGGTGTTCTAGTTTTCCCTGAAGTTGATGCTCCTGAAGAACTTGAAATTGCTGCGAATGAAATTCGCGTTGATGTCTTTAGATCCTCTGGTCCTGGTGGTCAGTCGGTTAACACAACAGACTCAGCTGTGCGTCTAACTCACATTCCAACTGGAATTGTTGTTTCGATGCAGAACGAAAAGTCTCAGCTACAAAACCGTGAAGCAGCTATGCGTGTGCTTAGGGCACGTCTATTGGCTGCTCAGCAGGAAGCCTTAGAGGCAGAACTAAGTGCTGCGAGAAAGTCACAGGTTAAGAGCGTTGACCGATCTGAACGAATCAGAACCTATAACTTCCCTGAGAACCGTATTGCTGATCACAGAACTGGATATAAGTCATACAACCTAGATCAGGTTATGGATGGGGCATTAGAGCCTGTTGTTCAATCAGCTATTCAAGCTGACGAGGAAGCAAGGCTAGCCGCTCTAGGTGAGACCGAGTAATGAAGGTCTCTGCTGCTATCGAACTTGCATCTAAAAAGTTTGAACAAGTAGGGATTGAATCGTTTCAGGCAGATGCCGAAATACTTTTAGGTTTTGTTTTGGAGCTCTCTCGTGGCGAACTTCAGGTGAAGGCCATCACTGGCGAAGCACTTGATTCAGAGCAGACAGAAAAGTTTCTTGAACTTGTCGACAAGCGTGCTGCTAGGTTTCCTCTTCAGCACCTAACTGGAGTTGCATACTTTAGGCAATTAGAACTCAAAGTTGGACCTGGCGTATTTGTGCCTCGATTTGAAACCGAAACCGTTACCCAATTAGCTGTGGATGCCCTAAAGGCTGTTCCAGTTGAGAATCCAATTGCTGTTGACCTAGCTACAGGTTCGGGAGCTATTGCTATCTCGCTTGCAGTTGAAGTGCCTAATGCTCAAGTGTTTGCAGTTGAACTAAGTGAAGATGCGCTTGTCTACACAAGAGCAAACTTTGAAAGATACGCTCCTCTTGCCACTTTGCGCCAAGGTGATCTTGCCGATGCGTTTGCTGACCTGGATGGTCAGGTAGATGTGTTGGTATCGAATCCTCCTTATATTCCTGATGAGATGATTCCAATCTATCCTGAGGTCCATTTGCATGACCCAAGTTTGGCTCTGTATGGGGGAGCAGATGGATTGGACCTAGTTAGAAAGGTTGAGATCTCAGCTAAAAGATTGCTGAGAGAAGGCGGAGCATTGATTATTGAGCACGCTGACATGCAAGGCGATGCCATAAGAGAACTAATATTGAGCCTAGGTTGGCGTCAGTGTGCAACCCATAAGGATTTATCAGGTCGCGATAGAGCGACCACTGCGATCAGATAGGACGGGTGGTTAGAAATGCAAAAAGTTTTTGATTGCTCTCTGGACACAGATCTTCTAACTGGAATGCGTCTTGCAAAAGTTGCTCTAGGCAGAACTGAGCTTGCAGTTATTCCAACGGACACTGTTTACGGAATTGCAGCCAATGCCTTTTCACCTGAAGCAGTCCAAGCCCTTCTTGATGCTAAAGGTAGAGGAAGACAATCACCCCCTCCAGTACTTATCGCTAATTTGAACATGGCTAAAGCTTTAGTTGAATCACTTCCAGATGCAGCTATCAAACTTGCTGAAACATTTTGGCCGGGGGCTTTAACCATTATTTTGAAAGCTCAACCTTCCTTGCAATGGGATTTGGGTGAGACTAAGGGAACCGTTGCTCTTCGAGTTCCAGATCACAAAATTGCTTTAGCTCTAATTGAAGAAACTGGTCCGCTAGCTGTTTCAAGTGCAAACCTAACCGGTGAGCCAGCTGCAACAACATGTAAGCAAGCACTGGACTATTTAGATAAGTCCGTAAATGTTTTCTTGGATGGTGGGCCAAGTCCTAAGGGTGAGGCATCGACAATCCTGGATCTAACAGCTCTGGTTGATAGTTATGACTCAGCCGGTGTGGTGAGTACTACTGGCCAAATCAAGATTGTTAGACGCGGAGCGTTATCGGAAGCCAAGATTCGTTCAGTAGTTGGAGATCTCCTCGAAGTCAGTGCAGGCTAGTGCGCGCCTATTTACTTTTGATGGCTATAGCTGGGGTAGTAACCTACCTAGCTACCTTCGTGGTTAGAAAACTAGCCGATCGCTACAAGATATATCCAAAAGCGATTAGAACCAGAGACATGCACAGTAAGCCAACCCCTCGCATCGGCGGACTTGCTATGTTCATCGGTTTTGTGGTCTCCATAGCCATAGCAGCACCTATTGGTTGGTTCGACGTGGTCTTTGCAGATCCAGGACCCATCATCGCCATATCCCTGGCAGCCCTTGTGGTGATGGCCATTGGTTTCTTGGACGATCTGTATGACCTTGACTGGACCATCAAGCTTGCAGGTCAGTTCCTCGCAGCCGGGGTGTTGGCTTGGAATGGTGTGCAGATTGTTTCATTACCTATCTTTGGGATAACTGTCGGGTCTTTTGGAGTCTCCTTTGTGGTCACCGTTTTCTTAGCCGTACTGGTTATGAATGCGGTGAATTTCATTGATGGCCTAGATGGCTTGGTAGCTGGAGTAGTAATGATTGGAACTGTTGTCTTTTTTATCTATTCCTATTTGCTAGCCCAGCAGATATCTCCAACTAACTACTTCAATCTGGCTACGGTAATTTCAGCCATAGTAATTGGTATGTGTATTGGTTTCTTACCGCACAACTGGCACACCGCGAAGATATTTATGGGTGATGGCGGAGCACTACTTCTAGGTCTTCTGATGACTGCATCTGCACTTACTGTCACGGGCCAGATAGACCCAGCATCGCTCAAGCGTGATGATCTGGTTCCAGCAGTGCTGCCACTTATTCTGCCAATCTCTATTTTGTTGTTACCGCTTTTGGATTTTGCATTAGCTGTGGCTCGTCGCTTGGCTGCGGGCAAGTCGCCATTCTCCGCAGACCGCCTGCACCTTCATCACAAATTACAAGATTTTGGGCACAGCCACATCGGCTCAGTGTTGGTCTTCTATTTCTGGAGCGCTGCAGTCTCGGTAAGTTGTTTGCTTTTGTTCTTGACTGACTTTGTGTGGGTTGTGGTCTTTGCAACTGTCTCATTATCTATTTCACTTCTGTATACCCTTTGGCCTGAACTAAAACGAATACAAGCACGAAAGCAGAGACAGAATGTTTGATGATCTAAAGTCCGTAATGCTGAGAGTTCTAAAACTCGGCTCACTCTTAGTTTTAGGAATTACTCTGCTGGGTTCAGGCATCGGCTTTCTGGTTGCCGGTCAATCAGGCGTATTGGCAGCAATTACTGGTGGAGGGGCTGCTTTTGTTTTCACCGCGCTAACAGCACTTAGCCTGCTGCTTGGATCGAAGCTGGGGTTGGGTGGATTTCTAGGGGTTGTCTTGGGTGGCTGGCTAATCAAGATGGTACTTTTCTTGGTTCTTTTTAGTGCATTGACTAGAGCCGATTGGTTGACTTTCGAATCAAGACCGGTCGTATTCTTCACTGTCGTTGCCGCCGTAATTGGAGGCTTAGTACTGGACACATTGATTGTCACTAAGGCCAGACTTGCCCCTGCGGTTAAATCCAGTTAAATTGCTGGTATTTTCGCTCAATTAAAGGATTTTAGGCGTTTGGATGCTGATACGATTTGAGTATCGCTTGCTCCAGTAGTAACGATAACCCACTGTAAATCGCCGCAAGGTTAGGCATGGCCTGCCCCGAAACAGGAGTCAAAGCTGTTCACTCAAAAGTTGCTACTGCTCACTGCAGGGTTCAATCCCTTCGCCGCTGGCGAGGGTGACTTCGAGCCGCCAACAATTGGTGAATTTTATCCAGAGGTTATTGCCTTTGAAGGCACACCTTTTGCTCTAAACCGAATCATGTTGATTCGTCTACTGGTGACAACACTGCTAATCGTTCTATTTACTCTTTGGGCAAACAAATTCCGTAAGAGCACTGCAACTGGCCAGTTTGTGCCAGGCAGATTCCAGATGTTCGGTGAGATTTCCCTAAACTTCGTTCGCAAGTCGATTGCTCACGAGCAGCTAGGCGAAAAGGACGGCGATCGCTTCCTGCCACTACTAACCACAATCTTCTTCATTGTGCTGGGTATGAACATCACCGGTATCGTGCCTGGACTAAACATCGCTGGAACATCGGTAATTGGTTTACCTATGCTCTTGGCTGGAGCTGCCTACGTAACATTCATTTATGCAGGAGTAAAAGCTCACGGAGTGAGGTTCTTCAAGAACGCACTATTCCCTGCAGGTGTGCCTAAAGCTTTCTACATATTGGTAACTCCTATTGAGTTCCTATCAACTTTTATTCTTCGTCCAGTAACTCTTGCTCTTCGTCTAATGATGAACATGATCGCCGGACACTTGCTGCTGGTGTTGTGTTTCACAGCAACCCACTTCTTCGTTTTGTATGCCGATGGTCCACTAAAAGCCTTCGGTTTACTCACATTCACCTTCGGGTTTGTCTTCACTCTCTTTGAGATTTTGGTGGCATTCTTGCAGGCGTACGTATTCACCCTGTTGACAACTGTTTACATTCAGCTGTCGTTAGCAGATGAACACTAAGAAACAAAGTGAACTAACAAACCGTTAGTTCAAACCATGGAAGGAAAACAAAGTGCAGATTATTCAACTAGCAGCAGAAACTGTAACTCAGGTATCACAGGTAACAGGTAACCTCGGCGTTCTAGGCTATGGCCTTGCAGCGATTGGTCCTGGTATCGGTGTAGGACTTGTTGTTTCAAAGACAATCGAGTCAATCGCTCGTCAACCAGAACTAGCAGCAAGACTTCAGGTAACAATGTGGCTTGGTATCGCGTTTACCGAGGCATTGGCTCTTATCGGTCTTGCAACCCCATTCATCTTCGCAGCCTAAGGTTTCATAAATGACTATTGGAATTCACGAACTATTGATGCCGACCTCGGCGTCAGCTAACCCACTTATACCTGCGGTTGCTGACATTGTTTGGTCTGCTGTGGTTTTCGCGATTCTGCTGGTCTTCTTCTGGGTAAAGGTTTTGCCTAGCTTCAAAAAGAACATCGATGCTAGAACTGAAGCGATCGAAGGTCGTTTAGCTCAAGCAGAGAAAGCTCAGGCTGAAGCTGCGGCAAAGACTGCAAACATCGAAGCAGAGCAAGCTGAGGCGCGTGCCGAAGCAGCTGCGATTCGTGAATCTGCAAGAGCCGAAGGTGCAGCTATTCTTGCTGAACTAAAGGAGCAGGCTTCACTAGAAGCAGCTCGTATGACTGAAACAGCAAAGAAGCAAATTGAAGCAGAACGTCAGTCCGCAATCATTTCATTGCGTGCTGAAGTTGGAGCGCTAGCTCTTGATCTAGCTTCATCAGTTGTTGCGCAGAACCTAAAAGATGACAAGAACGCTTCGAGCATGGTCTCAGGCTTCCTGGCAGATCTAGAGAAAGACAGCAAGAAGAACTAATGGCCTCCTCAACTCGTCAGGCGCTGGCTCAAGCTAAAGCAGATGCATCTGCCTACCTTGGGTCAGATCTAGCCTTTGCGATTGACCTATTTGTAGTTGCCGATGCAATCTCGGGTAGTACCCAGTTGCGCGGTATCCTCTCAGACACTTCCACTGAGAGTGGTGCAAAGAGCGCACTCATCGAGCGCGTATTCAACACAAAGGTCAGCGCAAACGCCATCGAGTTTGTGAAGAAAGTTTCTGCTCTTAGATTCTCTAGAAGCATGGACTTGGTTATTGTTCTTGAGCAGCTAGGTGTTCACGCAGCAGCTGCAACTGCTTCGAAGACCAACGTTTTGGACGAAGTTCAAAGCGAACTGTTTAGCTTCCAGCAGGTTGTAGCAAGCGACAGAGACTTGCAGTTTGCTTTGAGCAACAAGAGTGCACCAAAAGCCACAAAGCTTGCTTTGGTTCATGCACTTATTGGCTCAAAGGCTAACCCGGTAACTCTTGCCTTGATCAACCAGGCCGTTGGTTCTGCTCGTGGTCGCAGAGTTGCAATTGTGATTGACCAGTTTGCCAAGCAGGTTGCGGCCTACGGAGAATCACTGGTTGCCACAGTCACAGTTTCTAAAGAACTAGAACAAAGCCAGATTGAACGTTTGCGTGCAACTCTGGCTGGTACTTATGGTCAGCAGATTAGCCTGAACGTTGAGATCGATCCTTCGATTCTCGGCGGAATGGTTGTTCAAATTGCTGGTGAAATAATCGACGGAAGCGTAAGCGCCCGTTTGCAAAACCTAAAGCTGCAGTTGGTAAAGGCCTCCAGCAGCATCAACCGAAGCTA
>JBMOFL010000002.1:0-56284 GCA_049314335.1 Rhodoluna sp. | reverse complement strand
TGGGTCTTCTGCTTTGGCATAACTTCTCTCCTGTTTTTCTAGTCTGCGGTTTCAGCCGCAGAATCCTTGGTTTCGGTCTCAGTAGGTGCAACTTCAGCTTTCGCTTTCTTGTCCGCAGCTCTTTTTGCATCAGCTTTCGCATCAGCCTTGTTACGCAGTGGAGCGATAACCATCACCAAGCTTCTGCCGTCTGCCGATGGACTCGACTCAACAACACCTGACTCAGTAACTTCTTCTGCTACCTTCTGTAACAACTTGACACCCATCTCCGGACGTGATTGCTCACGGCCACGGAAAACGACCATCACTTTGACCTTGTCGCCAGCCTTCAGGAAGCGCTCGATCTGACCTTTTTTAGTGCCATAGTCGTGATCATCGATTTTCAAACCAAAACGTACAGTCTTTATGACAGTGTTTGTCTGGTTCTTTCTCGCTTCACGAATCTTCTGGGCTGCTTCGTATTTGAACTTTCCGAAATCCATAAGTTTACAAACCGGTGGTGCTGAGGTTGGTGAAACTTCTACCAAGTCGAGATCCACTTCCTGCGCCATACGCAGTGCTTCTTCGATTTTGATGATGCCAAGCTGCTCTCCGTTAGGGCCAACTAGGCGTACTTCTGGTACACGGATTCGTTCGTTGATACGCGGGTCGCTGATCTGCTGCTCCTTTTGACGTGACTTAATGGCCACGTAGGGACAAGGAAATCCTTGTCAACGCGCAGAACTGAAAAGTTCAAAGCTTACCCGGCAACCTAATAAGTCGGTGGACGCGGGTGGGAAATGAATCCACTTCTGACTGAAGACCAGAGATCTCCAGAGCCATGGGCTAGCCTAGCAGAGTATCCACGCGAAAGTGAACCCCTAAATGTCAGAAGATTTTGAATCCCAAGCAATGCGAGATCTTGAGGAAGTGCCAGCCGTTGAGGTCATAACCGCCACAGCAGTGCATCTGATGAGTGCCGCTGCAGTCCAGGTGGGCCTAGCTGAAAGTGGCTATAAAGGTGACCTTGATGAGGCCAGAAAGCTGATTACTGCCCTTGCTGGACTCTTGTCAGCTTCTGCCCCTGACTTAGGTGATCACCATGCTCGACCACTAAGGGATGGGCTTCGTAGCCTTCAACTAGCATTCCGCGAAGCATCAGTTATCAAAGACGAGCCAGGACAAGGCCCTGGCGAGAAATTCACCGGACCTGTTAACTAGCCTGCAGGAATTTGACTCCAACTGAGTCAACTAGCTCGACAAACCGCTCCGAGTTGGCTATTTTCTCGAAGAAACCATCTTCGAGCTCTTTTAGTTGTTTCTCTGAAAGTCCAGGCTCTAGATAAAGAACCACTAACAATTCCTGACCTAAGAGTTTGCAGCTCGGATCACCTTCAACCAAAGTAAAACTCTCCACCGAGCCACTCTCTGCCAAAACGTTGTTGATGATTTCAACTACCTCAGGGTTATTTGCGGGTGTTATCCAAGGAAGTTCTTGAGCAACGGCAGCAATACCTGGTCTTCTAACAACGAACTCGGTTTCGCTCATTGGATCTAAAACAAGTCTGGTGTTTCCTTCGCTGGCTGCAGCTAGCGCGACTTTTCGTCCATTGTTTGGAACAGGTCTGGCATCAGGATTCCAGCGCGTCATTGTGGCTACCGAGCTAAACACAGGAAGAGCTCTTTGGTTATCTGGGGTGAGTACGGTAACTATTGAAAGGTCTGCACTCTTATCAACTTGATGGCCATGAGAACCCTGCTCACCTTCGCCTAGATTTGCAATAAGTGGAATCAATAATCTGGCATGACCTATGGCCCTCAAGACTTCATGGCAACCTACTTGCCCCGATTGAAACTTAGATATGGATTCAATTAGATATGCATCTGCTTCACCGTTATCACCACTGTATGGATTGATGTCAAAACTACGACCAGCCCAAGGAACTCCAGCTGAATCAGTAAATTTTGAAGGTTCAGTGGAAGACACTACTCACCGGCAACTTTCAACGCCTGTTCAAGGGTGAACTTTCCTGCATACAAAGACTTGCCTAGGATCGCACCCTCAAGGCCAAGCGGCACAAGTTCTCTCAGTCTTTCTAGATCCTCTAACGAAGATATTCCACCTGATGCGATGACTGGTTTATTTGTTCGTTGCATAACTTCTTTTAGCATCTCAATGTTTGGGCCAAGTAACATTCCATCTTTGGTCACATCTGTCACAACATATCTTGGACATCCTGCTTGCTCTAATCTTTCAAGAACTTCAAACAGATCTCCGCCATCTTCAGTCCAGCCACGAGCAGCTAGTGTGGTGCCACGAACATCAAGCCCGACGGCAATCTTGTCACCGTACTTTGCAATAACTTCTGCAGTCCAATCCGGATTCTCTAGAGCTGCAGTACCGAGGTTTACTCGCTCAGCCCCAGCAGATAATGCAGCTTCCAATGATGGGGTGTCTCTAATGCCACCGCTAAGCTCAATCTTTACGTTTTTACTGTTTGCTACAACCTCACGAATTATTGCTCTGTTCTCGCCTCGGGAGAACGCTGCATCAAGGTCGACCAAGTGGATCCATTCCGCTCCTGCTTCAATAAAGACGTTTGCAGCATCGATAGGTGAACCATAGTCAGTCTCACTTCCAGCCACACCCTGACTTAGTCGAACGGCTTTGCCGTCAGCAACATCAACTGCTGGTAAAAGTATTAATCGTTCGCTCAAAATATTCCTCTATAGATTCTTTAGCCAGTTATTCAAAAGAGTAAGACCAGCTTGGCCAGATTTCTCTGGATGAAACTGCGTTGCACTGAGCGGACCGTTTTCAACAGCCGCAACAAATCTTGAACCATACTCTGCCCAAGAAACCTTCGGCTTTTCAAATGGAGTTTCATCCTCGAGAGCAAAGGTTGCTGCTCCATAAGAATGAACAAAATAAAACTGTTCCTCGGAAACGCCTTCAAACAGCTTTGAACCAGAAGGCACTGACACATCATTCCAGCCAATGTGTGGAAGAGTTGGCGAATCAAGTTCAGTCACTTCGCCTGGCCATTGACCCAAACCTTCAGTTTCGACTCCGTGCTCATTGCCTTTATCAAACATGACCTGAAGCCCAACACAGATCCCAAAAACTGCCTTACCCGAAGATAAGCGCTGATCAACGATGCTTGGTGCACCAACTGAATTGAGCTGTTCCATCACTGTTGCAAAAGCCCCTACCCCTGGTATTACCAAGCCATCTGCCTGCAACGCTTTAGACCTGTCAGCGGTTAGCTCGACCTCAGCACCTAATTGAGTAAATGCATTAACTACCGAATGAATATTGCCACTACCGAAATCTAGAACAACTATTTTGGGATTGGTCACAAAGTTCCCTTAGTGGATGGAATACCAACAGCTCTAGGGTCTTTCTCAACTGCTTTGCGCAGTGCTCGAGCAAAAGCCTTGAATTCTGTTTCTGCAACGTGGTGCGGATCTCTACCATCAAGAACAGTGATGTGCACAGTCATGTCCGCATTGAGGCAGATAGCTTCAAACACGTGACGAACCATGGAACCGGTGAAGTGTCCACCAATTAGGTGTAGTTCAAATCCCGCTGGTTCACCGGTGTGAGATAGAAATGGTCTGCCAGATAGATCGACAACAGCACGAACTAATGCTTCATCTAAAGGCACAGTCGCATCACCGAAACGAGAGATTGAGTTCTTATCTCCTAGAGCTTGCTTGATTGCTTGCCCTAGAACGATCGCGGTGTCTTCAACTGTGTGGTGAATATCAATATCGGTGTCACCGCTTGATTCAACATTCAAGTCAATCATGGAGTGCTTAGAAAAGGCAGTTAGTAGGTGATCAAAGAATGGAACTGAAGTTGAAATGTTCGACTTACCAGTGCCATCGAGGTCAAGGCTTAGCTTGACGGAAGACTCACTGGTCTTTCTCTCAATAGATGCGACTCTGTTCATAGTTATTGCCTTTCAAACTTATAAATACTTGAAGAACTTGACATCAATGGCAATTAGCCAATTCTACTTCTTGCCCAGAAGCTCAGTAAGAGCCTCTATGACGGCGGTGGTTTCGGCTTCAGTTCCTGCGGTAATCCTGAGCGTGTTCTTGATACCCACGTCCCTCACCAGAATTCCTTGGTCAAGTAGTTTCTGCCAGATTAGTGAAGGGTTATCTATTCCGCCAACCAGAATAAAGTTGGCGTCGCTACGATAAGGATCCAAGCCCAGATCCTGCAGTGCTACATAGAGCCTGTCCCTTTGGTCTCTAATGTCAGCAACCGTTTCAAGCATTTTTACACTGTGAGAAAGCGCGGCTTCAGCTGCTGCCTGAGTTAAAGCACTCAGGTGGTAAGGCAGACGAACTAATCTCATGGCATCGCACACCGCCTCGTCCGCAGCTAGGTAGCCAAGCCTTGCTCCTGCGAAGGCAAATGCCTTGGACATGGTTTTGCTAATAACCAAGCGAGGTCTTCCAGCCAAAAGCGATAGAGCACTGTTTTCATTGAGTGAGAATTCTGAGTAGGCCTCATCAACAACAAGCATGCCCTTGGTAGCAGCGTAAGCTGCTTCAATTACTTCCAGATCGACAGGTGTACCAGAAGGATTGTTTGGCGAACAAATCAGAATCATATCTGGTTTGTGCTCCGCAATCGCCTTGGTGACTAAATCAACAGTTATCTCGTAACGATCAAGCCTAGGAACTTCAACATATTCTGTGTCAGTTGATTGAGCAATTAGCGAATACATGCTGTAAGTCGGAGAAAAACTTAGTGCTTTGCGACCAGGGCCACCGAAAGCCATGAAGAGTTGTTGAAGAACTTCATTCGAACCGTTTGCAGCCCAAATGTTTTGAGCAGACATTCCTTGGCCCACATAATCTGCCAACATCTCACGCAGTGCGGTGAATTCTCTATCCGGGTATCTATTTATGGTGCTTAGGGATTCAGCAATTCTGCGAATGACATCGACAAGAATCTCTTCAGGCAGCTCGTGAGTGTTTTCGTTAACGTTAAGGGCTACTGGAACGTGCAACTGAGGTGCCCCGTAAGGAGTGCGGCCTCTAAGGCTGTCTCTAATCGGAAGATCATTTAACTCAGTCATTGGTCAAGGTTACTAACCTCGAACACAAAATGGTTAGTTGATTGGAAGAGCTATTCTCATTCCTGCATCCACCACTGAATCAGTCATGTTGTTCAAAGCCACAACTTCAGCAATGAAATCGCGAGGATCGCGATTTGGAGCATACTCTTCCGCAACTGACCACAGGCTGTCGCCTTGCATGATCGTCACGTACTCAAAAGTTACTGCTGTGCTTGAAGCCAAATCTGAACCGGAGGCTTGAGCTGACTGGATTGTCTTACCTACGCCCAGAAGTAGCCCTCCAGAGATAACCAGAATCAGCGTCCAGCCAAGAACGGCTCGAACAATTGCCAGTGGGCTCACTTGATTTACCGCTACAGGCCTGACCGGCGTTCTCTGACGGTATTGTCCAGGAGTGCTTACGACCTGCTGAGCAGGGCGAACTCTGTTCATCGGGAACTCGATAATTTGAGCTGACATTTGGAACCTTTCTCCGAACATTTGTTCTAATACGAACAAGATTACGACCTTTATTCGAAAAAAGTCAAGAATATTTGTCTTTTTTTCGAAAATGTGTTTGATTTTTTGATACTTTTCAAATACATTCAAGGTAGTTGCCTTATTGAAGATTCAACTGGTAACCACTGACACCACCCTAAATGCCTTATAAACAAGGCAGAGAGGCATCAAATGACCCGCAAAAGCAGCGATTCACTGACCGAGACTCAGAAGGCTATTCTGCAGACAATCCTGCAAAGCAAGGCCAGATCTGGCATTGTGCCATCTATGCGAGAGATTGCCGAGGGTGTTGGGCTCAGCTCAGTAGCCAGCGTTTCCTACCAGCTAGATAACCTCGAGGAAAAGGGCTACATCAGACGCCAGGATAACTTGTCCAGAAATGTTGAAGTCCTAATTGCCCCCGAAGGCTGGGATGATGCCACAAGCATTGAGGCAGATAGCAGCATTCCAATGGCTGCAACTGCGATGGTACCGATGGTTGGTAGCATCGCAGCCGGTTACCCAATTACTGCAGACCAGAACGTCGAAGAAATATTCCCTTTGCCTAAGTCCCTAGTAGGTTCAGGCGAACTGTTCATGCTGAAAGTCAAGGGGGACTCTATGGAGGAAGCTGCTATCTGTGATGGTGACTGGGTAGTGATCCGTCAGCAAAAAACAGCTAACAACGGAGACATTGTTGCAGCGCTCTTAGATGGCGAAGCTACCGTCAAGACATTTAGAAACAGAGATGGAAAGATTTGGTTGCTGCCACAAAATCGCAACTATGAACCTATCGATGGAACTCACGCTGAAGTGATGGGAATCGTAGTTACGGTCCTGCGCAAGATCTAGATCTTGAAGGCTTCAAGTTCGCTGGCAATATCTGGCCTAACCAGAGCATCAACATAAGTACCGGTTTCCTGATACTCGATTTTGTTGATCTGTGAATTTAGATGCAGTCGTGAAACCAGGTCTCCCCTGTTGTATGGAATCAAAACTTTCACAGCAACATTAGGCCTCGGAAGGCGATCAGCAATTGCTGCTTGCAACTCATCAAATCCCTCACCTGTTCTTGAAGACACAAAGACAGAATTCGGCTCAAGTCCCCTGAGGGCTAGCAAAGTGCCCTCATCGACTAAATCCACTTTGTTGAAGACAATCAACTCCGAGATGTGCCTTGAATCAACTTCTCCTACAACTTGTCTGACCGTGGCAATCTGAGCACCTGGATCAACATGCGATGCATCGACGATGTGAAGAATTAGGTCACTGTCTGAAATCTCTTCCAATGTCGATCTGAAGGCCTCAACCAGTTGATGAGGAAGATTACGCACAAACCCAACTGTGTCTGACAGCGTGTACTCACGCCCATCAGGAGTGCGAGTCTGCCTAACGGTTGGGTCCAGAGTTGCAAACAAGGCGTTTTGCACCAGCACTCCAGCTGACGTCAATCTATTTAGCAAGGAAGACTTACCAGCATTTGTGTAACCCGCAATTGCAACTGATGGAACCTCATGTCGTTTACGGTTAGATCGTTTAGTTTCTCGAGCAGGTTTCATGCCAGCAATTTGCTTACGCAGTTTCGACATTCGAATATTGATTCTTCTGCGGTCAAGTTCTATCTTGGTTTCACCTGGACCTCTAGAACCGATACCTTCACCACCGGCAGCTCGACCACCAGCTTGACGCGACATGGATTCACCCCAACCTCTTAGGCGAGGTAAAAGATATTCAAGTTGAGCTAGCTCAACCTGGGCCTTACCCTCACGACTCTTAGCGTGCTGGGCGAAGATTTCAAGAATAATGGCGGTGCGATCAATGACCTTTACTTTGACCACGTCTTCAAGAGCTCGTCTTTGAGAGGGGGCAAGCTCGGTGTCTGCGATAACCGTGTCGGCACCAATTTCTTTGACTAGGTCATGCAACTCGACTGCTTTGCCTTTTCCTAAGAAGGTGGCTGGATCGGGGTGATATCGGCGCTGGAGTAATCCGTCAAGTACCTCTGCTCCCGCTGTTTCAGCTAGAGCCGCAAGTTCGCGTAAAGAGTTCTCGGCATCCTTGAGAGTGTTTTCTCCCCAAATACCTATCAGGACAACTCTCTCTAGCTGAAGCTCACGATACTCAACTTCTGTGATGTCCTGCATTTGAGTGGACAAACCCGGCACTCTGGCCAGAGCCGCTCTATCAAGAAGGTCTTGTTGGTCGCCATCAAAAGCATTCGGCTGATCGTCGCTAAGCCCAAGGGCCTGTGCCCTTTGATCACGTCTCAAGATTCTGTCTATAGCGGAGTTAGTCTCTTCGCGAAGGCTCTCTTGTTGAAGTTGTTCTTGGCTCTCAGAATCGTTTGATGTCATTTCGTCTTTAAGACTAGTCCTGTAGGAGTATTGTGTGAATCGTGTCAGATAATCACTACTTCGCTAGCTCACCAGAAGGGCCTTTAGTCCCGCGTGAAATAACCGTGACTCTGAATGGAAACAAGTACTCGGTGCTAACTGCTGGAGGTATTTTTAGTCCAGAGCACATCGATCAAGGCACACAAGTTCTTTTGACTCATTTAGAAAGAGCTAACCCGTCTGGAAATTTTTTAGACATTGGTTGCGGCTGGGGACCGATTGCTTTGGCTCTTGCTCTTCACTCCCCCAAGGCAGTGATCTACGCAATCGATGTGAACCAGCGCAGCCTAGAACTCACCAAACTAAATGCAGAACGACTTGGCATTTCAAACATTATTGTCTGCAAACCTGAAGAAGTCCCACACAATATTCAATTCGATGAGATTTGGTCAAACCCACCTATTCGAGTTGGAAAAGTAGTTCTTCATGAAATTCTCACGCTTTGGATAAACAGGTTGACAACTGGAGGAACGGCTCGGCTAGTGGTTCAAAAGAATCTGGGTTCCGACAGTTTGCACAAATGGCTAACGCAAGAATTCAGCCCAGAATTTGAAAGCACGAGAATTGACTCTTCAAAAACTTTTAGGGTATTGAAAGTAACAAGAACCTAAAGTTCGAATACTCCATCAAATGACAGTTCAGCTGGGCCACTCAGTCCAACATGTTCGCCTTCTTCAGTTGCAAACATGCGAACCCCTAGGGTGCCACCAGGAACTTCAACAGTCCATTGGTTGGGAGCGTCAGAACCAGCCCAAAGTCTAGTTGCCAGAACAGCTGCAACAATTCCAGTTCCGCAGGACAGGGTTTCGCCCACTCCTCGTTCAAAAACTCGCATCGAAATTTTGCCAACACCGTTAGTAATCATCGGATCAGCTGGCACAACAAACTCAACATTTGCTCCAGCTTCAGGTTCTGGATTTAGCTTGGGTGCAGTAGAGAGATCGAGCGATTCCAATTCCTCGTTTGAAGCTAAAGCGACTACCAGATGTGGGTTGCCCACATTGATTCCTTGAGATGGCCTTGCAACTTCTAAACCTCTGGCACTAACCAAAACATCTGTTGAATCTGGTCTCCATCGACCCATGTCAACTGCGAAACCAGCCTTGTTCCTCTGAATGTCTCGAACGCCAGCACGGGTACCAATGTGAAGAACTTGGCCATCTGGAAGCTCCACTAAACCCTTTTCAGTGAGATACCTTGCGAACACTCGAACACCGTTGCCACACATCTCAGCGATCGAGCCATCGGCATTGCGATAATCCATAAACCAATATGCTGAAGGCTCTTCTGCCAAGGTCGCTTTGCCTTCAGGAAGTAGATGCGAAGGAACTACTCTTATTAGACCATCTGCCCCAACTCCAAAGTGGCGGTCACAAATTCTGGCTACCTGGGCAGGACTAATGTCTAGGCTTCCATCCTGATCTAGGACCAGAACAAAATCATTGCCCGTGCCCTGACCCTTAGTGAATTGAACCTTGCTCATTTCCTTAGCCTACTTTGCCTTGTGTTGCAGACTTGAATAAACAAGCTTCATGACTTCAGATTGAAGTGTTGGCGATTGATAGTCAAACCAATTGATTCTTGGATCTCTTCTAAACCAAGACATCTGTCTTCTGGCATATCTTTGTGTGAGCAGAATGGTTTCGTCAATTGCTTCTTCTTCGGATAGTCGACCATCTATTGAGGCCAAAGCCTGCGCGTAACCAATTGCTTGGCTCGCTGTTTTGGAATCCCTGATGCCCTTATCGATTAGTCCTCTGACCTCTTCGATAAGCCCTGCCGACCACATTCCTCGAACTCTTGTTGCTAGGCGTTCAACTAGATGCTCTCTGGCAGAGTTCAATCCGATTTCAAGGACAGGTAGGAATGATTCAAACTGTTCAGGTAATGAGGCAGCAAATGGTTCACCTGTAATCATGACGATCTCGAGAGCTCGAACAGTGCGTCTTCCGTTTTGCGGTTCAATTCGGCTTGCCGCAACCTCATCAAGAAGCTCTAATCTCTTATGCATAGCAATAGGACCTAAGTCAATTAGGTCTTGCTCCAGTTGAGCGCGAAGAGCCTCATCACGCCCTGGAAACTCGAATGTGTTTATCAGTGCTGCTATGTAAAGCATTGAGCCACCGACAACTATCGGCAGCACACCGTTATTAATAAGTTGAGCGATAACTTTTCTAGCTTCAATCTGATACCTGGCTGCTGTGTTCTCTTCTTCGATTTCAAGCCAGTCCAAAAGATGATGAACTATTCCGGCTCGCTCCGATACTGGAACCTTGGCAGTTCCAATATCCATTCCTTTGTAGAGCTGCATAGAGTCAGCATTAACAATCTCGGCCTTGATACCTTTTGAAGCAAGGTCTAATGCGATGTTAATTGCCATATTGCTTTTGCCCGAACCAGTGGGGCCAACAATGCAAATCAGTTCTGGAGCTATGGCTGTGCTCATAGATTACTGATTAGCTTTGACTTCAACGTTTAGTCCGATAGTTCCCTTTTTAGATTCGGTTGAAACCGAAGGAACTGCGCAGCTCTCAGCCTGAGCTCTATCGTATGCATCGCCAGCGATAGTTCTTTTGACTTCAGGGTTGTCGCCTGTTTCGGCAATCAAGAAATACGGCTTGGCATCAATGACAGTTGCCCAAACTAGATCACCC
The DNA here is from genome assembly GCA_049314335.1 of Rhodoluna sp. Classification (GTDB taxonomy): domain Bacteria; phylum Actinomycetota; class Actinomycetes; order Actinomycetales; family Microbacteriaceae; genus Rhodoluna. Next base: position 45,682 of record JBMOFL010000002.1, on the reverse strand, counting down.
GGCCTAGGTTCAGGTATGTTTGTAGGCCAGTCGATATGCACTAGACGAGCATCCCTTGCCCTACCGGTTAGACGGTTCGTGCGATCATCCTTACGACCTTCGTTGTTACCAATCAAGACTTCAACACGTTTGCCAATTTGTAACTTGTTTTCCTGCCAAGCTAAATCATTAACCACTTCAAGTAAACGTTCGTAACGCTCTTGGACTACCTCTTTAGAAATTTGACCAGGTAAATCGGCCGCAGGTGTGCCGGGTCTCTTTGAGTATTGGAACGTATAGGTAATGGCGAATCTAGATTCCCTGATTACCCTAAGTGTCTCTTGGAAATCCTCTTCTGTTTCGGATGGGAATCCTACGATTATGTCAGTTGAGATTGCTGCATCAGGTATGAGTTCTCTTACCTTATCCAGGATGCCAAGATACTTTGAACTGCGGTAACTTCTCTTCATGTCCTTGAGGATTCGATCACTTCCAGACTGAAGTGGCATGTGCAGTTGTGGCATCACATTGTGAGTCTCTGCCATGGCAAGAATTACATCTTCTGTGAAAGCTGCAGGGTGTGGGCTAGTGAATCTGACACGTTCCAGACCCTCGATGTCGCCACAGGCACGCAACAACTTTGCGAAGGCACCCTTATCACCGAACTCCACACCATAGGTGTTGACATTTTGACCCAGCAAAGTGATTTCAATTACACCTTCAGCAACTAGTGCTTTGATTTCTGCCAAGATCTCGCCCGGTCTACGATCTTTTTCCTTACCTCTGAGAGCGGGGACGATACAGAATGTGCAGGTATTGTTGCAGCCTACGCTGATGGATACCCAAGCAGCGTAAGTTGAATCACGCTTGGTCGGCAGATCGCTCGGGAAAGTCTCTAACGCGTCGAGAATCTCAATCTGCGCTTCCTCATTGTGTCTTGCTCTGTCCAGCAAAGCTGGCAGGGAACCAATATTGTGGGTTCCAAAGACAACATCAACCCAAGGGGCTTTCTTTACGATCACATCTTTGTCTTTTTGGGCTAGGCAACCACCCACCGCAATCTGAAAATCTGGGTTCTCTAACTTGCGTTCATAAAGTTGACCGAGGTTACCGTAGAGCTTGTTATCAGCGTTCTCTCGAACAGCACAGGTATTGAAGACCAAAACGTCCGCTAGCTCCCCAGCAACTGCCTGAACATACCCTGCGTCTTCGAGGAGACCCGACAAGCGCTCGCTATCGTGGACGTTCATCTGGCAGCCAAAGGTCTTGACCTCGTAACTGCGCGTTTTGGTATCCATGTCCCTAATTTTAGCCAAGCAAAGGCTTTATCGGGCGACTTCTCCAGAAGCGTGACGCACGGCTGCCCAAACAACGCTGCTTGAGTAGCCTTTTCTCATCAGAAAACTGGAAAGCCTGCGAGTGCGAACTTCAGGCTCTAGCTTAAGGAGTTGTCTATATCGAGATTCCGCCAAGCCCTTTGCTGCTTCTAATTCAGAGTCAGAGTCAATTTCGGCTAAAGCAGCATCAATAGCGTCCTGCGGAAACAACTTCGCTCGGAGTTCTCGACCGATAACCGACTTTGCTTTTGCCTTTCGTGCTACTGCTGACTCAGCGAAAATCCTGGCAAGAGCAAAGTCATCGATTAGCCCAACTTCAATGAATCTTTCGATCATCTGATCCACTAGTTGGACGGGGAATTCCTTATCCAATAGCAAGGTTCTAAGTTGACCGGATGATTTACCGCTTCGTTCAATCAACTTCAACAAGGCCTGGCGAACATCTTCCTCAAGGGAGTCAACCGACTTGAGGGAATACTTGTTCGCCCCTTCGGCTGACTCTATGTCCTTGAGAAAAGTGTTAATGTCCAAAGTTATTTGTTCACTGCCTTGAGTTCAGTAACTTCTTCAACAGGAAGATCAGCAACAGCGCGTGGCACTCCGATTCCAAGCTTGGTTTTGATTTTCTGCTCAATCTCATTGGCAATCTCTGGATTGTCAATCAGGAAGTTTCTAGAGTTCTCTTTACCTTGTCCAAGCTGTTCGCCTTCGTAGGTATACCAAGAACCAGACTTCTTACAGATTTCTTGTTCAACTCCAACATCGAGAAGGCTTCCTTCGCGTGAAATTCCAACACCGTAGATGATGTCAAATTCAGCCTGCTTGAATGGAGGGGCCATCTTGTTCTTAACAACCTTGACTCGTGTTCTGTTACCAACAGCGTCTTGGCCGTCCTTTAGGGTTTCAATACGACGAACATCCAGACGAACAGAAGCGTAGAACTTAAGCGCTTTACCACCGGCTGTTGTTTCAGGAGATCCAAAGAAGACACCGATCTTCTCTCGCAGCTGGTTGATGAAAATAGCTGTGGTCTTGGTGTTGCTCAAAACACCAGTCAGCTTACGCAGTGCTTGGGACATCAGTCGAGCCTGAAGGCCCATGTGTGAGTCTCCCATTTCACCTTCGATTTCTGCTCTAGGGACAAGTGCTGCAACTGAGTCAATGACGATGATGTCGATTGACCCGGAACGAATTAGCGTGTCAGCGATCTCAAGTGCCTGTTCTCCGGTGTCCGGCTGGCTAACTAGAAGTGCATCAATATCAACACCTAAAGCCTTTGCATACTCTGGATCAAGTGCGTGCTCTGCGTCGATAAACACTGCGACACCTCCGGCACGTTGGCAGTTAGCGATGGCATGCAGCGCGACTGTTGTTTTACCTGAAGATTCTGGACCATAAACCTCTACGATTCGACCCTTTGGCAATCCTCCGATACCCAAGGCCACATCAAGGGCGATAGATCCGGTTGGGATGACTTCAATGGGAGCTCTTTCGTCGGAACCTAGGCGCATGACCGAGCCTTTTCCGAACTGTTTGTCAATTTGCGCTAGCGCAGTGTCTAGGGCTTTGTCTCTGTCTGATGCTGATGGCATTTTATTTTCCTTTTCTGCCGCCTTGGCGACTAGTTTTATGCTGTCATGACACTACGAAGAAAACCTGCTGTGTAACGGGTGTCAGTCTCAACTGTTGATAACTTCGACTCGTTTGCTACTGTGGATAGCCTAGCAATATTCGAACAAAATTACGAACAAAATATCATTCGGCGTGTCTATTGTTCGGCTTTTTGTTCAAACCGTGCCAACGCTCCGCAGGCACGTTTTGAGCCTGACAGATGGCTAGCCAGATGTCCTTAGGCTCAATTCCCTCAGCCAAAGCTTTTTCACCGGTCAGATCTCTGAGTTCGGTCAGAGCAAGGTCCCTTAGCAGCACAGCGGCATACTCAGAGCCGAACTCATCGGCCATGAGAGTATTGAAATCGCTAAGTCGCACGATTAGAAGATAACCTGAGTTTTAGCCGTTTGCTGGCAGAAATGCCTGAATGCCTTAAAAAGAACACCCCCGTTGCTAATAGCCCGGGGGTTGTCCTAAATATTTACTATCGAGAGTTGGCCATGCTTGCTGAATCGAAGCTGGTAACAAACTCGGTTGGCACGGTGTCTGGGATTACGACCGTCTCAACAGCCTCGAATCTCTCCGCAACTAGGTGCATGATCTGTGAAATAGGTACATCCAAGGCATAAGCCACAGATGCCAAAATCTCAGAAGAGGCTTCTTTTTGTCCTCTTTCAATCTCGCTCAGGTATCCCAAGGCCACGGCGGCACGGCTGGCCACCTGGCGAAGGGTTCGACCCTTTTGCTGGCGAAGGTCGCGGAGAACGTCACCGATTTCTTGACGAACTAGAGCCATGTGGAACCCCTTTCAATGAGCTGCGATAGCCAGTTTAGCTAAAGCTTGGAACCTTGTTATTGCTGTAAAGATAACTTACCCGTTGAGAGCGACATTTAGCCTCAATATTGCTGAATGTTACCTTGGAATTTGACCACCCATCAGGAGTCATCTCACTCTGAGTGAAACCGCTCTACTTCGCGAAGTATTCCCGAATGTGTGAAAGTGCCGCCTCGACAGATTGAGCTCGAATCGCCGCCCTATCTCCCGAAAAGTGCTCTTCCCAGACTTGGACCCCTTTAGCACCAGCAACAGCGATGAACACTGTCCCAACAGGCTTACCGTCTTGCTCAAGAGGCCCAGCCACACCTGTGGTGGAGACACCCAAAACTTTATCTGTTGGCAACAGAAGCTGGAGTGAGAATCTTGACCTGATTCCCTCAGCCATCTGAACGGCAACCTCAGGATCTACTGCTCCTTGAGATGCCAATAAATCTGGATTCACTCCAAGGGCAGCGGACTTTAGGCCACTCTGATAGGCCACAACCGAACCAAGCACAACATTTGAAGCACCTGAAACAGAAACAAGCTCACTGCAAAGCATTCCGCCGGTCAGCGACTCAGCTATTGCAAGCTTCAAACCCTTGCCATCCAAAAGGTCGAGAACCTCTTTGGCTGACATTAGCGAGACTCTCTGAAATACCGGAAAGCTGAATACCAGGTCAGAAACACTGCGCCATAAACAAGGCCAAAACCAACATCGAAAGCTGGATTGAACCACCAGTCATTCAAGGGTGAGATGAAATAACCAACAGTTATTGCCTGCATGATTGTTTTTGATTTACCGCTACTTGAGGCAGGGATAACTTTATTCTTCACAACCACTAGACGATAGATTGTCATAGCAATTTCTCTAACCAAAATTGCGATTGTGGCCCACCAAGGCATGACAGTCAACATTGATAGAACTACAAACGCTCCGCCGATTAGAATCTTGTCGGCAATCGGATCAAGAATCTTTCCAAGCTTGGTTACAGTGTTTTGCTTACGCGCAATTGCTCCATCAATTCCATCGGTGGCGGCAATCGCCACGAAGGCCAAAAGCAGTGCCCAATTGATTGACTCTCCTGCTTTGTAGAAAGTGAGTAAAAACCAAAGAAAAACAGGAGTGACAGCGATGCGACCTATTGTCACCAAATTAGCTGCATTCAACACTCTAAAACCCTACTCTTACTGTCTGCCAGTTAGTTGCCATGCATCGCCATCATCGTCATCATCCTCGGTTGCCTTTGGAACGAAGTCGGAGAATTCACCAGCACCCATGGCACTTTGATCAATAGCGTCAGCCGCCTGAATCATGGCGGCTGTAGCTTTTGCTCCACTTTCACCGCGCAATTGTGCAAGCACGGTTGGCAGGTCTTCTGGTCTAACCATTACATCTCGCGCCTTAGAGCCCTCGCTTGGCCCAACAATGTTTCTTGATTCAAGAAGATCCATCAATCTTCCAGCTTTAGCAAAACCTACTCGAAGCTTTCTCTGCAGCATTGAGGTAGAACCAAATTGTGAAGAAATTATTAGTTCGGCTGCTTGCAAGAGAACATCTAGATCGTCGCCGATGTCAGCGTCAACAACGTTTCTAGTTGCAACTTCGCTAACGTCTGCACGATACTCAGGTTGCATCTGCTGCTTCACGTGAGAAACAATGGCACCAAGTTCAGCTTCACCAACCCAGGCACCTTGAACACGCATAGGTTTATTGGTACCCATCGGCGAGAATAAAGCATCACCTTGACCGATGAGTTTTTCCGCCCCTGGCTGATCCAAAATAACTCTTGAATCTGTTAGCGATGAAACAGAGAAAGCTAGTCGGCTAGGAACGTTTGCTTTGATAAGTCCTGTGACAACATCGACCGAAGGACGCTGGGTTGCTAGCACCAAGTGAATACCGGCAGCTCGTGCCAGCTGAGTAATTCTGACAATTGAGTCTTCAACTTCACGAGGTGCCACAATCATGAGGTCTGCAAGCTCATCTACAACTACCAAAAGGTAAGGATATGGTTGCAGTTTTCTCGCCGAGCTCTCTGGAACCTTGACTTCACCAGCGACCAGCGCTCGGTTGAAGTCATCAACATGCTTGAAGCCGAAGGATGCCAAATCGTCGTAACGAGCATCCATTTCCTTTACCACCCACTGCAAGGCTTCAGCTGCCTTTTTAGGGTTGGTAATGATTGGTGTAATCAAATGTGGGACGCCTTCATAAGCTGCCAGTTCAACCCGCTTAGGGTCAATCAACACCATACGAACTTCAGCTGGTTTAGATCGCATCAAAATGGAAGAGATCATCGAGTTCACAAATGAAGATTTACCGGCACCGGTTGCACCAGCAACTAACAAGTGAGGCATCTTTGCCAGGTTTGCAACAACGAAGCCACCCTCAACATCTTTACCAATTCCGATGGTCAATGGATGCTTGCTAGTTTGAGCCACCGTTGAGCGCAGAACATCACCTAAAGAAACTGTTTCCCTATCGATGTTTGGTATTTCAATACCAATCAAGGATTTGCCAGGAATCGGGGCAAGGATTCTAACTTCGTTACTCGCTACAGCGTATGAAATATTTCCCGCCAAGCGAGTTACAGCTTCAACTTTCACACCAGGCTTTACTTCAACCTCATAGCGAGTGACGGTAGGCCCTCTAGAGAAACCACTTACTTTCGCATCAACACCAAACTCTTTGAATACTGAATCAAGTGATTCCACGATGGTGTCATTAGCAGCTGTTTTTGCCTTAGGCGGTGTGCCAGCGGCCAACAAAGTAACTGGTGGCAAAACGTAAGCGCGCTTAGGTTTAGGGACTGGGGCCGTTTCAGTTTGAGCAACAGTTTCAAACGGTTCAACTTCAGAGCTTTCAGTTAAAACAGCAATAGGTTCAGTTGCGTTGTCGGCAACTACTGATACCGGCTCCGTCACAACTGCTGGCTCTTCAGTTTCAAACAATTCATCAAGGCTTACAGTTTCTTGGCCTGTCACAACAGGTGTATCAAAAGCTTCTTTGTCATTTTCTTTTGATCTCTTCCACCAAGGTGCTTTGGTGCCGTCAAAAGCATCATCGACTTCTTCTTGTTCTTTTTCAACTCTTGGCTCACGACCGCCAGGAAACAGTCGGTGGTAAAGCTCAGTCAATCTAGTGGCAATCTTGTTTGGCGCTGTAGCGGTGATGATCAGAATTGAGCCAAGTGCCAAGACGAATATCACTACACCTGCTCCCCAGACAGTTATCGTATTGATGAAAACTGCGGTTACCAGCCAGCCGAACAGGCCACCTGCAGCTGCAAGTGCGTCAACTCCCATTGAAGGTTGAGTTTTTGCGTCAAACAAGTGGAAGAACCCAGAGATGCTAATCAGCAGAACTACCCAGCCAAGACCAACTCTGGAGTTGTCCTTAACAGTCGATGGATGCCGCATCAAATACATTGAGAAAACAATCATGAACACCGGCAGAGCCACAGATAGCTGCCCAAAGAGCAGGCCACCGGTGAAGTTATTCAGTGTGGTAGCAATCGAGCCAGGTTCACCTGCGAAGAACCAAGTAACAATTGCTCCGAATACTCCGAGTAGGAAGAGCAAGAATGGTGGGCCATCTCTGCGGTCTTCTGTGGGGACCTTTTCGGAACTAAATGATCTGGCTAAGAAACCGATAGTCGCTGCACCAGCCAAATAGAACCAAAATAGGGAGCGAACGAACCAGTTATGTTCGGAGCTCCTAGCCTTCTGCTTCGCTTTAGGGCGTGCTGGGGCAGTTCTTGAGCGTGGTTTAGTTGGTTTGCGTGTAGCCATGCCTTCAAAAATAACAGCGACCCCCGTCATTACAGGTCAGGCAGGGCGGTAAAGGTTACGCCAGTGGCTTATTAACCTTCTATAACTACAGGAATAATTATTGGACGACGTCTGTGGCTGCGGTTTACCCAGGTGCCGATTGTGCGCCTGATTACCTGCTGCATGGCATAAGTATCTCTTACTCCTTCAGCGGCAGCTTCGGAAAGAGCTTTCACAATCAGAGGCTTTACATCATCGAATACGTGATCGTCCTCGGCATAGGCTTTGGCCCTGATTTCAGGTCCAACGGTAATTCGCCCAGTTTCTTTATCCATCACGGCAAAGATTGAAATAAAACCTTCCTGAGAAAGGATTCTTCTGTCCTTCAGGTCATCTTCGGTAATCTTTCCAACTGTCTTGCCGTCCACGTATAGAAGACCGCACTCAACAGCCCCAACAATCTCCGCTTTGCCGTTTACTAGGTCAACAACCCAGCCATCTTCAACTATTTGAACTCGCTCAGCTGGAATACCGGTTTGCTCAGCCAGCTTGCCATTGGCAATCAGGTGTCTGAATTCACCGTGGACAGGCATAGCGTTTTTAGGCTTCAGAATGTTGTAGCAGTAAAGAAGTTCTCCTGCGGCTGCGTGGCCTGAGACGTGAACCTTCGCATTTCCCTTGTGCACAACGTTTGCACCTAAGCGAGTTAGCTGGTCGATGATTCGATAAACAGCGTTCTCATTACCTGGAATCAGTGAAGAGGCCAAGATAACCGTATCGCCTTCTCCAACAGTTATCTCATGTTCGCCATGAGCCATCTTTGAAAGAACTGCCATTGGTTCACCTTGTGAACCTGTGCACATGTAAACAATCTCGTTATCTGGAACACTGGTCGCATCTTTGAATTCAACGAAGATGTCCTCTGGTGCAGTCAGATAACCAAGGTCTTCAGCAATATTCATGTTACGTAGCATTGAGCGACCGACGAGAGCCACTTTTCGATTATGCGCAGCTGAAGCATTGATTACCTGCTGAACTCTATGCACGTGAGAAGAGAAGCTAGCAACAATTACTTTGCCTGGAGTTCTTGAAATAACATCGTCAATAACAGGGCCGATGTCTTTTTCTAGCGGAGTAAATCCTGGCACATCAGCATTGGTTGAATCGGACATGAAAAGATCTAAACCTTCTTCACCCAATCGAGCAAAAGCTCGTAGGTCAGTAAGCCTGTTATCAAGAGGAAGCTGATCCATCTTGAAATCACCAGTATGTAAAACAGTTCCAGCACTGGTGCGAATAACTACAGCCAAAGCGTCAGGAATGGAGTGGTTCACCGCGATGAATTCCAAATCAAAGTTGCTGATAACCTTACGGTCACCCTCTCTAACCACATACTGACTGCTGTGTAGGCGATGCTCCTTGAGCTTGGCATCAACAAAAGCAAGGGTTAGCTCAGATCCGTATAAAGGAATGTTTTCTCTGAGCTTCAAAAGATAAGGAACTCCGCCGATGTGGTCTTCGTGACCATGGGTGAGCACAACACCAACAATGTCATCGAGTCTGTCGTTCAGATAGTTGAAGTCTGGAAGGATAAGGTCTACCCCTGGTTGATGTTCTTCAGGGAATAGCACTCCACAGTCAACGATTAGTATCTTGCCGTCTATTTCAAAGACAGCCATGTTGCGACCAATCTCACCCAAACCACCCAAAGGAATGATTCTGAGGGTGCCTGGTCTTAGTTTTGGTGGAGCGGGAAGTAAGTCAAACATTTACGAACCTATCTGGTCGTGCCCGCAACCTTAGGCAAAGCACCACCTGCAGCAGCATTGCGGTCAGGGCGGAAGTTAGTGAAGTCAAGGCCAGAGATTTTTCCAACCTTATCGATATCTGCTTCGATACTTGCAGCTTCTGATTCTTCTGGACCAACAAGAGGAAGTCGAACTCGAGGGCTTTCAATAAAACCAAGGCCATCGAGAATGTATTTGGCAGCTACAGTTCCAGGCACGTGAGTCATAGTTGCTCTAACCAAAGGCTCAAGTGTGGTGTGAACTTCAAGAGCTGAATGGAAATCATTCTTATTAGTTGCATCAACCATGTCTCGGTAAGCCTTAGGTGCGATGTTGGCTGTAACACCAATTAACCCTGTTGCCCCGATTGAAAGGTGAGGCAATACGTTGCTGTCATCACCTGAGAAATACAGAAGATCAGTTTCGTTTAGCACTCGTGACACCTGAGCAAAGTCACCCTTGGCATCCTTAATGGCAACAATGTTTGGATGCTTAGCTGCACGAAGAATGGTTTCAAACTGAATTGGAATACCGGTGCGACCTGGGATGTCATAAAGAATAACTGGAAGATCAGTTGCATCTGCAATCAGTCTGAAGTGGGTAAGCACACCGGCTTGAGTTGGCTTGTTGTAATAAGGAGTGACAATCATTACGCCATCTGCTCCAGCTGCTTCACTGGCTTTATAGAGCTGGATGGCGTGAGCGGTCTCGTTAGATCCACCACCGGTGATAATCTTTGCTCGACCAGCGGCAACGCTCTTCCCGACTTTGACTAGCTGAAGTTTTTCGGCATCGGTAAGTGTGCTGGTCTCCCCAGTTGTTCCTGTGACCACTACTCCATCGGCACCATTGGAAATCACATAATCTAGGTGCTTTTCGGTGGCAGCCCAGTCCACTTCACCCTCAGGGGTCATAGGGGTTACCAGAGCAACTAACACCTGGCCAAATAGGCCTTTATCTTTTTCCGACATAGATAAAGATTAGCGTTGAAAGATAGCCAAGGTAACTAAAGTTACGGAGCTACCCGTCCATTGTTGTTGAAGGCCTCATAGGTATAAGGCATTAGCTCAGCCCAGAAGTCTTCCATCTTTTCAGCACACATTTCAATTTCACGCTGAGGGTAGGACGGGAAATGAGTTCCTTCACGCTTGGTTCTAAGGCTCAGGAAGTTCATCAGAGCACGGGCATTCATGGTCACATACATCGAAGAGTAGATGTTTAGAGGCAAGACAATACGGGCTACCTCTCTAGCGATACCAGCTTCAAGCATGCGCTTATAGGACTCGTATGCAACCGTTGAGATGTTTCTTGACTCCTGCTCAACCAGTGCAATCTGCTCTGCTGTACCTGGGTGGAACTCGTAGTGACCAGTCTTACCAGTCTGAATAAGGTTACGGTCTGGAGCAGGCACATAGAAAACAGGGTTCAATTCCCGGTAGCGACCTGATTCTTCGTTGTATGAGGCAATGCGGTGACGCATGAACTCACGGAAAACAAAGATTGGTGCCTGAACATAGAAAGTTACTGAGGTGTGCTCGAAAGGTGAACCGTGACGATCTCTCATCAAGTAATTGATTAGACCCTTGCTCTTCTTCTCATCTTCGCTAGCGTCGATGGCAGCAGCTGCACTCTCAAGTGTTTGCTCACCTTGGGTTGACACTCGAGCAGCAAATAGCACATCGCTATCGGCAGCGCTTGCTCTAATGAGTTCGACGGTCACATCGCTACGGAAAATAATCTCAGACATGGAGAAAATCTTACCTTTGAGATGTCTCTATTGCTTTACGCATCGCCATCCTGGCGCGTTTTCTGTCACCGCAGGCATCATAGATAAGTCCTAGGGCGAACCATTTTCTCCAGTTTTCAGGATCTGCGTTGGCTTCTTCCCTGTACTTCTCAAACTCAAGTAGCGCTTCAGCCTTGACCGCACGCCCCGATGGTCTAATAGAGAACTCAAAGCTAGGCCAGCCTTCTTCAGATTCCAAGATTGTGCCAAGCTTTTCAACCGCTAACCCAAACTTGAGCTCTCTGAGGATTCCCCAAAACCCAACGAAAGGAAGGGTGAGGATAGCCAAACCCATAGCTTTAGAGACTAGGTTGTCTTGAATCAAGAACAGATAGCCCTTTTGCCCTAGCAAAGCGATGTATAAAACTACAAGCGCGGCCATAACCGCAGCGCCAAGTTTGGCTCTACTCATATTCCTAAGACTTTGTTTAGCCCGATGGTGAGCCCTGTTGCATTTGCTGTGAACCTAATTGACTCCAAAATTCCAAGAGCATAAGCATTGACTGATCCAGCTGTGTGGGAAATAGTGAGCAACTCATCAGCCCCACCGAGATTTACTTCTTGTTTGGCTGAAACTCCATTGATTCTGAGGCTGTGGATTGGTACACCTGAAACTACCTCTCCCCGAGCACTTTGCCCAACACCCGGAATCAGAGGTTGAGTGCGACCTGCTTCTTCCCTGCTTGAATGAATTAGTTCAGCTGTGCGAATAGCAGTTCCTGAAGGTGAATCTAATTTTCCCGCGTGATGGGTTTCAATTATCTCAATTGAATCGAAGTACTTAGCAGCTTCTGCCGCAAACTTAGAAGCAAGGGTTGATCCAATAGAAAAGTTTGGAACCACCACAACAGCACCATTTGAAACCTTCGACTCAACAGCTGATAGTGCCGCTTGAGTCCAGCCACTTGTTGCAACTAAAATCTTTAGGTTATTCGCGACAGCAAAGTCAACAACAGACTTGCTCACTTCAAGATTGGTTGCCTCAAATACTACATCGGCACCAAGAGCCTGAGTCAGCTCGCTCTTGGAATCCAATGCGGCATGTAAAGAGAGGTCTGGCGCACCATGAATGATGTCAAGAGCCAACTTACCCATACGACCTGTGGCACCAATAACCGCTAATTTGATTGTCATGAAAATTAACCTATCAACTAACTAAACAAACTCATCAAAGAGGTCATCTTTGATGTCACCAACAGCAATAAATGACTTCTTGGAATCATTCATAAGTTTTGCCACCAACTGAACATCCGCCAAGGTAACCGCGTCATATCTACTCAGTGATTCATCTAGGTCAATAAACTCGCCATCGGTTAGTTCAGCACCTGAAAGTCTGGACATACGGGCTTGAGTGCTCTCAAACTTCAAAGCAAGACCACCGGAAATATTTCCCTTAGCCAGATCTAGTTCAGCCTCGGTGATGCCATCTGCTGATACCTTCTCAAGTTCGACCAACATTAGCTTGATTACTTCTTTTGCCTTCTGAGGTGAACAGCCTGCATACAAACCAAAGGCAGCAGCATCGCTGTAGCCCTGGTTGAATGAATAGACAGAGTAAGCAAGACCCCGCTTTTCACGGATCTCTTGGAACAACCTTGAAGACATTCCCCCACCTAAAACGGTGTTCAGAATTGCCATCGCGTATCGACGCTCATCGCCAGCAACAAGTCCTTGACCACCAAGAATAATATTTGCCTGGGCAATAGGTCTGTTGATGACCTTGACCATTGCCTCAACCTCTAGTGGCTTGCTACTTTGCTCACGCCATGATCGAGGCGTTGCGCTCACGCTGAGGTCCCAGCCCGCAAGCTCAAGATTCTTTGAAACTAAATCCACGAGAGCATTGTGATCCACCCCACCGGCAGCGGCGATTACCAAATCCTGTGGACGATAGTTTCTCTGGTAGTGATCCCAAACAGCATCTCTAGACACTGCATTAATGGTTGCAGGTGTTCCACCGATAGGACGGCCCAAGTGGTGCCCTGATAATACAGCCCCAAAAAATTCTTCGTGGGCCACATCTTGTGGATCATCGTCATTCATAGCTAGTTCTTCAAGAATCACAGTGCGTTCATTTTCAAACTCAACTAGATCAATCACGGAAGAGGTAAGCATGTCGGCAATAACTTCAACAGCAACAGGAACTGCTTTGTCCTGCACTCTTGCGTAGTAAGAGGTATGTTCTTTACCCGTTGAAGCGTTAGATGCTCCACCAACTGAGTCAAAGGCAACAGCAATATCTAGCGCTGTTCTAGTCTTAGTTCCCTTGAACAGTAAGTGCTCTAGAAAATGTGTTGAACCATGATGACCGTCAACTTCATCCCTAGAGCCAACTGCTACCGAGAAAGCTACTGAAGCAGACTGAGCACCAGGAACGACTTCAGTTAAAACGCGAACACCGCTCGGAAGAACAGTACGGCGAACCGTACTGCCTCCCGAAGCGGTGAACTCAGTTTCGGGTTGGTCGAGAATAAACTGGGTAATCGTCATCTCGAACTAACTTTTCTTTACTCTTCGTCTTCGTCGTCAGATGTAGCAACTTCACCTTCAACAACAGGTGAAAGCGATAGCTTTCCTCTGTCATCAATCTTGGTTAGTTCAACCTGAATCTTCTGACCAACAGTTAGTACATCTTCAACATTCTCAACACGCTTGCCAGCTAGCTTGCGCAGTTCTGAGATGTGAAGCAGTCCGTCTTTACCAGGGGTAAGTGAGATGAAAGCACCGAAGGTAGCAAGCTTCACAACTGTACCTAGGAAGCGCTCGCCGATCTCTGGTACGTGCGGGTTAGCAATTGCGTTAACCATCGCACGAGCAGCTTCAGCTGAGGTTCCATCGGTTGCACCAATGTAGACAGTTCCATCATCTTCAATAGAAATGTCTGCTCCGGTGTCTTCCTGAATCTGGTTAATCATCTTGCCCTTAGGGCCAATGACCTCACCAATCTTGTCGATAGGAATCTTCACCGCGATGATGCGTGGAGCGTTTACTGACATTTCGTCTGGCTCATTGATAGCTGCCTTCATCAGATCAAGAATGCTCAAACGAGCTTCCTTAGCCTGGCTTAGAGCACCAATCAAAACATCGGTTGGAATACCATCAAGCTTGGTGTCCAGCTGAATAGCTGTTACAAACTCACGAGTTCCAGCAACCTTGAAGTCCATATCTCCCAATGCATCTTCTGCACCAAGGATGTCTGTCAAAGCAGCGTACTGGGTCTTGCCATCTACTGTGTCTGAAATCAGACCCATAGCAATACCAGCAACAGCAGCGCGCAGTGGAACACCAGCATTGAATAGTGAAAGTGTTGATGCACAAACAGAACCCATAGAAGTTGAACCGTTAGATCCAAGAGCCTCAGACACCTGACGGATTGCATATGGGAATTCTTCACGTGAAGGAAGAACTGGAACCAATGCACGCTCAGCTAGAGCTCCGTGACCAATTTCACGACGCTTAGGAGTTCCAACACGACCAACTTCACCGGTTGAATAAGGTGGGAAGTTGTAGTTGTGCATGTATCGCTTGGAAGTTACAGGTGACAGTGAGTCAATCTGCTGTTCCATCTTCAACATGTTCAAGGTAGTGATACCCAAGATCTGGGTCTCTCCGCGCTGGAAGATAGCTGAACCGTGAACGCGAGGAATAACATCTGTCTCGCAGTCGATAACACGAATGTTACGCAGACCACGACCGTCGATACGAATACCTTCTTTAAGAACGCGTGTACGAACAACCTTCTTGGTTACTGACTTGTATGCAGCTGATACCTGACCTAGTAGTGACTCATCAAGAGTTTCTGCAAGCTTTTCCTTGACAGATGCCTTTAGCGCGTCGTCTTCATTCTGACGAGTTGTCTTGTCACCAATCTGGTAGATGCGACCTAGTTCTGTTTCTGCAAGAGCAGCAACTGCTGAGTAAACCTCATCAGTGTAAGGAGCAAACAGTGGGTACTCAGCTGTTGGCTTAGCGGCCTCTTCAGCAAGTTTCTGCTGTGCCTTGACCAACTGTGCGATGAAAGGCTTAGATGCTTCTAGACCTTGAGCAACAACTTCTTCGTTAGGTGCAGTTGCACCTTCGTTTTTGATTAGGTTCCATGAACCTTCAGTTGCTTCTGCTTCAACCATCATGATTGCAACATCTTCTTTACCGTTTTCGATAACTACGCGACCAGCTACAACCATGTTGAATACTGCACGCTCTAGCTGTGAGTGCTTAGGGAAAGCAACCCACTGACCATCGATAAGTGCTACACGCACACCACCGATAGGACCTGAGAATGGTAGACCGGCAAGCTGTGTCGACATAGATGCTGCGTTGATAGCAACAACGTCATACATCTCATCTGGGTGAATTGCCCAAACAGTTACAACAACCTGGATTTCGTTACGAAGACCATCAGGGAATGATGGGCGTAGTGGGCGGTCGATTAGACGACAAGCCAAGATGGCTTCGGTTGATGGACGACCTTCACGACGGAAGAATGATCCTGGGATTCGTCCTGCTGCATACATACGCTCTTCAACGTCGATTGTTAGCGGGAAAAAGTCGAACATATCTTTAGGTGTCTTGCTAGCTGTTGTGGCTGAGAAGAGCATTGTCTCTCCGTCAATGTATACAGCTGCAGCTCCTTGAGCTTGCTGAGCCAAACGGCCTGTTTCGAAACGAATAACCCGCTTACCGTGCTTACCGTTATCGATGATTACTTCTTGTGCTTTAATTTCTGGACCTTCCATGGTCCCTCCTCTGTTTTTATTCATATGAAAGCGCATGGCAAACGTCGAATACGTTAACTTTTTTTATGCACTTGAGCCCCCGCGACAAAATTTCTGCCCGTTAATTTATTTGAGGGATGCGCTGGACAACAGTAGAAAAGCTTGGGAATAAAGCCCAAAGTTCACAACCGATGACCAGCAAACCTGCCGTTTTGACTCCCCTATAGCCTAACAGAGGCCCCGACATTCACCTATAGGTTGAATGTTCTATGTTGAAAAAACCCTATAGTGCTGGTGTTTCAGGGCCTTTTGGTGCAACACGCTTGTTTCCCTGCTCGAAACTCTTGCTTTGACGAATTGGAAAAATCACATTGACCAAAAGCGAGGAGGCAAATAAGTAGAGCAGGCTCAATCCCATAATCAACAGAGCGTTCATGATCTCAGGAATTGTAATTAGTTCCCTAATGAATGCTTCGTCAACCAGCCCAGGATTGTTCCAAAGGACATCGGCGACCCCTTGAAAAACGAGTTCAGCTACGAAAAGGTACACCCCGTATGCGAAAGGAATTAGGCCTGGAATTGGAAGCAGCAGCCAAGTCCAGGAGAAACCGGCATCGCGAAGTCTCCGAACCAAAACACCCAGGCTAGGTAGGAAAGTTGCCAAGGAGAACACTCCAGCTAATGTGCCGGTTGCATCAAGTGCATTGGTCACAATGCTGACTAATACAGTAAACAGCACCCAATACCAGTACTCGGATCTTGAGGCAGTTCCCCTGAAAACAACATAGTTCTTAAAACCAGCTTTGATTGCACCAACAAAATCCACGATTGACTCCCATCAATATCTAATAGTTTGATTATAGAGCCGAAATGCAAAAGCCACCTCCGAAGAGATGGCTTCTTGATAAAAACAATTAGCGGCGTAGACCTAGTTTTTCAATCAGGTTACGGTAACGAGTGATGTCAACCTTCTGAAGGTAACCCAAAAGACGACGTCTCTGACCCACCATTAGCAACAAACCACGACGGCTGTGGTGGTCGTGCTTGTGGTCCTTAAGGTGCTCAGTTAGCTCCTTGATGGTCTCAGTTAGAACTGCAACCTGAACCTCCGGAGATCCTGTGTCACCTGGGTGAGTTGCGTACTCAGTGATAATTGCTGTTTTCTTTGATGCGTCCAGTGCCATTTTTATGTCCTCTCGGGGCTCGCTGCGCGGCGCAATAAACCTTGTGTCTAAAGCTCTTGGAGATCCGCGGCCGGTTCACGGCAACCTCACTACTCTAGCGGAATGCGGAGATAAGTGCTAGCCCAGTCTCGTGAGGATTGCCCTAGCGCTTTCAACGTCTTGGCCAATCTGAATTACTAGCTCGTCAATACCAGAGAACTTGAGGTTGGGCCTGATCAGGTCAACGTATTCAACCTTGACCACCTGGTCATAAAGGTCTAGGTCATCCCTGTCCAAAACGTGGGCTTCAAGGACTCTAGGAACAGCAGTTACGGTCTCGTTGGTACCGACGGACAGCGCTGCCATGAATTTATCTTCCCCTGAATAAAGCCAGCCTGCATAAACACCATCTTTAGGTAGCATGCCTTCAGCATCCCTAGAAAGGTTTGCAGTTGGATACCCGAGCTTCCTTCCGTTCTTGAGCCCGTGGACAACTACTCCCTCAGTGCTATGCAAACGTCCAAGGAAGCTTGCGGACTTACTGACATCACCTTGCTCCAGTAGGTTTCGAATGTGAGTAGTTGAAACCCTGACCCCAGCTACTTCCAGAGCCTGCACGGTATGCACCTCGAAGCCGAAGTGTTTCCCCAATTCGGATAGTGTCTCAGCGTCGCCTTGCTGTCCAACCCCAAACCTAAAATCCTCCCCAATGACAACAGCTTTTGACGAGAGTTGAGAAACAAGTACTTGCTGGACAAACTCTTGGGCTGTCAACGATGCCAAGGACTCATCAAAGGGAATTGTTAGTAGCAGTTCAATGCCTGCCTGATCTAGAAGCTGGACTTTTTGATTCGGTCCGAGTATTGGCAGTGGGGTTGCTTCAGGATTCAAAAAAGTGCCTGGATGCCTATCGAATGTTAGAACAGATGGCACTAATGAGTGCTCGATAGCAATAGCCTTGGTTTTTTCCAAAAGTGCCCGGTGACCTAAATGGATGCCATCAAATTTACCTATGGTAACTACGGTGGGGCCTACTGGCTTAGGGACTTGGGTAATGCTGCCAACATTAATCATGATTTGTTGGCCCTACGAGACGAGATCCACCAAAGCCCAAACACAGGTAGTAGCAAAGGAACGAAACCGTAGCCGATTCCAAAGAAGGACCAGACCGTTGGGTGAGCAAAGACTGAAGGAATCAGGATACTCATTGAACCGATTGCTAAAACCCCGAAAAGCTCAAAAATCAATGTGTTCCTTGCAAGCGATGTCTTATTTTTTGCCAAGGCTATGGTCGCAACGATATAAATCAAGGCAGAAAACAAACTTAGCCAATAGGCCAATGGAGCTTCATCATATCTTCGAACTAGTTGGTACAGCGCTCTTACCGTAGCTGAGATTGCAAAAACGCCGTAAACCGCTATAACCAGGTTTCCAACACCGCGGTCTTGACGCATAGAACTCATAGCGTCAAGCCTAACCTGCTATTCGGTTGGCAAAAGTTCAGGAGTTGGAAGTCCCTTGCTGATGTTTGAGAGGGCTTCAATTCTCACTCCCTCAGGAAGTGGTGTGAAGTTATAGCCACCCAATGAACCCTGTGAATCTAATCGAAGCAAGAATCTTCCAACAGCTCTAGGTACCAAAGTTTCGTCGCTGCAGGTGTAGTAGTTCACTGGATAAATTGCTTGGTAAGGCTTAGGTGCATCGAAACCAGGCTCAGCTACAGGAGTTTTGCTAGGGTCCAATTTTAGTGTGATTCCTGAATCTGATTTAGTAGCTACATACTGGCTAGCGCCTGATCGAATACCCTCTAGATCTGGAACTGCGATAACCGGCTCATTGGTTTCAGCATCCAATTCTAGGAATATGGCCGCAGGGTAAAGACCCAAGTAGACAGCGTAGCTGTAAGGAACGACTGCTATCTGGCCAAGCTCTAAAGCCATGTACTGTTCAGCATTAGGGTTTGGAACCGCATCTACGAGTAGTTCTTTGTCTGGAGTTGCTCCGGAGATTCTAAGGAATTCTTCTAACGCACTCACCGCAACTGTATCTGCTTCCGCAAAGACAGTTATTGGAAGACTTGGTAATTCGTATCCAGGGTTATCATCTGCAAGCTGGTCCCAGTTGGTGATTGAACCAGTCAAAATTCCTGAGATGTTTTTAGCTGAAATGTTAAGGCTTCCAACATCTGGAAGGTTATAAACAATAACCCCAGCGTCCACTGCTAACGGCACAGTCTGCAGAGGTGAACAGGTTGCTGGATATGCAGAGATCTGAGCATCTACCTGCTCTTCAGAGACACCAACGGACTCAAAGGTCATAGTTGGTTCAGGATCTACACATGCAAAAGTAAGTGAATCTGCCCAACCAACAACTATGTCGTTCATGTACTGTGGGCTGCTGACGGATACGTTGCCATCAACACAGGTGAAGGTAGCTTCAGCAACAGCTGCTTGAACTTCAGGAGGCATTGGAGGATTACAAGCAGTTAGAGCCAATGAGGCTGATGTTGCAATCGCAATGCTGGTAAAAATTCTTGAAGTTTTCATGTACCTTATCCTAGATTCTTTAAAAAGTTCTTGTAAACAAGAGATAGCGCGGCCGAAGGATCTCGACCGCGCTACCGCTAATTGCTTTGTAAACTAGCCGATTGTCTTGATCTTGTTTAGAACGGCAGTCTTGATTGCGCCACCAAGAGCGATGTAACCAAGTGAAGTCGCTCTAGATGGTAGACAGGTTCCAACAATGTATGTGTAGAAGTCGCGAACAGCAAGCTTCTTCAGGTCTCCGCTTACAGCCTTCGGTGTTGGAGGAACGAAACGAGGAGCAATTCCGTATACCAATAGTGAAGCCTGGTATGCACCAGAAACTACCTTAGTGAAATCTAGGTTTACAGTTCCGTTAGTTGCATCTGAACCAGTTGATAAAACAGTCTGTGCGTTGATGAACTTTGCACCTGCAGAAGCACTTGGGAATACGAATGCTCCAGCCTGGTTTCTCAACTTCGCGATTCCAGCGTCAGCTGCAATAGCGTCTGAAAGGTCCAAGTAACCAAAACCGTTTACTGAATCTTCTAGAGCAGCCTTCAGAGTTGAAGAGCTGTTTGCAGGTGTACCCACTGGTGTGGTCATACCTGTTGCAGTTGCCCAGGTACCGCTCTTTGTCCAACCTGCGTTAGGAAGAACTTCTGAGAAGTACTCTGATAGGTTTTCGCTAGTACCTGATGAACCTGAACGGTAGAAAACCTTGATTGCCTTGTTTGGAAGCTTAATCTTTGGGTTGTTTGCTCTGATCTTTGCGTCGTTCCATCTGGTGATTACACCCTTAAGAATGTCAGACGCGTTCTCTGCGGTTAGGTTCAAGCCATCTGCAATACCAGCAGCAGTGTAAACGAAAGCAATTGGGCCACCGAATAGTGGAACAGTGTTGTATGTACCGGTTGGGAAACCTGAAGTATATACAGCGTCAGTCAACGCGTAGTCGTTAGAGCCGTTTGCGAAAGCGGTTCTACCAGTACCTGAGCTGTTACCTGTGTAAGAAGCTGTGTTCTTTGTGTAAGCAGCAGTACATGCAGTCATTGCGTTACCCGCGAATGATGAACCCTGTCCAACGATTGATTGGTTGGCGTGAGCCGGTGATGCCATAAGTACGCTAGCTACTACCGCTGCAGAAGCTGCGATAGAGATAATCTTCTTTAACATTATTTCTCCTAATTAGATAGTAAGTATCGAGATCTCGATACCTTGATTATTACAGTGTGATTTGTCGCTTATTCAGTTTTAAGTTGGCGTAATGGCTAAGGTTAGGTTAACTCTTGGCAACGTGTTTTTAGCCGAAATGGCCGTTCACGTAGTCATTTGTACGTGCATCTACCGGCCCATTGAAAATCTGGTCTGTAGAACCGAATTCAACCACTCCACCAGGGGTGTTGTCGTCAGCCAAGAAAAAGGCTGTCTGCTGGGATACTCGCTGAGCTTGCTGCATGTTGTGGGTAACAATAACGATTGTCATGCTGGAGCTCAGCTCCTTGATGGTTTCCTCGATTCTGCGAGTTGATCCAGGATCTAGCGCAGAACAAGGCTCATCCATCAAAAGGACCTGTGGGTTCATAGCTAACGAACGAGCTATGCAAAGTCTTTGCTGCTGGCCACCGGAAAGGGAAATAGCCTGGTCGTTTAGGCGATCTTTAACCTCATTCCACATCGAAGCTCGTCTCAGGGATGTCTCGACTATTTCGTCGCCGTTCTCAATTTTGCGACCGCTGAGTCTCAAACCGCTCAAAATGTTGTCTCTAATAGTCATTGTTGGGAATGGGTTTGGTTTCTGAAACACCATGCCGATTTTGATTCGAACAGAAACAGCGTCGAAGTCTTCGCTATAGATGTCTTGTCCATCTAAATAAACAGACCCAGCTAGACCTGCACCTGGGATAAGTTCGTGCATCCTGTTCAATGTGCGGATAAACGTTGATTTTCCGCAACCTGAAGGGCCAATCAGCGCTGTTACTTTGTTTGCAGGAAAGAGAAGGTTGACATCGCTAAGAACCTGTCTCTGACCAAACCAGACATTGATGTTCTCTGAACTTAGTGTGGATGCATTAGCCAAGCTGTTCATTTACTTACTTTCTCTTTGGTTGGTTTAGATTTGAGGGACTTTGGTCTCGAAACAAAACGTGCAGCAACGAAGATAACGGCCACAAGAATCATTAGGCCCAGTCCTGCTCCCCAGGCACGATTTTGGCTTGGTTCGAACACCGAACTTAGGTAACCGAAAATGTACGCTGGCAGGGTCGCAAGCCCCCCGCCAAACACGTTGAAGGATGTTCCGTTATTCATCGATATCGTCAAAAGAATTGGTGCAGTCTCACCGATAACTCGCGCTATGCCAAGGAGGATCGCGGTAACTATTCCAGACTTCGCAGCAGGCAATATAACTTGGAAGAAAGCACGATAGTTTGGTGCTCCAAGAGCCAGTGCAGCGTATCTCAGGTCAACAGGAACCAATCTAAGCGCTTCCTCGGCTACGCGAGCAACTGTTGGCAACATAAGAACTAGAAGAGCCATAGATCCGAGGAAACCAGCTGGTCTCCAGTCAAAACTCAGAGCGATGGAGAGAACGAATAGACCGGCAACAACTGATGGTAATCCGCTTATGGCTTGAGTTAGCGTCCTAATCAAACCCTTTGTCTTTGACTGCGACTGGGTCAAATAGATTGCCATAGCCATGCCTAGCGGCACTGTGACGATGGTAGTCAAACCAACCACCAAAATAGTACCTAGTAGCGCATGTCCAAGGCCACCATAATCTAGCGAAGTGGTGTTCGAAATGTAAACGTTGTTTTGACTAACGAAAGTCCAAGAAAGTGCTTGGAATCCCTTGGAGACGAGGTTGTATAAAACAGAGCTAATCAAAACCAACACAAAAGTGGATAAGAAAATTACGACTACCAGCAGCAGGGAATCGGCTAAACCTCTTCGACCGAAAGCCTTGAATCCTACGAAACCTGCAACAACAGCTTGAAGGGGCAACAATAGGCCCAGAAGAGCTACATTCAAGTCCAGCCCAAAAATAACCAGCAGCCCAACTGCGGCAGATGGCAAAACGCTGGCCAAAATGATTTGGTTTCGTCTTGATTTGTTTACCCTAGCCCAGGGTTGGACTTTCGGTCTCGGATCAAAGCTCATTTAGTCTCTCCTCCATGGCTGGGAACGACTTATGATTACGCTCGCCAGGAAATTAATGATAAGAGTGAGGATAAACAACACTAGTCCTGCTGCAATTAGCGCGGAGATTTCAACGGGGTTGGCTTCACCAAACTTGGCCAAGATCATTGAAGCCACAGCTCCACCCTTGCCTTCCAAGATTTGGCCCCAGTTAATATCGAATGTCAGGTTTAGGACGAAGAAAATAGCAACGGTTTCACCAAGTGCTCTTCCCAGACCTAGAAGCACAGCACCTGTAACCGCTCCGGAAGAAGTTGGAAAAATTACACGTCGAAAAGTTGAGAATCTACTTCCGCCAAGTGCCAAAGCGCCATTAATCAGCTCCTTGTCGAGTTGACTAAAGACTTCCCTAGTGATGCTGGCGATGATTGGAACAATCATTACAGCAACGATCCATCCAGCGATAAAAGGTGAGCCCGTGAAATCACTCTCTTCGCTGGCTTGAAACAGTGGAAACCATCCAAGGTACGTATTCAAGATTTCAGCCCACTGAGCAGCGACAGGGCTAAAGATGAAGTATCCCCATAGGCCGATGATTACGGATGGAATAGCTGCCATCAGATCTACTAAATTGGTTGCCAGCCTAGCTAAACGTTGAGGAAGTAGGAACACGATTAGGTACGCCAAGGAGATCGCTAGTGGCGCGGCAAAAACCACACCTATAGCTCCAATCAAAAGTGAGCCCCAAACCATTGGACCCATCTGGAATACAGCCGGGTCAAGAGTGTTGTTCCACTCCCAGCCATAAACGAAGCTGAAGCCTTGAGCGGCAAAAGTAGGCCAAGCCTGAATGAAAAGGAATACGAGAATTAAGGCAACTAGTACGAAGCTAAAGTTAGCGGCGATCGCGGTGGTTCTAAAGAACCACTTATCTCCCCTGCTCAGAGGTCCAGCCGATAGTTTGCGCCTGACTGGAGCGGGTTTGGTTGCAGAGGAATCACTCATGAGGGCAAGTTTGACTGCGAAGGCTTACAAAGAGATATAGTGTCGGTTAACGGAAGGTTAACAAGTTACAAAGTTCCAAACCTTATGCCGGACCAAATCTGCCACATTCTGGCTAACATCACCGCAATTGTGAGCCCTGAAACCCCCAAAACCACTGTAGACCAGCGACTTCTGTCAATAATCGCCCAGCCTACAGCTGCTGGAGGAACAATTAGAGCCGTAATGATGTACCCAAAGTACTCGAGAGTATCGCCTTTGGCCTGATTTCCAGAGGCAACAAGCACAATGCTCGCAACCAGCTGAACTAGCAGGAGCGCTTCAACCAAGGCCACTGAACCAACAGACCACCAGGAAGGCGGACGGTTGATCAATCCAAGAATGATGCACAACAGCCCTACCGACAGAGCTACAACAAACTGTGCCTGATATGCCCACTCAATCATTAGCCACCTCATCATTGAAAACAACAACGGACTTAATGCTCTGCTTACCTGCAGGTTCGGCAACTGCAACCAAAGTGTTCTTAAGGGTAAGCGCTGTGAGTGCTGCTGCTTCTCCAGTGATTCTTTTGCCCTGCCTAATGAAGAGTGCTTCCTCTGCAGATATCTCCAAGGTTGGCAAAATGTTTTTGACAGCCTCAACTGCCGGGATGTAAGGAAGTGGAGTTACTCCAGAATCTAACTTCATCGCATCTTCGACGTTGAACTTGCCTATGCGAGTTCGACGAAGTTCAGTTAGGTGTCCACCCACTCCTAAAGCAGCTCCAAGATCTCTTGCAATAGCCCTGATATATGTGCCACTCGAGCAGTCAACAACGATGTCTAGATCTAGGTGGTTCGCTTCGCGACGAATCTCACCCACTGCTTCAAGTTTTGAAATAGTCACTTCACGAGACCTGAGTTCAAAAACTTCTCCAGCACGAACTCGGTCATAAGCTTTTTCGCCATTTACCTTGATAGCTGAAACGGCTGAGGGAACTTGTTGAATGACTCCCCTGAGTTTTGATAGCTCAAAATCAATCTGTTCGTTTGTGACTGCAGTAATTCTTTCTGATGATGCTTGCCCGATTACTTCTCCCTCACGATCATCGGTGATGGTGGATAAGCCTAAGCGAATAGTTGCAACATATGTTTTATCTGCGCCAAAAACAAAGGTAAGCAACTTGGTTGCTGATTCTATTCCTAGAACCAATAGCCCTGTTGCCATTGGATCTAAAGTTCCGGCGTGACCGACTTTTCGAGTTCCTGCAAGTTTTCTAACCTTAGCAACAACGTCATGACTAGTCATTCCGGCAGGTTTATCTACCAACAACAACCCAGGTATTGCCAAAGGTTAGGCTTTCTCTTCTTTGTCAATAACTTTTGGCTCTTTATAAGGGTTCTCCCCTGCAGCAAACTCAGAGTCCTTAGCAATCTTCTTTAGCTCGTTATCTCTAGCTCTTGCCTGGGCAAGAAGATCATTCATCTGAGCAGCGCTTTCTGGCACATCATCTGAAATGAACTCAATAGTTGGAGTCAAACGAATAGAGAGTTGGTGACCTACCTCGCCACGAATCTTGCCGCGGTGACGTTCAATCACCTCATTGCTTTTCTTCTGCTGGTCTTTGTCGCCAAATACGGTGTAATAAATACGAGCGTGGGATAGGTCGGGTGTGACACGAACATCAGTGATAGTTACAAAACCTAAATCAGGATCTTTGACGACCTTCTCCAGTGCCGCTGCAACTAGTACCTTGATTCGTTCAGCCAGCCTTCTTGCTCTAGCTGCATCAACCATTAGACCCTCGGCTTCTCGCGCATTTCGTAGGTTTCAATGATGTCGCCTACCAAGATTTCGTTGAATCCTTGAAGCCCGATACCACACTCGAAGTCTGTCTTGACTTCGGTTGCATCATCCTTGAATCTCTTTAGAGATTCAATCTTGAGGTTCTCAGCAAGCATCTTGCCATCACGAGAAATACGAGCAAGGCTGTTTCTCTTGATTGAACCTGAGCGAACGATGGAACCGGCGATTGTGCCGACCTTTGAAGACTTGAAGATTTCGCGAACCTCGGCTGAACCAAGTGCTGCTTCTTCGTATTCAGGCTTAAGCATTCCCTTGAGTGATTTTTCAATGTCATCAAGGGCAGCATAGATAACTGAGTAGAAGCGGACGTCAACGCCTTCGCGGTCAGCCTTTTCTTTAGCCTTGTTATCAGGCTTGACGTTGAATCCAATGATGATCGCATTGTCAACGGTTGCAAGGTTAACATCGCTCTCGGTAACAGCACCAACACCACGGTGGATGATTCGAAGCTGAACTGAATCATCAACTTCAATCTTGAGAAGAGCATCTTCAAGAGCTTCAACAGCACCAGAAACGTCACCCTTGATGACCAAGTTGAGAGATTCAACCTTGCCCTCTTCGAATGCCTTGGTGAAGTCTTCCAGGCTAACGCGCTTACGAGTCTTAGCAAGAAGAGCATTTCTATCGGCAGCTTCACGCTTTTCAGCAATCTGTCTTGCCTGACGTTCATCTTCGGTAACAACAAAAGTGTCACCGGCACGAGGAACTGACTGAAGACCTAGAACCTGAACAGGTCTTGACGGTCCTGCTGATTCAACTGCGTCACCATTCTCATCAAACATCGCACGAACACGACCATGAGCAGCACCAGCAACAATTGAATCTCCAACATTTAGAGTTCCAGATTGAATCAATACTGTGGCAACCGATCCACGACCTTTATCAAGGTTCGCTTCAATAGCAACACCACGTGCATCACGGTTAGGGTTCGCTCGAAGATCAAGTGCAGCATCAGCGGTAAGAAGAACTGCATCAAGAAGGTTTTGAATACCAGCACCGGTTAGAGCAGATACGTCAACGAACATAACATCGCCACCGTACTCTTCAGCAACCAGGTTGAATTCAGTTAGTTGCTGACGAATCTTGGCAGGGTTAGCTCCCTCTTTATCAACCTTGTTCACTGCAACAACAATTGGGACACCAGCAGATTGAGCGTGGTTCAACGCTTCAACTGTCTGAGGCATAACACCGTCATCAGCTGCAACAACCAAGATTGCAATGTCAGTTACCTGAGCACCACGAGCACGCATAGCGGTGAACGCCTCGTGACCTGGTGTATCGATGAAGGTAATGGCTCTATCGATACCTTCGTGCATGCTGTGAACCTGGTAAGCACCAATGTGTTGAGTAATACCACCGGCTTCACCACCTTGAACGTTGGCATTACGAATCTTGTCAAGCAAACGAGTCTTACCGTGATCAACGTGACCCATGACAGTTACGACAGGTGCACGGTATTCCATGTCATCTTCGTCTTCTTCAAACTCGGTAGAGATATCTAGACCGAAGGAATCGAATAGCTCACGCTCTTCGTCATCAGCTGAAACAACTTCAAGCTTGTAACCAAGCTCTTCACCAAGAATCTGGAAAGTCTCTTCATCCAATGAAGCAGTAGCGGTTGCCATCTGACCTAAGTGGAATAGCACCGTGATTAGCTGACCAGCATTGGCATCAATCTTGTCCGCGAAGTCCTGAATAGAAGAACCTCTACGAAGACGAACTACTGTGGTGCCATCACCGCGTGGAACAACTGCACCACCAAGGCTTGGAGCTGAACGCTGTTCGAACTCTTCACGTTTTACTCTCTTCGACTTTCTTGCCTTAGATGAGTTACGAGATCCACCTTTACCAAAAGCACCTGCTGTGCCGCCACCGCGACCACGACCACCAGCACCTGGGCGACCACCTGGAGCGCCGAAAGCTGGTGCTCCACCCGGTGCACCACCAGGAGCACCACCGGGTGCACCACCTGGACGAGGTGTAAATCCACCTGGACGACCAGGGCCACCGGTACCTGCTGGACGAGGTGCGCCACCTGTACGAGATGGGCCACCAGCACCAGCTGGACGAGGTCCACCTGGACGGGTATTGGATTGAACAGGACGACCCATACCTTGGTTAGTTGCAAAAGGATTGTTACCAGGTCTTGCCATTGGACGAGGAATACCCATTCCCTGGGCAGCTGCAAAAGGATTGTTACCTGGACGAGGAATACCTGGGGCTGGAGCAACCGGAGCAGCCGGTGCTACTGGCTCAGCAGGAGCTGCTGCCTCAGCAGGCTTAGCCTCTTCGACTATTTCAGTTGCAGCAGCTTTTGTAGCCTTTGGCTTAGCCGGAGCTTTCTCGACCTTAGGAGCTTCTTCCTTTGGCTTGGCATTTGGGTATGCCGCTCTAAGTTTGTTTGCCACCGGAGGGGCAATAGTTGATGAACCGCTCTTGACGTATTCGCCTAGTTCGTTTAGTTTGGCCAGTGCCTCGGCAGTTTCAATACCGAGCTCTTTGGCAATGTCGTACACGCGTGGTAGCGCCACTTTATATCTCCTGTCTGGGACCCACCCCAGTCAGGGCAGGCTTAAAGCTTTGAGGAACTCATTTCGAGGTGCTCATTAGATCTCTAACATCATTTCGGCCTGTTCTATTTGTTTGACTAAATCAGTTATTTGCTCAAGGTCTGCTTTTCCGCGAAATGCTCGCACAAAGGCTTTTCTCTCAACCGCAGTTTCAAGGCATTTTGTTTTCTTATGAAGCCAAGAGCCACGACCTGGCAGTTTCTTATCGGTATCAACACTCAGGTTTCCCTGAAAATTGGCTATCCGAACCAAATCTGATCGGTTGCCGTGCTGGCGACAGCCAACACAAGTTCTAACTGGATACATTCTAATGCCTGCATTCCCTTAAGCTCTAGCCTTTAAGTCAACAGGCTATCTCGAGTGTTTATTCCTCGTCCTCTAAATCATCGGCCATAATGTCGATCTTGGCTCCAGTTAGCTTGCTCGCTAGACGTGAGTTCTGACCTTCTTTACCAATCGCCAGAGATAGTTGGTATTCAGGAACTAGAACACGAACTTTAGGGTGCTCTCCCCTAGCCGAGCCGCTTTCGTGCACCACGAATGATGCTGAAACCTTAGCTGGAGATAGCGCTTGAGCCACAAACTTGGCGATATCGTCTGAGTAATCAACGATGTCAATCTTCTCTTCATTCAATTCAGCTGAAACTGCTCTGACACGCTGACCTAGTTCACCAATACAGGCACCCTTGGCGTTTAGACCCGCTACCGATGTTCTGACTGCAATCTTGGTTCGGTGACCTGCTTCTCGAGCAACCTGAACAATTTCAACCTGACCGCTAGCGATTTCAGGCACTTCAAGGGCAAAAAGCTTTCTGATCAGGCTTGGGTGGGTTCTAGAAACGTTGATCTGAACTTGTCCTCTGACGTTTTTATCCACCTTGGTCACATAAAAGCGCATTCTCTTGCCGTGTGAGTAGTCTTCGCCTGGAACCTGCTCTTCAGGGGGCATGATTGCTTCAACATCGCCAATCTTCACATAAACCATATATGAACGAGGGCCCTGCTGTATTTCACCCGCAACAATCTCTTCCACTTTCGCCTTGAACTCACCATACTGACCTTCATCAGAGATTCCTCTGATGCGCTGAGCAATAACCTGCTTAGCCGCGCTAGCTGCAATTCGACCGAAGTTTTCTGGAGTTTTATCTACTTCTGGAACCTTTGAGCCATCAGGAAGAGTGACAATCAAGTCCCCTGCGTCATCACGTTCTTCGGTGTCTGGCACCATAATGACGATTTTGCCGGTCTTTTGGTCAAGGACAGCTCGGGCTGGGTCGTTATTACCGACGCTCTTGTGATAAGCGGCTTCAACTGCGGCTTCGATGATTTCAACGAGTTCGTTGAAAGGAATTTCTCGATCTCGCTCTACAAGTCGAAGAGCACCTAAATCGATGTCCATGAAACGCCTCCTGGCCGCTAGTAAGTTATGCGAGCCACAAAGATGAGACTAGGTGAGCTCGGTCACTGCCAATTCTACATTGACTGAGCGACGGTCGCCAGAGCGTCTATCCCAGAGATCTACCTCACCATTTTCAAGCCCTTTACCAACGATGACAATCTGAGGAATACCAAGGAGCTCAGCATCGCTGAACTTCACGCCAGGGCTTACCTTCAGGCGATCATCCAGGAGAACAGATTTGCCTTTGGCTTCAAGCTCTTGAGCCAACCTTGCTGCTGTTTCATAAATGACATCGTCTTTACCAGCGGCCACCACGTGGATATCAACCGGTGACACAGCACTTGGCCAAATCAAACCTTTTTCATCGTTATTGGCTTCAGCTAGAACAGCGATGATTCTCGTAACACCGATGCCGTACGAACCCATAGTGACAGTAACTAGCTTGCCGTTTTCATCAAGCACCTTGAGGTCCAACGCTTCAGCGTATTTTCTACCCAACTGGAAAACGTGACCAATTTCAATTCCTCGAGCCAACTCCAAAGGTCCGCTGCCATCTGGTGCTGGGTCTCCAGCTCGGATCTCAGCTAAGTCAGCCACACCATCAGAGTTAAAGTCCCTACCCATTACCAAATTGAAAGTGTGCTTGTCTTTTTCGTTTGAACCGGCAATCCAAGATGTTCCTGCGACAATTCGAGGATCCAAAAGATACTTAATCTTCGCTTCTGCTTTTTCACCTAAGAACTGTGAACCATTCTTTACTGGCCCAATAAATCCTTTTACCAACTGAGGGTTTTTAGCAAAGTCCTCTTCGTTAGCGGTTTCAACTTCATATCCTGCAAAAGCAATCTCTGCACGCTTCATCTCTAGTTCACGATCGCCAGGAATACCCACCACAACCAAAGATCTCTTGTGATTCACATCTGTGAGAGCAAGAACTATGTGCTTAAGAGTTGAGGCTGAACTGACATCTTTCATTCCTAGCGAGTCATTAGCAAATGACACAATGGAGTTGATGGTTGTAGCACCAGGAGTGGAATGAATCTCAGCGTGAGGTAAACCGTCAACACTTGTTTCAGCTGGCGCTGAAATTGTTACCGCCTCAACGTTGGCTGCATATCCTCCAGCTGACCTAACAAAAGTGTCTTCACCAATTGGCGAAGGTGACAGGAATTCTTCTGAGGCTGATCCGCCCATAGCTCCGGCATCAGCACGAACGATGACGTATTCGATACCAAGTCTTGTGAAGGTTCGTTCATATGCATCTCTTTGTGCTTGATAAGAGGCAACTAATCCTTCATCGGACACATCAAATGAGTATGCATCTTTCATTACAAATTCACGGCCACGAAGAAGTCCAGCTCTAGGTCTTGCTTCGTCACGGTATTTGTTTTGAATTTGAAAGAGAGTGAGTGGTAGATCTTTATAACTCGAGTAAAGGTCTTTGACCAGTAACGTAAACATTTCTTCATGAGTTGGAGCAAGCAGGTAATCTGCCTTTTTCCTGTCCTGTAAGCGAAATAGATTATCGCCGTATTCAGTCCAACGACCAGTTACTTCAAAGGGTTCACGCGGGAGCAGGGCTGGGAAGAACACTTCTTGAGCTCCAGCGGCAGCCATCTCTTCACGAACTATCTGCTCAACTTTAGCCTTCACAGCAAGACCTAGCGGTAGCCAGGTGTAGATTCCCGGGGC
The DNA here is from genome assembly GCA_049314335.1 of Rhodoluna sp. Lineage (GTDB taxonomy): Bacteria > Actinomycetota > Actinomycetes > Actinomycetales > Microbacteriaceae > Rhodoluna. The sequence goes on along the minus strand of JBMOFL010000002.1, from coordinate 14,542 downwards.
TGCTCTTCTGATGTAACCAGCTCTAACTAAAAGCTTGTGGCTATCAACTTCAGCTTCAGCGGGATCTTCTCTAAGTGTGCGCAGGAACAACTGCGACATGCGAAGAATCATTGTTAGTCCTTCTTCGCTACAACTACCTGAGGACTACCAACTAGAGCTGGATCCATCTCGGCAGCTAAACGATTTGCTTCCTCAATAAGAGTTGCAACAATTTCACTCTCAGGCACAGTCTTGATGACCTCACCCTTAACAAAGATCTGGCCTTTACCGTTTCCGGATGCGACGCCAAGATCTGCTTCTCTAGCTTCACCTGGACCGTTAACAACACAACCCATAACTGCAACACGAAGTGGAACGGTCATGTTTTCAAGCCCAGCAGTGACATCTTCTGCCAACTTATAAACATCAACCTGAGCTCTTCCACATGAAGGGCATGAAACAATTTCAAACTTTCTAGGGCGAAGATTTAGTGCTTCAAGAATCTTTGCTCCAACTTTGATCTCTTCAACCGGAGGAGCTGAAAGAGAAACACGAATAGTGTCACCAATACCCTTGCTCAATAAAGCGCCGAATGCCACAGAAGACTTAATGGTTCCCTGGAAAGCAGGTCCTGCTTCAGTAACTCCAAGGTGAAGTGGCCAGTCTCCTTGTTCCGCTAGAAGTTCATAGGCTCGAACCATAACAACAGGATCGTTGTGCTTAACGGAAATCTTAAAGTCATGGAAGTCGTGCTCTTCAAATAGGGACGCTTCCCAAACAGCAGACTCAACCAAAGCTTCCGCGGTTGGCTTGCCATACTTTTGCAGAAGTCTTGGATCTAGTGAACCAGCGTTTACTCCGATACGGATTGAAACTCCGGCTTCCTTCGCCGCTTTGGCAATCTCGCCAACCTTGTCATCAAATTGACGGATGTTGCCAGGGTTCACGCGAACAGCTCCACAGCCAGCATCGATGGCTTGGAAGACATACTTAGGTTGGAAGTGAATATCTGCAATGACAGGTATCTGCGATTTCTTTGCAATGATTCGAAGAACATCGGCATCTTCTTGAGTCGGGCAAGCAACTCGAACAATGTCGCAGCCAGTAGCTGTTAGTTCAGCAATCTGCTGTAAGGTTCCATTGATGTCCGTGGTCTGGGTTGTAGTCATTGACTGCACTGATATCGGGGAGTCACTGCCTACCCCTACGTTTCCAACCTTGATCTGACGAGTCTTACGTCTAGGAGTCAATACCGGTGGGGTATTTGGTAGCCCTAAATTGATTGCTGGCACTTGAAATCGCTTCTTCCTGATGCCTTAGCGGCATCTTCTCCTGCTAAGTCTAAACGGCTAAAGGTTGTTGGTAGTTGAACCTAGAGAGACACTGGATTCAAAATGTCCCTGAGAACAAGGACAATTGTGAGCACTATAAGAAGGACAGCGACGAAGTAAGCAACCGGCATCATCTGTCCGGTGTCCACTGGCCTCTCCCACTTCTTACCTCTTATTCGCCATATTCCTCGTTTTACCAATTCGTAAACAGCCCCAGCGATGTGGCCACCATCTAATGGGACTAATGGAACCATGTTGAACACGAATAAGGCAACATTCAAGGACATTAGTAAAGCTAGCTGGGACAGCATCTTGTCTTCGAAACTTATATCCGCATCAGATGCAATCTGACCTGAATACTGACCGAGGCCAATAATGGAAATGGCACCTTCTTGACTTCGAGGAGACCCTGGCGCTAGTTCTGAAAGTGCTTGGCCTGCTTGAAGCGGAAGTTGAACAATCATTGCTCCCGTTGCCGCCATCATTGAACCCAACTGGTTGATTGCAACTAGTGGGGTTTGTTGAAAACGCTCAGTTTCAAGATAGACGCCTAGGTACGGCCTGGATGATCCGCCCAGAGTCATCAAGACCGGGTCAATGGATAAGGTTTGCTGAACACCAGCGCGCTCAATCACTAATTGGACGGTTCTGCCAACCGATTGAGTTAACTTTGCTTCAACATCTGCCCAACGAGTTACCGGTTGGCCGTCAAAACTAATAATCTTGTCGCCTGCTAACAACCCCGCTTTGCTTGAAGGTGAAGCAGGTGTTGTCTCTGCACAGTTTGGATTGGCATCAGATGGAACGCAAGAAACGATGTCTCTTACAATTGAGGTTCTCTCGTAGGTTCCAAAACCGGAGAACAAGACCAGCGCTAATACCAGAGCGATGAGTAGGTTTGCGAATGGACCACCGAACATGATGATTAGCTTTTTCCACGGAGCAAGTTCATAGAAAGTTTTGCCCTGATCTTCAGGTGCTATTTCAATTTGTCCAGTAGGTTGAGCTCCAGCGGTTATTCTCTGCCAAAGATTCTTATGGGCAGTTGAAGATTGACTTGGTGGCAACATTCCAACCATTTGAATATATCCGCCCAATGGAATTGCCTTGATTCCATATTCGGTGTCTCCCCTTTTACGAGAGAACAGTGTTGGACCAAAGCCGACCATGTACTTGGTTACCTTTACTCCAAACTTTTTTGCAGGAAGTAAATGTCCAATCTCATGCAGTGCAATTGAAACTGCTAAGCCAAGTAAAAGAAAAAGCCAACCACTGATATTGTTTATGAAATCCATTTGACTAACCTAACTAAGTTGACTGACATTCAGCCCTTAGTTTCTTTGCGCTATCAGTTGATTTGCAGTTTCTCTGGCCCATAGTTCTGCTTCCAAAACAGATTCGAGGGTCATCTGAGAAACAGGTGTGTGACGCTGTACAACTTCTTCGATAACTTCAAGTATTTCTGGGAATGAGATTTTACGATCGTGGAATGCGTCAACAGCTTGCTCGTTAGCAGCGTTGTAAACAGCTGGGAAGGTAAGACCTGCTGATCCCACCTGTCTTGCTATTTTGACTGCCTTGAAAACTTCTTCATCTAGTGGCTCAAAAGTCCAGGTGTGTGACTTGGTGAAATCAACCGGAGGTGTAACGTCATCAATTCGATCTGGCCAAGTCATACCCAAAGCAATTGGAAGTTTCATGTCAGGTGGTGAGCACTGAGCGATTATCGAGCCATCAATGAAACTCACCATAGAGTGAACAACTGATTGAGGATGAACGCTCACATCAATACGCTCAAATGGAATGCCGAATAGCAAATGAGCTTCAATGATTTCTAAACCCTTGTTCACCATGGTCGCTGAGTTTGTTGTGACTACCCTGCCCATTGTCCAAGTCGGGTGCTTTAGTGCTTGCTCGGGTGTTACAGCCTTAAGTTGTTCAGCAGTAAAGCCCCTGAAAGGGCCGCCGGATGCGGTCAAAATAAGCTTTGCGACTTCTTTGTCACTACCAGCAAGAAGGCATTGGGCCAGAGCTGAGTGCTCTGAATCAACCGGCACGATCTGTCCTGGTGCTGCTGCTTCGGTAACTAGCCTTCCACCAACTATCAAGGATTCTTTATTGGCTAAAGCCAGACGCTTGCCGGTTCTCAAAGTAGCTAAGGTAGGAGCCAGACCAATAGAACCAGTTATTCCATTGATTACAACATCTGCCTCAGTGTTTTCAACAAGCTCAGTTGCCGCCACCGCACCAACAACAACGTTATTTTCAGGAACTGAGAACTTGCGGCCTTGTTCAGCCAATAGGTCTTTGTTCGTGTTACCTGCCAAACCAACAACAAGGAATTTATCTGGGTTGGCTTCGATAATCTCTAGTGCCTGAGTACCAATGGAACCCGTACTTCCTAGGATGATTATCTTTTTCATATCTCCATCTTGCCATCAACCCAGTTAAACTCTGCCAGTTAGGCCTTCTGGCAAGATAAATCAGGCAGGCGTAGAATTATGGCATGACGATTGAACAAAAAAGACACCTAGTAACTGCCATCCCAGGACCTAAATCTCAGGCCCTACATCAACATCGCCTAGAGCACGTAGGTCACGGTGTTGGCACAACACTTCCTGCATACATGGAGTCAGCTCACGGAGCTATCTTGGTTGATGTTGATGGCAATCAGTACATCGACATGGGATCAGGTATTGGTGTTACAACAATCGGTCACACCGATGCAGGTGTAGTTGCAGCAGTTTCAGAACAGGTTGCCAAACTAACCCACACGCTTTTCACTGTCACCCCATACATGCCTTATGTTCAGGTATGTGAAATCTTGAACAGAAACATGCCTGGTAACTTCGTCAAGCGCTCAGCATTGTTCAACTCAGGTGCAGAAGCCGTTGAGAACGCCATCAAGTTGGCTCGTAAATTTACTAAGCGCAATGAAATTGCTGTATTTGACCACGGCTACCACGGTAGAACTAACCTAACTATGGCCATGAACTTCAAGAACATGCCTTATGCAGACGGCTTCGGTCCGTTTGCAGGAAGCGTTACCCACGTTCCAATGTCTTACCCTTTCCATGACCCTGAGGGCATGACTGGAGAAGAAGCTGCTACTCGTGCCATCAACTACATGGAAAAGCGTATTGGAGCAAAAAACTTTGCTGCAGTTGTCATTGAACCTATTCAAGGTGAAGGTGGTTTCATCGTTCCAGCTCCTGGTTTCCTAAAAACCCTAAGTGCTTGGACTCACGCCAATGGAATTGTTCTTGTTGCTGATGAAGTTCAAGCTGGTATTGCAAGAACTGGTAAGTGGTTCGCAACTAACCACGAAGAAGGTTTTGAACCAGATCTCATGACTGTTGCTAAAGGTATCGCCGGTGGTATGCCTATCTCAGCCGTTGTTGGTCGAGCAGAGATCATGGACTCATCTCACCCAGGTGGAATTGGTGGAACCTTCGGAGGTAACCCTGTTGCAGCAGCTGCTGCTATCTCGGTTCTCAAGCAGATTGAAGCCGGCGGTGTTCTAGAGAAGGCACAGCACATTGAAGCTGTAATGATGCCTCGACTTCTAGAAATGAAAGCCAAATACCCGGTCATTGGTGATATTCGTGGACGTGGAGCCATGTTGGCTATTGAGTTTGTAAACCCAGGCACTAGAGAGCCAAACTCTGCTGCTGTTGATTCTGTAGTCAAGCATTCACATCAAAACGGTGTTGTCATCTTGAACGCGGGAACCTTCGGAAACGTAATTAGATTCCTACCATCACTTGCGATCAGCGATGAACTAATCAACGATGCACTTGATGTTGTTGAAGCCGGTATCGCCAAACTATAAACAGAATCAGGACGATTCAAATGCACTCATATGCAAACAGAGAAAAACTAGCCCAACTATTTGCAGATGAGGTGGCTCTCTTTGTAACGAAGCATCCCGAATCAGCAAAACTGCATGACAGTGCCCAGAAAGCCCTAATGGGTGGAGTACCAATGTCTTGGATGTCTAAGTGGCCAGGCCCTCACCCTGTATACGTCTCCCACGCTAAGGGTTCCAGATTCACTGACGTTGATGGCATTGAGTATGTTGACTTCTGCCTTGGTGACACAGGTGCAATGGTTGGTCACTCCCCTGATGCTTCAGTAAAAGCAATTGCCGATCAACTAAACAAGGGAATCACCTTGATGCTGCCTACAGCTGATGCGGCCATCTCAGCTCAAACCTTGGCAGATAGATTTGGTATGCCAAAATGGCAATTCACCCTCACCGCTACCGATGCCAACCGTCACATCTTGCGATACGCAAGACACGTGTCAGGCAAGCATAAGGTAGTTGTTCACGATTACTGCTATCACGGAACAGTTGATGAAACCTTTGCTGTCCTAGATGATCACGGGAAGACCATAAGTCGTGAAAACAACATTGGTCCTCAGGTTGACCCAAGTGAAACAACTATCGTCGTGCCGTTCAACGACTTAGATGCTGCTGAAGCGGCATTCGCTACCGGCGAAGTAGCAGCCATGCTGATTGAACCTGCGATGACCAACATCGGTATCGTGTTGCCAGAGCCTGGTTACCTTGAAGGCCTTAGAGAACTTTGTACTAAGTACGAAGTTATTCTGATTCACGATGAGACCCACACTCTAAGTGAAGGTCTTGGCGGAATGACTGCGCGCAGACACCTGCATCCTGATGCGGTAGTTCTAGGTAAAACCATTGGTGCAGGTATTCCTGCAGGAGCTTTTGGTATGAGTGCAGAACTGACTGCAAGGATTCAGCAGAGTTTGCACCTTGAGCACATAGATGTTGGTGGTGTTGGTGGAACACTAGCCGGTAACGCTTTGTCAATGGCTGCTATTGCAACAACTCTGACCAAGGTTCTAACTCCTGAGGCTTTCAAGTCCATGGAAGCACTTTGCGATGTTTGGACTAAGAACGTTCAAGACCTGATCACAAAGTATGGTGCTCCTTGGCAGGTAAGCCAACTAGGTTGCCGCGCTGAATACTCATTCAGAGCAGAAGCTCCTAGTAACGGTAGAGAAGCAGCCGATGCTGATGACTTTGAACTTCAGCAGTATCTTCACATTCACGCCTTGAACCGTGGAATCTTGATGACACCTTTCCACAACATGGCTTTGATGTCACCTGCTCACACAATTGAGGATGTTGAAAGACACCGAGCTCACTTCGAAGAGGCTCTAATCTCGCTTTTCGCTTAGTGCTTTTTTAGAAGACTACGACGCTTGCGCTCGCCGTTGATTTGAGTGACTAGCACCAAAAGGATTGCAGCGATAAAGACTGCGCTACCAATTACGTTTGCCTCAGCTGGAACACCTCTTGCTGCTGCGGTAAACACATAGCGAGGGAAAGTCATATCGGCACCAGCATTGAAGTTGGTGATGATGAAATCATCAAAGCTAAGAGCAAAAGAGAGTAGCGCTGCTGCTGCGATACCAGGAAGCAAAAGCGGGAAGGTTATCTTCCAGAACACCTGTCTAGGGTTGGCGTAGAGATCTTTACCAGCTTCTTCAAGAACTGGGTCAAGGCTAGCTACTCTTGCCTTCACTGTTACAACAACAAATGATAGGCAAAAGACCACGTGGCCCAAGATGATGGTTCCGATACCCTTCTCGACCCCCAGGTTGAAGAACTGTGAGGCAAGACCAGCACCTAGAACAACTTCAGGGGTTGCCATAGGTAAGAACAACAGAAGGTTGGTTGAACGTCTGAACTTGAAGCGGTAACGTACCAAAGCAATGGCAATCATTGTGCCAAGAGCTGTTGCCACAACAGTTGAAACAACACCGATCAATACGGAGTTACCGAACGCTTCACAAACACCTTCGCGATCACAAACATTGGTCCACTTATCAAACGTAAAACCGCGCCAAATCAAGTTGGTCTTCAAGGAGTCGTTGAAGCTAAAAACGAATGTATAAAAAATCGGAATAAGTAGATAGATGAATGCAAGCGTTGCATACAAAGGGAACGTGTATTTACCTAGGCTAAATTTCATTAGAGTAGGTCCTCCGTTCCAGACTTCTTCACATATCCGGCAACCAAGATAAGAATTGCACCCATCAAAAGAACTGACATCGCAGATGCAGCAGGGTAATCATTAATCTGCAGATAGTTAGCTTCAATCACGTTACCGAGCATCGCGGTGGAGCTAGATCCAAGGAAATCTCCCGAGGCATTGATGTAGTCACCTGCTATCGGGATAAAAGTCAATAAAGTTCCCGAAATGATGCCAGGCATTGAAAGTGGAATGGTTACTTTTCTAAACACCTTTGAAGGTGAAGCGTATAGGTCTGAACCTGCTTCAAGGTATCGAGTGTCTAATCTTTCTAACGAGGTGTATAGCGGCAAAGTCATAAATGGAATGAAGTTATAGGTCAAACCAAAGATAACCATGAATGGTGTTCCAACCAGATACTGATCTCCATCCAAAAGCCCAAGCTGCTGCAATGTTGTCACAATCCATGACTCGTTTGAGAAGATCTGCTTCCAGGCCAAAGTTCTAAGCAAGAACGAAATAAAGAATGGTGCGATAACCAGAGTTAGCATCAACTTCTGCAACATTGGGTAAGGACGAGCCTTGACTCCGATGAAGTAAGCAAGTGGATAAGAAATGACAAGAGCAAGAATTGTGGCAATCAATGCGTAGCCAAAAGATCTCATCATGTGTGGGAAATACTCTGAGATGACAAGCAAGTAGTTGTTTATTTCAAAGGCTGGAATGTAGTCACCAATACCACCCATAGGATCTTGGGCTTGAAGTGAAACCATGATTAGCGCAATAAGCGGAGTTAGAAAGAACGCTCCCAGATAAGCAAGCCCCGGTGCAAGCAGCAGAATAACTACCTTGCCCGTTTTGCTAGGTTTTGAATTACCAGCTGGCTTGTTTGAACTGAATGCAGCGAAAGCCATGTTCGCTAGACCACTTCGCCTGTGCTTGGAAGATCAGACAAACCGAAGGAGTGCTCAACCGACCAAGAGATCCAAACCTTTTCACCTAACTCAGTAACTGGAGACTTGCCGATGTTCTGAGCGAAGACTGTGATGTTACCCAACTCAGGAACTTCAATTAGGTACTGGTTGCTAACACCGGTGAATCTAATGTCAATGATTTCACCAGGGCCCATTACGTTCATCGCAGAGTTGGCAGTTGGCTTCTTACTTGTGAAAGTTGCCTTCTCTGGTCTAAAACCAATTGCAATCTTTCCAGTGTGCTTTTCAGCTCTAGCCTTTGGCACAGAAATCTGGTTACCTGCAACTTCGATACTCAAAGAGTTTGCCGAAGAAGAACTAACTTCACCAACCAAAAGGTTTGACTGCCCCAAGAACTTAGAAACGAAAACAGTCTTTGGTCTGTCATAGAGAGCTTCTGGGGCACCCATCTGCTCAATACGACCCTTGTTCATAACCGCAACAGTGTCAGCCATGTCCATAGCTTCTTCTTGGTCGTGAGTTACGTGCAGGAAGGTAAGACCAACTTCCATCTGGATAGCCTTGAGCTCAATTTGCATCTCACGACGAAGCTTGAGATCCAGCGCACCTAGAGGCTCATCCAATAGAAGTAGAGAAGGTCGGTTAACTAAAGCTCTAGCCAAAGCCACACGTTGCTGCTGACCACCGGATAGTTGCTGTGGTTTGCGATCTGCTAGATGAGCTAGTTGAACTAAGTTCAAAGCTTCTTTGGCTTTGACCAAAGGCTCATCCACTTTTCTTTGGCGCAGACCAAAGGCGACGTTCTCTAAAACGTTCATGTGCGGGAATAGTGCATAGGACTGGAAGACCGTGTTGACTGGACGCTCATGTGGCTTTTTATCTGATTCGTCTTCGCCACCAATGAAAATCTGTCCAGAGGTAGGTGTCTCTAAACCAGCAACTAGTCGAAGAGTCGTGGTCTTACCGCAACCTGAAGGTCCAAGCAGAGCAAAAAACTCCCCTGCTGGAACATGTAAATCAAGTTCTTCAATTGCAGTAAAACCAGGAAACTCTTTGCGAATCTTCTTAAGTTCTAAGTCAGCTCCGCGGGCAACGAATTCCTTTGCCACTACGCGCCTAGTTTAACTTTTTGGAATGCCTTAGTGAATGCTTGCTCTTCTTTTGAATCTAGTGCTCTAAAGCCTTGGGTTAGAGAGAGGAACTCCTCGCTAGGGAAAATCAGCTGGTTTTCAGCAAGTGCTGGATCAAGCTTGATTGCTTCTTCCTTAGCTCCAACTACAGGTGTGATGTAGTTTACGTAGGCTGCAAGAACAGCAGCGTTGTACGGGTCGTAGTAGAAGTTCATTAGCTTCTCAGCGTTCTTCTTGTGGGTTGCACCCATAGGAATAACGAAACAGTCTGCAGAGATAGTTCCACCTGATTCAGGAAGAACGAAACCGAAGCGGTCGTAACCTGCTTCTGCGTTCAACTGAATGATGTCACCTGACCAAGCGATAGCTGCAATGGTGTCACCGTTAACTAGGTCATCCTTGTAGCTGTTTCCCTTAATGCGAGCAATCTGACCTTCGGTAACCTTCTGGCTAATGACATCAATTGCACTCATGAATGCATCTTCGGTAAGGCTGTTTGCATCACCGATAGCAATACCCTGAGACATCAAAACAATTCCAACAGTGTCGCGCATTTCGCTTAGAACACCGATGCGTCCCTTCAATGCTGGATCCCATAGGTCTTCGATAACTGCAGGAGCTTCTTTTCCAGTTGCATCTTTGTAAGCCTGCTTGTCGAAAGCAAAACCGGCAAGAATACCCTGGTAAGGAAGTGACATGGTTCTTTCCGGGTCATATGATTCGCCTAGGTAAGCAGGCTGAACATTTGCCTTGTTAGGCAAATTTGCATCGTCAAAAGTTTGTACGTAACCTGCGTTGATCCATCTTGCAGCCATCCAAGAGGTTGGGCATGTGATGTCGGCACCGATGTCTTGCCCCAGTGCTAGCTGGTCCTTAACTTTTCCAAAGTAAGAGTCGTTGTCATCGAAGTCTTCACGGTAGGTAACAGTGATACCAGTTTCGCTCTTGAACTTTTCTAGAGTTGGGTAGTTGCCCTCATCGTCAATGTCTACATAAAGTGACCAGTTGCTCCAGATAAGAGTTGGGTCTGAATCACTGACGTCTGTAGCTGGAGTAAGCGAAGGCTTATCCCCAGGTGCACAAGCTGCTAGCAATGCAGCCGCTGAAGTAGCAACCGCACCACCTAGAACAGCACGGCGGGTGACTTTGTGGGCCAAAGCAGCTTTGACCATTTCGCGTAGTTGTGGATCTTCTGGAAGGTTTTGGTTCATAACCTTTTGCTCCTTTTGTGAAAAGGGCCGTCAGACGGCCAGTGGGCACCGACTGCGCGAAAGAACGCATTGTTTAAAATAATGCCACACATCAAGGTATTTCGTGACCAAAACCCCCAAATACTTAGGTTGAAATTTGATGGCCCACCGCCGCAACTCTCACCCATAGACCGCCAAATCTTTTGGTACTCTTGGAATTGGTTAGGGCAATGTAGCGCTAACCCAGAGGAGAATCATGAAGATCGCTGTCCCCACAGAGATCAAAAATAACGAATTCCGCGTTGCAATTACCCCAGCGGGAGTTCATGAACTCGTAGCCTCAGGCCACGAAGTTTTCATTCAATCAGGAGCAGGCAAAGGCTCAAGCATCTCAGACGATGACTATTCATCTGCGGGAGCCACCATCTTGCCTGACGCCCAGTCAACTTGGACTCAAGCAGACATGGTTCTCAAGGTCAAGGAGCCGATTGCCAGCGAGTATGGCTACCTTCGCCCAGGTCTGGTTCTCTTTACCTTCCTTCACTTAGCGGCAGATCTTGAACTCACTAAAGAGCTAGTTGCCAAAAAGGTAACTTCAATTGCCTACGAGACCGTGCAGACCCCAAACAAGCAACTACCTCTACTAGCACCAATGAGTGAAGTTGCGGGCAGGCTTTCAGCTCTAGTCGGAGCTCAAACACTGTTTGCTCAAAACGGAGGTCACGGAATCCTTCTAGGTGGAGTGCCAGGCACAAGACCTGCCAAGGTAGTTGTTCTAGGTGGCGGAGTTGCCGGCACTAATGCAATAGCAATGGCAGTAGGTCTAGGAGCAGAGGTTACTGTTCTCGACACCAACATCAACCGACTTAGAGAACTTGATGCCCTTTACGCTGGAAGACTTAGAACTCTTGCCAGCAACAGCTTCGAAATTGATAGAGCCGTCACCGAAGCTGATCTAGTAATTGGTTCGGTTCTAATTCCTGGCGCTAAGGCTCCGAAACTTGTCACTAACGCTTTGGTCAAGAAGATGAAGCCAGGATCAGTGCTTGTTGATATCGCAATCGATCAGGGCGGTTGTTTCGAAGACTCAAAGCCAACCACACATGCAGACCCTACATTCAAGGTGCATAACTCAGTTTTCTATTGTGTAGCGAATATGCCAGGTGCAGTTGCTCACACCTCAACCTATGCTCTAACCAACGCAACCCTGAGTTACGCCAAAGCGTTGGCTAACAAGGGCTGGTTGGCCGCCTGCCAGCAGGATAGTTCGCTAGCGCTAGGACTAAACACTCACGACGGTTCCCTAGTTAGCCAGCCTGTAGCTGATGCTCACGGGCTGGAGTTTGTTGACTCAGCAAAGGTGCTGGCATAGCCAACTGAATCGAAAGATTCTTGAACCAGCCGCGACCCGGTGGCAGCTTTTCACTCCACTGATTTTTGGGTAGTCCTGCTGCAATATGCTGATCTAAATTTCCTTGACGCAAATAGATGATGCTCTCGAATTTTCGCTGCATCGATAGAGGCATTAGAAAAGAACTCGACATCGCGCAAAATATTTGTCTTCCCTGTTGAAAAGCCTTCTCCAGTTCTTCAATCGTTGGGCAGTCCAAGACAATTGCGTCAGGCCAGCATTGAGCAGTTTGGCAGAAGGTGCTCTTACCCGAACCAATAGCCCCAACTACTAGAACAGATGATCCATTTAGATCTTCAAAGTAAAGATTCTCAAAGCGATGTTGACTAGGAACATCAAATACCCCCAATAGCCCTTTTTCAGCTGTTAACACTAGTGGCAATCCATGGGACCAGCCTTTGACTAATTCAGGGAAGGTCTTATCCTCGCCAAGATTTGGAATTGATTTAGACATCGGGAAGTCAAAAGAACATGTGTTACTACCCCAAATTGCAATCGCTCGAGAATTGCTAGGAGTACCAGATCTGATACTTGGTAGTAATGACATGAGGTCACCTGGATCGATAGAGCCCAAAGCAAATCGCATGGTCAGATTAGTTATCAATGCTCTTGGGATGCCTGAAAGAGATTGGCTTGTTGCAATTAGGTGCACACCTAAAGACCTACCTCTTGCTGCTATGGAATCCAGAGTGCCAATTGCTTGAGGATGTGAGCTGATAATCGCAGGAAGTTCATCAGCTAACACTAGAAGTCTGGCGAGATTTGGCATCGCATCTATCGCTGAGACACTAGCCTCAGCCAAGATACGTTCTCTTCTCTTCAGTTCACCTGCCAGATAGAGCCAGAATCTCTCATGCCTACCCTCGTCCAGGTCAGTAACCATGGTTAGTGACGATGGGTGGTCGTTCAAGCCTCGCAAGGCAGCGCCACCCTTGAAGTCAACCAAGACCAGCTGTAATGAACCAGCCTTCACACCAGCAAGAAGTGATGAGGTAATTAGCTTCAGAAACTCGCTCTTTCCGGACCCAGTTGAACCAACGATCAGGCAGTGTGGCCCATCGGTTACTAAATCAAATTCCAAGTTATTAGAATCTGACACGCCTGCCCAGAAGGGCAAAATCCCCGGTCTTCGCGCTTGATAAAAAGTAGCTTCGAGTTCCTTGGTTCTATGGGTTACCTCACGATCTGCCGCAAGCCTTGTGAAGTGGTCGAAGAAAACATCACTGTATTGTTCTTTGAAGAACCAACCCGACTTGGGCAATAACTTATCCCCTATTGCAAGAGCTGAAGAGGAAACCCAGAGTGGTTGGTCACTAAAGTCAAGATCTGGTTCTCTCTTCTTTTTGCGCATTAGAGCCATGGTTAGTGCTGCAGATAAAACACTGACAAACGTGAATAATGCAAACTGCCACATACCCGTGACCATTGCCATGACTATTCCAAGGAGTAAACCAGGTATCAACGCAAACCAACGCATAGATAGATGTTGTCTTAATCCACGGATAAAACTAATGCCCGTCATCCTTAAGTGGATAACGGGCAATAAGTTTTTAGAGACTAGTCTCCGATGTAGCTCATGACGTGCTTGATGCGGGTGTAATCTTCGAAACCATACATCGAAAGGTCTTTACCGTAACCGGAGTGACGGAAACCACCGTGAGGCATTTCAGCAGCTAGCGGGATGTGAGTGTTGATCCAGACGCAACCGAAGTTCAAGCCCTTGGCAAAGCGCATAGCTCTGGTGTGGTTGCTGGTCCAAACGGATGAAGCCAGGCCATACTTCACATCGTTAGCCCAACGCATGGCTTCTGCGTCATCTTTGAAGCTCTGAACTGTTACAACAGGACCGAAGATTTCTTTTTGGATGTGCTCATCGGTTTGCTTCAAACCAGTTAGTACTGTTGCCTCGTGGAAGTAACCTGCTCCAGCGATAGCCTTACCACCGATAGCTATCGATGCGTGATCTGGTAGCCGGTCGATAAAACCAGTTACTTGAGCCAACTGGTTGACGTTGTTTACCGGACCAAACAGGATGTCATCTCTGCTCGGGTCTCCAGTGATGGCATTTGCCTTTACTTCTGCAGTAAGAATGGCAACAAATTCATCGTGAACACTCTCGTGAACCAAGATACGAGTTGCTGCTGTGCAGTCTTGACCCGCGTTGAAGAAACCTGCAACAACAATCTGAGCTGCTGCCTTGTGTAGGTCTGCATCAGCAAAAACAATTACAGGAGCTTTTCCACCAAGTTCAAGGTGAACACGCTTTAGGTCAAGCGCTGCACTCTTAGCAACTTCCATACCAGCACGCACTGAACCGGTAATTGAAACCATCTGAGGAGTTTCATGCTCAATCATCGCGCGACCTGTGTCACGGTTTCCTGTAACAACGTTGAAGACACCTGCTGGTAAGAATTCGCTTGCGATTTCTGCAAGCAACAGAGTTGAAGCAGGTGTTGTATCCGATGGCTTTAGAACAATTGTGTTACCAGCAGCAATTGCTGGAGCAAATTTCCAGGTAGCCATGTTTAGTGGATAGTTCCATGGAGTTACTTGACCGA
>JBMOFL010000001.1:0-57150 GCA_049314335.1 Rhodoluna sp. | reverse complement strand
GCGATTCACGCAGCACGAATCTAGTAATGACTCTCTCAATCAGAATCATTCCTTGTCTCGACGTCAAAGACGGCAGGGTAGTCAAGGGAGTCCAGTTCAAGGGCTTGCAAGACATTGGTGATCCAGTAGAACTGGCCAAGCTCTACTACGAAGCAGGTGCTGACGAAATCACTTTCTTGGACGTTTCAGCCAGCATTGAAGGACGAGTTGCCATGCTGGAGGTCATAACTAGAACAGCAGAGAGCATCTTCATTCCACTTACTGTTGGTGGAGGTATTTCTAAACTCTCAGATGTTTCGAGTTATCTCGAGGCGGGTGCAGATAAAATCAGCATCGGTTCATCAAGCATTACTAACCCCGAGCTGATTAGTGAGATAGCCGCTCGGTACGGTAATCAGATTGTTGTTGTATCCCTAGACGTAATTCAAGACCAGGACGCTCCATCCGGATACTCTCTAACAACACATGGTGGCACTAAGTTCACAGGGGTAGACGCCATTCAATGGATTACAGCCAATCAGCACAGGGGAATAGGGGAGCTACTTATAAACAGCGTCGACACTGACGGCACAAAATCAGGCTTCAATACTGAGTTGATCAGAGCTGTGAGAGAAGTTTCAGCTCTACCCCTAATCGCTAGTGGTGGGGCTGGCACAGCAGATGATTTCTTAGCTGCAGTGCAGTCAGGGGCCAATGCCGTTCTAGCTGCATCGGTATTCCACAGTGGTGCTCTAACCATAGGAGATGTAAAGGCAGCTCTCGATAATCAAGGCGTCAAAGTTAGACTGTAGCCTGATGCTGAAACCTGACTTCGAGAAGAACGAGCTAATTCCAGCCATTGTTCAGAATGCTGACACTGGCAGAGTTCTTATGCTTGCTTACATGAACAGACAAGCATTCGACCTAACCAAGTCCACTGGTCTTTGTCATTTCTGGTCAAGATCTAGAAACGAGATTTGGAAGAAGGGTGAAACTTCAGGAAACATCCTGAATGTTAGAGCCATGGAGTTTGATTGCGATTCAGATTCAATTCTGGTGTTAGCTAAACCAGCTGGCCCAAGCTGCCACAACGGTACAGAATCATGCTTTGATACCCAGCGAATCGAATTTGGTTCGGAGGTCATCAGCAATGACTAACTTCAACATTTCTAAAGAGGACTTTCTAGCGACGGCAAAACTTGGACAAGTAGTTCCAGTTTTCCTAACTCTTTTCGGGGGAAACGACACTCCTGTTGGAATATACGAGAAGCTTTCTTCAGGCCGATCAGGCACATTTCTTTTAGAGTCTGCTGAGCAAGGGGTTTGGTCTAGATATAGCTTTATAGGTGTTTCTAGTCGGGCGAGCTTCATCGAAACTGATGAAGACTTTATTGTCAACGGTATCGAACTTGCTCTTCCAGACGGGGGCATGCTACCCAGCAAACCGCTTGATGCATTGAGGCTTGTTCAATCCTCATGGAACACAATGCCTATGGACAACTTGCCACCACTGACTTCAGGACTTGTTGGATTATTCTCCTGGGATGTAATTCGTGATATTGAGAACCTTGCGGTTGCTCCAGAACTTGATTACAACCGACCTAAGATTCACCTTGAGATGGTTCGGGACATTATTGTTCTTGATCACAAGACAAGCAGTGTGCTCATAGTGTCTAACGTTTACTGTGACAACAGTTCCGATTATTCAGTCTCTTATGACGCTGCTATTGACAGGATTCTAGAACTTCAAACTTCGCTCGCCGAGCCAACAAAGCAGACTCTTTCGGCGGCTACTGGACAAAATATGCTTGAGCGTAAATCAAGAACATCTCATTCAGAATTCCTTGATGTCGTCGAGACTGCAAAGAAGCACGTAAGACTAGGTGACGTTTTCCAAGTGGTCTTGTCTCAGCGCATAGATGTGGAAGTTCAAGCTCGGCCTATTGATGTGTATCGCGTGCTCAGAGCTTTGAATCCTTCTCCTTACATGTATCTACTCAACTACTCGGACTCCCATGGCGAATATGCAGTTGTTGGTTCTTCGCCCGAGGCCCTAGTCAAAGTATCCGGGACTAAGGTCGTTATGCATCCAATTGCGGGCTCAAGACCAAGAGGCGAAAGCCAAGTTCAGGATGAGCAGTTTGCTGATTCGCTACTTGCAGATCAGAAAGAGCGGGCCGAGCATCTAATGCTGGTTGACCTAGCCAGAAACGACCTACTTAAAGTTTGTGAACCGTCTTCTGTCACCGTCACCCAGTTCATGAAGATAGAGAAATTTAGTCACATCATGCACTTGGTATCCACGGTTGAAGGTGATTTAGCAGCGGGGAATACTTCTGTGGATGTTTTCAAAGCGACTTTCCCCGCTGGAACGCTTTCTGGAGCACCTAAGCCGCGAGCTCTCGAGATTATCAACGATCTTGAAAATTCCAACAGAGGCATATTCGGTGGGGTAGTTGGCTATCTTGACTTTGAAGGTAATGCTGACTTAGCCATTGCAATCAGAACTGCTTTTATTAGGGATGGCGTAGCAAGAGTCCAAGCTGGAGCGGGCATCGTCTTAGATTCAGTGCCAGAGTCGGAGTATCAGGAAACTCTAGCCAAGATGTCAGCTGTGCTTGCGTCAATAGACCAAGCAAATGCACTTTTTGGCAATAGGTAAGCATGAATGTTCTGACCAGTGAACAACTGTTGTTAAGATTGAATTAGGAGAGGCATCAAATGAGTAATCACGAAAACGAACCAGGTCACGGTCATTCAATTGCAGCATGGTCTGCAGTAATCACAGCAACTATTGGCGTTACGCTGGGCACCTTAGGTGTCGTCATTCCAGATGGAACTCTAGTTGCTGTCGGCACCGTACTCACAGTTCTTGCAATTCCATTGGGCCCAGTGTTGTCCAAGCTAGGTTACGGCGTCGACCGAGCCACATCCTCTAAGAAGTAATGCTCAAGGATCTCTACGCTGGCGCTATCGCTGATGCTCACGCCCGTTTGGATTCCGTCTCCATACCTGACTTAGAAAGATTGATCGCATCTGCACTTCCGCCAATCAATGCTCTAGCCAGCTTTGATTCAGGCGACAACATTCAAGTCATCGCAGAGATCAAACGTGCAAGTCCATCTAAAGGTGATCTCGCTGAGATTCCAGACGCTGCAGGTTTAGCAAAAATTTACGAAGCAAGTGGAGCTTCCGCAATAAGTGTGCTCACCGAAGGTCGCAAGTTCAAGGGAACTTTAGAGGATTTGGCAAATGTTCGAAGTGCAGTGTCTATCCCTATCCTTCGTAAGGACTTTGTAGCACTTGAGCAACAGGTTCTTGAAGCTAGGGCTTATGGAGCAGATCTAGTACTGCTAATAGTTGCAGGCCTTGAGCAGAAGGATCTCGAACATCTAACTCGTTTTGTCGAGAGCTTTGGAATGACACCTTTTGTCGAAACTCATAACGCTGACGAAGTATCGAGGGCTATAGATGTTGGCGCCAAATTGATAGGCATAAACGCGAGGGATCTGTCCACTTTTGAAACAGACCGAGAGCTTTTCCAGACCCTGGCTGTCGCACTTCCAGCCGACTGCATTGCAGTAGCGGAGTCAGCTGTTCGTAACGAAGCCGACGTCAAGGCCTATGCAAACTCAGGTGCTGACATGGTCCTTGTTGGTGAAGCCCTAGTTATAGGCGATGCGCAATCACTTTTGGAGCAGTTCACATCAGTTCCAAAGATTAGACTTTAGAAGATGACAGACAAGATCTCGCTTAAAGCGCAAGATGGCCCATACTTTGGAGAGTATGGAGGCCGCTTCGTGCCTGAATCCCTTATTGCCGCTCTGGACCAGTTGGAAGAGACTTACGCTCTGGCGAAGGCAGACCCTACGTTTGCCCTCGAGTTAGATGAACTCAACAAGACATATGTAGGTAGACCATCAATCATCACAGAGGTTCCTAAGTTTGCAGCACTTGCCGGCGACATACGCGTGCTGCTAAAGCGTGAAGATCTAAATCACACAGGCTCGCACAAGATTAACAACGTTATCGGTCAAGCACTACTTGCTAAACGTATGGGTAAGAAGAGGATTATTGCTGAAACCGGAGCAGGTCAGCATGGAGTAGCCAGTGCAACAGCAGCCGCGTTATTCGGTCTTGAGTGTGTTGTTTACATGGGTGAAGTTGATACTCAAAGACAAGCACTAAACGTAGCAAGAATGAAGTTACTGGGAGCTGAAGTTGTTCCTGTGACAACAGGTTCAAGAACTCTAAAGGATGCAATCAACGAGGCATTGCGCGATTGGGTTGCCAACGTAGATGACACTCACTATCTTCTTGGCACAGTAGCAGGGCCGCACCCATTCCCAACAATCGTTAGAGACTTTCACTCTGTGATCGGACGCGAGGCCCGCCAGCAGATGCTTGATGACTTCGGCTTCCTTCCAGATGTAGTAACTGCATGTGTAGGTGGAGGCTCAAACGCGATTGGCTTGTTCCACGCATTCCTAGATGATGAAGATGTTGCTCTATGGGGTTTCGAAGCTGCTGGTGATGGAATGGACACCATGCGTCATGCGGCTACTCTGAACAAAGGCAAAGTTGGGGTTCTGCACGGAGCCAAGAGTTACATGTTGCAAGACGAAGATGGACAAACAGTAGAAAGCCACTCGATCTCTGCAGGCCTTGATTACCCTGGCGTTGGCCCTGAGCATTCATGGTTGAAGGATTTGAATAGAGCCCAGTACTTCGGAATAAGTGATGACGAAGCTATGCAAGCGTTGAAAGCTCTGTCACAGACCGAGGGAATTATTCCAGCAATCGAAACCTCTCATGCTCTGGCTGGCGTAATCAAGTATGGCCATACTCTGCCTGCTGGTTCTTCGGTGCTATTGAACCTAAGTGGTCGTGGTGATAAAGACATGGAAACTGTCGGTAAATACTTTGGATTCCTGGAGTAAATCATGAGTAGAACTGAAGAGCTTCTGCACGATCTAGCCAAGAAGGGCGAACCTGCTCTCATTGGATACTTCCCAGCTGGCTACCCAACGGTTGCAGATTCTGTTGAAGCATGCGTTGCCATGTGCGAATCAGGAATCGATATTCTAGAACTTGGTGTTCCATATAGTGACCCAGTTATGGACGGTCTAGTGATTCAAGTTGCGACCGAGCAAGCTTTGACTAACGGCTTCAAACTGAGCATGTTCTTCAACATGGTTAAGGAAATTACCTCTCGGGTCGATACACCTGTCTTAGTTATGAGCTACTGGAATCCGATTATGCAGTACGGAGTCGAGAGATTTGCAAAAGACCTTAAAGCCGCCGGTGGAGCAGGACTAATAACACCTGATTTGATTCCTGATGAAGCTGCTGACTGGCTAGATTTTTCAGACCAGCTAGAGCTTGACAGAGTATTCATGGCCACACCTTCTTCATCTCAGAAACGCCTCGAGCAAGTAGGCAAGTTGAGCAGAGGATTCATTTACGCAGTTTCCACAATGGGTATAACTGGGGCTAGGGAAGACCTCGACGCTAAAGCACGAGGAGTTGTTTCCGGTGTTCGAGACACTCACACTCAGGTACCTGTCTGTGTGGGTATCGGAATATCAACTGCAGATCAAGTCTCTGAAGTAAACTCTTACGCTGATGGGGCTATCGTGGGAAGCGTTTTCATTAGGGCCTACCGTGACGGTGGGATTGCAGAGCTACGTAAGACTGTAAAACAACTCAAGGGCGGTATGTAACCATGTCAGTTTTCTATTCAATTCCATCACCGACAGTATCGAGTTTCACGCTCGGTCCAATAACTGTTCACTACTATGCACTGTTCATACTCGCAGGTATTGTTGTTGCGACAGTTGTTACCGCTGGGCGAATGAAAGCCAGAGGAATGGAAGCCGGACTTGCAATTGACATTGCTATCTGGGCTGTTCCTTTTGGAATTATCGGTGGACGTTTATTCCACGTCGCCACACACCTTAATGATTATTTTGGCCCAGGTCGCGATTGGACTTCAATGTTCAGGCTCTGGGAGGGTGGTCTTGCAATCTATGGAGCTATCATCTTTGGATCTATCGGTGCATACATTGCATGTCAGGTCGACATCAAGGCTCTCAAGATTGAATCAGCTGGAATTCGATTCCTAAGTTTTGCAGACGCCCTTGTGCCAGGACTATTGGCAGCTCAAGCACTTGGACGTTGGGGTAACTACTTCAACAACGAGCTATTTGGCGCTCCAACTGACCTCCCGTGGGGTTTAGAGATATCAAGCTTCAACCCTAGTTATCCACTTGGCCTTCCGGAAGGACTAACCTTCCACCCAACTTTCCTCTATGAATCATTGTGGTCATTGCTGGGTGTGGTCATACTTTTGCTTCTCGAGCAGAGATTCAACCTACGTTGGGGACGTATGTTCGCCCTATATCTAATGTGGTATTCATTCGGAAGATTCTTCATTGAGGGGATCAGGCTTGACCCGAGCGATGTTGTGCTGGGTCTTAGAACTAACCAAATATCGGCTCTGGTTGGCTTGTTACTTGGTTTGGCGCTGTTTATGATACAGAGGGCCCGCCACACTGGGATTGAGACCACTGGCTATTTACCTGGACGCAGCAACAAGCAGCTCGCAGCGGCTCAAAGTGCCAGTGCTGATGAAAGCCTTACTTCTGCAGTCGAGGAGTCTGAAGTAGAATTGGCTCAATCCAAAGAGAAGGACTAAGTTCCCTCTTCACCGAAGTTTGGGCCATCGTCGTCCCCATCACATCAATTTGAATGGAGTTCGACATGTCTGGTCAGTCGCCGTTTGAGCGGTTCAATACCGCTCCAGCAGCATCAGGCCTATACGACCCTGCCCGCGATAAAGACGCCTGTGGCCTTGCCATGGTTGCAACACTTCGTGGCACAGCAGGTCATGACATCATCGACACCGCTTTAGGCGCACTAAGGAATCTCGAACACCGTGGCGCAATAGGTTCTGATGCAGGAACTGGCGATGGTGCAGGAATCATTACACAGATTCCTGACCGATTCTTTAGATCTGTAGTTGATTTCGATCTTCCGGAATCTGGCGCTTATGGTGCTGGACTTGTTTTCCTCGATGAGGAACACGATTCACGCAACTTTGCAGCATCGTTTGCCAAGATATGTGAATCACGTGGACTGAATCTTCTCGGAGTTCGAGACGTTCCAACTAATCCAGACTCACTCGGTGATTTAGCACGAGCAGCCATGCCTCAGATTTTTCAGGTTTTCGTAGCAGCTGCTAAGGGCATACCATCTGAAAGTCTCGAGCGTGAACTATATTTCGTTAGAAAGATTTCTGAGCGAGAGTCAACGGTTTACCATCCTTCACTATCGACAAAGACCATTGTCTACAAAGGCATGGTCACTACCTTGCAACTCGAACCTTTCTATCCAGATCTAAGCGATGAGACATTCGAATCAAAGCTTGCTCTTGTTCATTCACGCTTCTCAACTAACACTTTCCCTTCTTGGCCATTGGCACACCCGTTCAGAATGATTGCGCACAATGGTGAAATCAACACTGTAAAGGGCAATAGAAACTGGATGCGAGCTAGGGAAGCACGGCTTAGCTCCGAGCTTCTGACTGAAATCGATCTACTGAAGCCAATCGTTACACCTGGAGGAAGCGACTCAGCATCGTTTGATGAGGTTCTAGAACTTCTAGTGCAGTCAGGTAGGTCGCTGCCACACGCAATGATGATGATGATCCCTGAAGCTTGGGAAAAGCAAACCGACATGGACCCTCAGTTGCGTGACTTCTACGAATACCACTCCATGCTTATGGAACCGTGGGACGGTCCAGCTGCTGTGATCTTCACCGATGGAAACTTGGTGGGGGCAACTCTCGACCGCAACGGACTTAGACCTGGAAGATACATTGTCACGGAAGATGGACTAGTTGTTTTAGCTTCTGAAATTGGTGTTGTCGACATCGATCCAAGTCGAATCGTACGCAAAGGCAGATTGCAACCTGGACGTATGTTCCTAGCTGACACTGCAACAGGCCGTCTAATCGATGACTCCGAAATCAAAGCCGAGATAGCTGCTGCAGAGCCATGGGGTAAGTGGCTTGCTGAGAACCGGATCAACCTAAAAGATTTGCCTGAGCGCGAGCACGTTGCCTACACAAAGAGTTCAGTAAGCCGCAGGCAACGAACATTTGGTTATAACGAAGAAGAACTTCGTATCCTAATTGCGCCAATGGCACGAACAGGAGCAGAGCCGCTTGGTGCTATGGGTTCCGATACTCCAATAGCTGCACTGAGCGATAGACCAAGGTTACTCTTTGACTACTTTGTGCAACAGTTTGCCCAAGTTACTAACCCTCCACTAGATAGCATTCGCGAAGAGATCGTTACCTCGCTCGGAGTTGGTATCGGACCTGAACAAAACCTTCTCACCGCTACACCTGAACATGCCCGAATGGTAGTTCTTGATTTCCCGGTTCTCACCAATGATGAAATCTCGAAGATTAAGTTCAGCGAAGACTCCGGCATCGGTAAATCTCATATCGTTAAGGGACTTTTCAGGGTTGATGAAGGATCAGACGCACTAGTTCAGCGACTGAAAGAAGTTTGTCTCGAATTGGATGAAGCTGTTGCAGCTGGTTGCAACTTCGTTGTGGTCTCAGACCGTGACAGTAACAGAGAGCTAGCTCCAATCCCTAGCCTGTTGCTCACTTCAGCTGTTCATCACCATCTCATCAAAACTGGTAACCGAACCAAGGTTGGTTTAGTTGTTGAGGCTGGAGATGTTAGAGAGGTTCATCACGTTGCGGCACTTATTGGCTTCGGAGCTGCGGCAATTAACCCTTACCTCGTTATCGAATCGGTTGAACTGATGGTTCGCAATGGAACTATTCAGGGCTTGACCATTGAGCAGGCCACCAAGAACATGATTAAGGGTCTTGGTAAAGGTGTTCTAAAGATCATGTCGAAAATGGGAATCTCGACTGTGTCTTCCTACTCAGGCGCTCAATGCTTCGAAGCAATTGGTCTTTCACAAGAGTTTGTTGATGCCTATTTCACCGGAACAACAAGCCAGC
The DNA here is from genome assembly GCA_049314335.1 of Rhodoluna sp. Taxonomy (GTDB): domain Bacteria; phylum Actinomycetota; class Actinomycetes; order Actinomycetales; family Microbacteriaceae; genus Rhodoluna. The sequence goes on along the minus strand of JBMOFL010000001.1, from coordinate 48,125 downwards.
TCGGTGGAATCGGCATTGAAGTTATCGTTCAAGAGATCACAACAAGACATTCAAGTGCGTATCCAATCGAACGAGCGATACGACCACACGAGGAACTTGAAGTAGGTGGCGAATACCAGTGGCGTCGAGAGGGTCCGCCGCACCTTTTCAACCCAGAAACGATATTCAAGTTGCAGCACGCAACTAAGACCAAGCGCTTCGACATTTTCAAGCAGTACACAAAGCTGATTGACGATCAGGCTGAGCAACTAATGACTCTACGAGGGCTATTCCTGCTTCGCGAGGGTTTGCGACCTGCTGTTCCACTTAGCGAGGTTGAACCAGCCTCAGAAATCGTCAAACGATTCTCAACAGGGGCGATGTCTTACGGTTCGATTTCACCTGAGGCTCATGAAACCTTGGCTATAGCAATGAACATGCTTGGCGCTAAGTCAAACACCGGTGAAGGTGGCGAAGAGGTTGGACGTCTACTGGACCCAGCAAGAAGAAGTGCGATCAAGCAGGTTGCATCGGGGCGTTTTGGTGTTACCAGCATGTACCTCTCACACGCAGATGATATTCAAATCAAGATGGCTCAAGGAGCGAAGCCTGGCGAAGGTGGCCAGTTACCTCCTAACAAGGTCTACCCGTGGATTGCAGACATTAGACACTCAACCCCTGGAGTGGGCTTAATCTCTCCACCACCGCATCACGACATCTATTCAATTGAAGACCTCAAGCAACTCATCTTTGACCTCAAGCGAGCAAACTCAAGTGCTCGTGTGCACGTCAAGTTAGTTAGCCAAGTTGGTATTGGAACTGTCGCTGCCGGTGTTGCTAAAGCTAAAGCTGATGTGATTCTGGTTTCTGGTCATGACGGTGGCACTGGTGCATCACCGCTAAACTCGCTTAAGCACGCCGGTACTCCTTGGGAGCTAGGACTTGCAGAAACACAACAGACTCTAATGGTCAATGGCCTAAGAGATCGTGTATCCGTTCAGGTTGACGGACAGATGAAGACTGGGCGAGATGTTGTTATCGCCGCACTACTTGGTGCTGAAGAGTTTGGTTTTGCAACAGCACCTCTGGTGGTATCAGGTTGTGTGATGATGCGAGTGTGCCACTTAGACACCTGTCCTGTAGGTGTTGCGACTCAGAACCCTGACCTAAGAGCACGCTTCACTGGACAGGCTCAGCATGTTGTGAACTTCTTCCTTTTCTTGGCGGAAGAGGTAAGAGAATACTTAGCGAACCTTGGTTTCAGATCACTGGATGAAGCTATCGGTCACAGTGAACTTCTTGATGCCAACAGAGCAATTTCACATTGGAAGGCAGATGGTCTTGACCTGACACCAATCCTGTCTGCTCCTCAACCAAACACCGGGCCATTGCGAAGATTCACTTACCAGGATCACGAGCTTGAGAAGCACTTCGACCATGAACTAATTGCATTGAGCACCGCAGCGCTAGAAGATGCGCAGAAGGTCATCATCGAATTACCTATAAGAAACACTGCTCAGGCAGTAGGCACCATGCTTGGCCATGAAGTTACCAAACTCTATGGCGTTGCTGGGTTACCCGAAGGAACTATTGACATTCGTGTAACTGGCTCAGCTGGTCAATCTTTTGGAGCTTTCATTCCTAAAGGAGTCAAACTCACTATCTCTGGTGACTCAAACGATTATGTAGGTAAGGGATTATCAGGTGGTGTGATTGTTGTTAAGCCTTCAGAGAGTTCCGTCTTCCCAGCTGAACAAAACGTTATTGCAGGAAACGTTATAGGTTACGGTGCGACCAGCGGAAGCATGTTCCTTTCAGGTATTGTGGGCGAGCGATTCCTAGTTAGAAACTCGGGAGCAACTGCAGTTGTTGAGGGTGTTGGCGATCATGGCTTGGAATACATGACTGGTGGCAAAGCCGTCATTCTAGGTAGGACTGGTAAAAACTTTGCTGCTGGCATGTCTGGAGGTGTAGCTTATGTCTACAAACTCAGAGCTGACCTAGTAAACCATAGTGCGCTAGCCGATGGTGAACTTGATCTTCTTCCTCTTGATGAGTCAGACCAAGAAGTTTTGAAAGCCATTTTGATTAGGCATCAAACCGAAACCGGTTCGAAGTTAGCCGAGAGACTAATAGCTGATTTCGATGCAACCGTGAAAGAGTTCACCAAGGTACTGCCAAGAGACTATGCAAACGTCAAGAAGATTCAGGCGGCAGCAATTTTGAATGGTGAGGACCTTGATGGTTCAGCAGTGTGGCAAAGGATTTTGGAGGTGAGCGTCAATGGCCGATCCTAGAGGATTTCTTAAAGTAACTGAGCGAGAGACAGCTAAACGTCGTCCGATTGAAGTGCGTATCAAGGACTGGAAAGAGGTTTACGAGCCTACCGATACAGCGGTACTAAAGAACCAAGCAGGTAGATGCATGGATTGCGGAATAGCGTTCTGCCACCATGGCTGCCCATTGGGAAATCTGATACCTGAATGGAATGACCTGACTTGGCGACAGGATGGCAAGTCAGCTATCGAGAGATTGCATGCCACCAACAACTTCCCTGAGTTCACTGGAAAGCTTTGTCCCGCACCTTGCGAAAGCTCCTGCGTCTTAGGTATTAACCAACCAGCTGTAACTATCAAGGAGATCGAGGCTTCAATTATCGAGCAGGCGTTCGATAAGGGTTGGGTACATGCACATGCTCCAGAAAGAATGACTGGCAAGACAGTTGCGATTGTAGGATCTGGCCCTGCTGGACTTGCTGCAGCTCAGCAACTTACTCGCGCAGGTCACACTGTCGCCGTATACGAGAAAGACCAACAAATTGGCGGACTACTTCGATACGGCATCCCAGATTTCAAGATGGAAAAACATCACATCGATCGCAGACTTGAGCAAATGGAAGCCGAGGGAACCAGATTCCGCACAGGTGTAGCTATCGGCACAGACATTACCTGGGACGATCTGTTCAGAAGATATGAAGCAGTACTAATAGCAACTGGTGCTCCCAAGCCTCGCGACCTGAAGATTGAAGGACGAGAGCTTAAGGGCATTCACTTCGCCATGGACTATCTAACTCAAGCTAACTGGTCTGTCGCGGGTCAAGATGTAGCGGACCAGATTGTTGCCAGCGGTAAGAAGGTAGTGATTTTGGGTGGTGGTGACACTGGAGCTGACTGTCTAGGCACCGCCACTCGACAGGGTGCTACCTCAGTTACCACAATGGCAATCGGCAACCAGCCACCAACAGAGCGTAGCGAGAACCAACCTTGGCCAACCTTTCCTAACTTGTTCGAGATTGCCAGCGCGCACGAAGAATTCGGTGAGAGAAAGTACCTAGCAAACACAGTTCGATTTATCGGTACTGATGGTGAGGTAACAGGAATCGAAATAGCTGAGACAGAGTTTGTTGATGGTAGGCGTGTTCCTAAGCCTGGAACAGAGACAGTGATCGAGGCTGATCTAGTGCTACTAGCTCTAGGCTTCACAGGTCCAGAAACAGCGATCTCTGTCGATGCAACCGCTGTTGAAACTGATGCTAAAGAGAACCTTGCTCGCAATCAGAAGTACTCAACAAACATAGATGGTGTTTTCGTAGCTGGTGATGCTGGTAGAGGAGCGAGCCTAATTGTATGGGCAATCGCCGAAGGCCGAGCAGCAGCATCTGCTATCGATGAGTACCTAGAGGGCTCCACATCACTACCTTTCCCTGTCAAACCAACCGATGTCGGGATACATGCCTAGCTGTTCGGTAGGCTAACTAATGCAATGCAAGTAAAAAGGAAAACATGAGACGCGCCAAAATAATTGCGACCCTAGGGCCAGCAGTATCAACCTACGAATCCATCAAAGCAATTGTTGAAGCTGGTGTGGATGTTGCAAGAATGAACCTCAGCCATGGAAGTTACGACGTTCATGAAGGCCTATACAAGATTGTTAGGCAGGTAGCCGCAGATCTAAACAAACCGGTCGGAATCTTCGTGGACCTACAGGGACCGAAGATTAGACTGGGTCGCTTTGCCGATGGACCGGTAACTCTAACCAAAGGCGCAACCTTCACCATAACAATCGAAGACATTCAGGGCGACATTAACATCTGCTCGACCACCTTCAAGGGTCTTCCAGGTGATGTGAATGTAGGGGATGTGCTACTAATCGATGACGGCAAAGTTGGACTAAGAGCAACTGCCGTTGACGACAAGTCTGTAACAACCGTTGTGGAAGTACCAGGGGTAATCAGTAACAACAAAGGAATTAACCTTCCTGGCGTAGCAGTGAATGTTCCAGCGCTCAGTGAAAAAGATGAGGATGACTTACGCTGGGGTATTCGCCTAGGTGTAGACATGATTGCTCTTTCTTTCGTCAGAAATGCCTCCGACATTGTGCGCGTGCACGAGATCATGAAAGAGGAAGGCAAGTTCCTACCGGTTATAGCGAAGATTGAAAAACCTCAGGCTGTTGAAGCTTTGGAAGAAATTATTGACGCCTTCGATGGTGTCATGGTTGCCCGTGGTGACTTAGGTGTCGAACTGCCATTCTGGCAAGTACCTTTGGTACAAAAGCGAGCTATCGAACTATCCAGAAGATGGGCTAAGCCTGTTATCGTTGCAACTCAAATGCTTGAATCGATGATTAGCGCGTCAAGACCAACTAGAGCAGAAGCCAGCGATGTTGCTAACGCTGTGTTGGACGGTGCTGACTGCTTAATGCTTTCGGGAGAGACCTCAGTAGGAGAGTTCCCAGTCGAAACCGTTGCTGCTATGGCCAGCATTATCGAATCAACTGAAGACAACGGCTTGAGCCGTATTCCGCCACTTGGCACCAAGCCACACACCCACGGTGGAGCTGTAACTCTTGCAGCAGCTGAGATTGCAGAACTACTTGGCTCCAAGTACATCTGTGTTTTCACCGAAAGCGGTGACTCGTTGAGGAGAGTTTCAAGATTGCGTCACGAGATTCCAACCATCGCCTTCACTCCGTCCGAAGAAACCCAGCGCAGACTATCTCTGGTTTGGGGATCTAATGTTCACTTGGTTCAGGAAGTAAGCCATACCGACGCAATGATGCATCAGGTTGACGAGATTCTTATCGGTAAAGGCTTAGCCAAGATCGGTGATGAAGTAGTAGTTGTTGCAGGAACACCTCCAGGCATACCAGGTTCAACGAACTCACTTCGAGTTCATCGAGTTGGCGATGCCATTAATGGTGCAGCGCCTGCATACGAAAGATAAAGAAATAACCCCCAAGATTCTTGGGGGTTTATCTTTGGTGCCGAAGGTGGGAGTCGAACCCACACGCCCTTTCGAGCAAAGCATTTTGAGTGCTCCGCGTCTGCCATTTCGCCACTTCGGCAAGTAACGATGAAAAGTCTAAACCATTCCAGCGATTTACGTTTATCCCAGTAATCTAAAGACATGAGTACACCAGCTGACGCCATGCCTAGAGTTGTCGTTGCTGAAGATGAGGCAATCATCAGACTGGACATCGTTGAAACCTTGCGAGAGTCTGGCTTTGATGTTGTTGGGCAGGCTGGCGATGGTGCTGAAGCAGTTCGCTTAGCACTGGAGCTAAAGCCAAACCTCGTGCTCATGGACATCAAAATGCCAGGCACAGATGGTCTGCAAGCTGCAGAGATTCTGGCCGAGCACAATCTTCCGGTCGTACTGCTGACTGCTTTTAGCTCACCAGACCTAGTAGATCGCGCAAGCGCTGCGGGTGTCTATAGCTATGTTGTGAAACCTTTTAATCCAAGCAATCTGATCCCAGCCCTGCGAATTGCTCTCTCTCTACATGAGCGAATGACTAAGTCTGCCAACGAAGTTGATGAGATAAACGAGAAGCTTGAAACACGGAAGTTAGTTGATCGGGCTAAGGGGTTGTTGACCGAGAAAATGAAACTCAATGAGCCTGAAGCGTTCCGCTGGATTCAAAAGGCATCAATGGATAGAAGGCTGTCAATGAAGCAGGTTGCCCAGACTGTGATCGAGCAACTCTCAGATAAGAGCTAGCGGTTATCTCTTAGAAAATTAGTTATACGAACAGTTGAGAGTCTGTTGCCTTTGTCATCATCGACCACAACCTCGTGAGTAGCTAAGTTACGTCCAACATTGATTGCTCTTGCTGTTGCTGTAATCGTTCCTTCAGTACAACTCTTAGTGTGTGAGGCGTTGATCTCAATTCCAACCGCATGCCTATCCGGTCCAGCCGCCAAAGTAGCGCACATGCTGCCTAAGGTTTCCGCAAGAACTACGTAGGCTCCGCCGTGCACGATACCTAGAGGCTGTTTGTTTCCTTCAGCTGGCATGGTAGCTACACCGTGGGTTCCATTTATGGAAACAATCTTGATTCCCATGCGGTCTGCTAGTTCGCCGAGACCGCGTTTTTCAATCCAAGCAGCCATTTCTGGAGTCAATTCAGAAGACATAATTCCCTCTTAGCCCTGTTGGCGATAGTTTTTCAAAGGTCAAGTTAGGCTATTGAAATGACCAAGTCCAAGCCTACTCTTTTGCTGATTGATGGACACTCATTGGCATTCAGGGCGTTCTACGCGTTGAGCCCAGACGCATTTAAGACTCCCGATGGTCAGCACACCAACGCAGTGCACGGTTTCATTTCGATGTTGCTAAACATTCTGCAGAACGAGAAACCAACACACCTTGCGGTTGCTTTCGATCTTTCTCGTCATTCGTTTCGAACTGAAGAGTATCCAGAGTACAAGGGGACTAGAGGTGAAAGCCCACCAGAGTTCAATGGGCAAACAGAGTTGCTTACTTCAGCACTAGCGGCCATGAACATACTTACTCTGACAAGAGAGAACTTCGAAGCAGATGACGTTATAGCTAGCCTTGCAGATCAGGGTGCTGCCGCTGGATACAAAGTTCTTATTGTTTCGGGAGATAGAGACACATTTCAACTAATTCAAGATGATGTGACGATTCTCTATCCAGTCAAAGGCGTAATGAATCTCGCGCGCATGAACGATGCGGCTGTCTTGGAAAAGTATGGAATCCATGCCAAGCAGTATCCAGACTTAGCTGCCCTAGTTGGTGAGACCTCAGACAATTTGCCTGGTGTTCCTGGCGTTGGACCTAAGACAGCTGCCAAGTGGCTTCAGCAATATGGAGACCTTTCCGGTGTATTGGCAGCACAGAATGAAATTCCTGGAAAGGTTGGCGAGAGTCTTAGAGAGCATCAAGAGCTTGCAGTTCGAAACAGGAGACTCAATCACCTAGTGCGAGATCTTGACTGTGGATACTCTTTTGACGCGTTCGCAATGAAGCCTGTAAACGAGACCGCTGTTCGTGACTCCTTTGCCAAGATGCACTTTAGATCTTTACTTGAGCGCGTGCTTCGTTCTCTAGGAGTAGCCGAGGAGAGTAAACCAGCACCAAGTTCAGAGCCTGAAGCTAAAGAAATTGTTGAAGAAGTTTCAACGCGAGTAGAACTATCCATGCCTAAGGAAGCGAAGAACAAGGCTGAGTCACTTGCCAAGATTTACGCCTCACCTAAGCCGAGCGCGGTCTACTTCGATTTTGGTGATGAGAACATTCTTGGGGCTGGTATTGCAAATCAGAGTTCAAGAACTTCTCTAACATCTAAGGAGTTCGACAAAGAGTTCTTCGCTTGGCTTGCATCAAGTCATCCAAAAATAGTATTCAACGCTAAAGCAGCGGAGCGTTCATTGCTAGGCGATGGCAAGCATCTAGAAGGCGTGTCAGACGATCCAATGCTGATGGCCTACATCGATAACCCGCTGCGGAGAGGCTTTGAGGCTGAAGCTTTGATAGCTGAGTACTTAGGTGTTGAGCTCGCCACAGAGTCAGCGGAAGAGTTGGTGCAGCCAGACAAGGACCTTTCCTCGCTCGCTTGGCACGTTTTTCAGCTGAACAGCACAATTGCAAGTGTGCTTACGAGGTCAAAACAAACAGATGTTTATAGAGAAGTTGAACTTGCTTCAAGTAACCCATTAGCGAAAATGGAGCACACAGGCATAACGGTAGATGTTGAAGGTCTTGCCAAACTAGTCAAGAAACTCGATAAAGAGATTGCAGCGATTGCAGCTGAATGCTACGAAATAATCGGTAAAGAAATAAATCTGGCTTCCCCGAAGCAACTGCAAACAGTGCTGTTTGAAGATCTAGGTATGGCGGGCACTAGCAAAGTTAAGACTGGCTTCTCAACTAACGCTGAAGCACTCACCACACTTTTTGAACAGAACGGACACCCTTTCCTAGAGAAACTGCTAGCCCATCGAGAAGTGACCAAGATTAGACAAATAGTCGAGACAATCAGCAAGTCTGTTGGCAGTGATGCCAGGATTCACACGACTTATGTTCAGACTGGCACTTCAACGGGCAGGCTCTCTTCTGAGAACCCAAACTTGCAGAACATCCCAGTCAGAAGCGACAGAGGAAGACTTATTAGGGATGCATTCATCGTCGGAGATGGTTTCGAAACACTACTAACTGCTGACTATTCGCAGATCGAAATGAGAATCCTCGCTCACCTGAGTCAGGATGAAGGCCTGATAGAAGCCTTCAAGTCAGGCGAGGACCTCCACAAATTCGTTGGTTCAAGAATCTACGGCGTTTCGCCCGCTGAAGTGACTGGAGCTATGAGATCTAAGGTTAAGGCCATGTCCTACGGACTTGTCTACGGACTAAGCGAGTATGGTTTGGCCAAACAGCTCAGAATCACTAATGCGGATGCCAAGCAACTAATGGCCGACTACTTCGCTCGATTCGGTGGGGTCAGAAGATACCTGAGTGAAGTTGTTGAAGAAGCGAAAGATCTCGGCTACACAAAGACCATTGCAGGGCGAAGAAGGCCTTTCCCTGATTTGCAGAGCAAGATTTTCGCAGTAAAAGAGAACGCACGCAGGGCTGCTCTGAATGCTCCCATCCAGGGCACTGCAGCCGATATCATGAAAACAGCCATGATCAATGTGGATAGGGCTCTGGTAAAAGCGAAAGTAAAAAGCCGTATTCTTCTTCAGGTACATGACGAATTGGTCATTGAAGTAGCTAAAGGTGAACTGGAGAAGGTCAAATCTCTGGTTATTCAAGGAATGAACGAGGCGGCAAACCTTGCTGTTCCTCTAGAAGTAAGCGTTGGAGTTGGAAAGAGCTGGGATGAGGCTGCCCACTAGTGGTTAAGGGCTCAGTAACTGTTGGTCCGGAGGTTGGCTTACACGCCAGGCCTGCGGCTGACTTCGTCAGGGTTGCCACGCAAAGTGGTCATAAGGTTCACCTAGTAAACCGTTCAGGTAAGAAAGCAATTGGAACAAGCATTCTTGGCGTGCTAAGCCTTGGCGCAAAGCACGGCGAAGAGCTCGTTATTGAAGTCGATGGTCCGGATGAGAGCGCTGTCCTAGAGTCTTTAGTCCGCATTGTTTCAGGCGAAAAGACCGTATAGACTTGCCCAAGGCCCTTTTTGGGCCTAACAAACCCAGTCCAAGTTCAATTGCTGTGAGTTGCTACGCCTGTAGTGATAGCGGTGATTGGCCCGAGTAAAAACAAGATCGAGACAACCTCTCTATGACAAGTAGCACCGACAAAGCTCCTAAGCAGGTAGCAGTAAACGACATCGGCACAGCTGAAGAGCTATTAGCAGAAATCGAAAAAACCCTAAAATCTTTCAACGACGGCGATCTAATCGCGGGTATCGTTGTCAAGATTGACCGCGACGAAGTTCTTCTCGACGTAGGTTACAAAACTGAAGGTGTGATTCCTTCTCGCGAACTATCAATCCGACACGATGCAGCCCCAGGCGACATTGTTGCTGTCGGTGATGTTATCGAGGCACTTGTTCTTCAGAAAGAAGACAAAGAGGGCCGACTAATTCTTTCCAAGAAGCGCGCTCAGTACGAACGCGCGTGGGGCGATGTAGAAAAGATTAAGGAAACCGATGGCGTCGTTACCGGTTTGGTAATCGAAGTTGTTAAGGGTGGACTTATCGTTGACATCGGTCTCCGTGGATTCCTTCCAGCATCTCTAATCGAACTTCGTCGCGTTCGCGATCTAACTCCTTACCTTGGTCAAAATGTTGACGCAAAGATTTTGGAACTAGACAAGAACCGCAACAACGTTGTTCTTTCACGCAGAGCTCTTCTAGAAGAGTCACAGTCTGCTAACCGCAGCACATTCCTAGCAGATCTTGCTAAGGGTCAGATTCGCACGGGTGTTGTTTCATCTATCGTGAACTTTGGTGCATTCATTGATCTCGGCGGTGTTGACGGTCTAGTTCACGTAAGCGAGCTTTCATGGAAGCACATTGAGCACGCAAGCGAAGTTGTTGAGATCGGACAGGAAGTAACTGTTGAGGTTCTTGAAGTTGATGGCGAGAGAGAGCGTGTATCGCTATCACTCAAGGCAACACAGGAAGACCCATGGCAGGTATTTGCTAGATCACACGCAATCGGTCAGTACGCACCTGGTGTAGTCACAAAGATTGTTCCATTCGGAGCTTTCGTTCGTGTTGCAGATGGCATTGAAGGTCTAGTTCACATTAGTGAACTATCTGCAAAGCACATCGATCTTGCTAGCCAGGTTGTAACTGTAAACCAAGATGTATTCGTAAAGGTTATCGACATAGATCTAGATCGCCGTCGTATTTCACTGTCATTGAAGCAGGCAACTGAAGAAGTAAACCCAGAGGGAACTGACTTCAATCCAGCTCTTTACGGATTGGCTACTGACTTCGACGACCAGGGTAACTACAAGTACCCAGAAGGATTCAACTCTGAAACTAGCGAGTGGAAGCCTGGATTCGAAGGTGCGAAGGCTAAGTGGGAGAAGGAATACGCTGAAGCTCACGCTCGCTGGGAAGAGCACAAGAAGCAGGTTGCAGCAGCTAATGCTCTTGCAGCAACACTTCCTGATGTGAAGCCAGAAGTTCAGGCCAGCACAACTACCTCATCTTCATCTGAAGGTGTCACTGCTTCAGAGGGAACTCTTTCTGAAGACGAGGCACTATCTGCACTTCGCGACCAACTAAAGAGCGCAGAGTAGTTTTAAGAACTCAAAGTCGGGTTGGGCCATAAGGCTCAACCCGACTTTCATTTAACTTGGGGTTAGGCTTAGAGCATGTTCTTGATTGGTCTTACTGGAGGAATCGCAGCTGGTAAATCTACCGTTGCTAGCATCTGGGTATCCTTGGGAGCGATTGAGATTGATGCCGATGTGCTGGCCAGAGAGGTTATCAAGCCTGGTAGCGCTGGCTTAGCAAAGATCAAGGAGCACTTCGGGGAGTCGGTGTTTGACGACTCAGGTTCACTTGATAGGAAAGCTTTGGGCGAGATTGTTTTCAACAATGATTCGCAAAGAAAGGTTTTGGAATCTATCGTTCATCCTTTAGTGCGCCAAAGAGCACAGGAGATTTTGAAGAGCGTTCCGAACGATTCGATTGTTATCTACACAGTTCCGCTCTTGGTTGAGGCAAACGTTGAATTACCGTTTGATGTGATTGTGAGTGTGGAAGCCCCTGAATCGGAGCGAGCTCAGAGGCTCGTGAGTTCCAGAGGCATGACTCTTGAGCAGGCACTTGCTCGAATTAAGTCCCAAGCAAGTGCCGTCGAGAGAGCCGCCAAAGCTGATCACATTCTGAATTCCAATCAGTCTCTAGCGGGTCTTACAGCAGATGCAACCAGATTATTTGATTCTTTTAGAGCCAAGAACGAACGAGGAAGAGATTGAAGGGGCCAACCAGAACTTTCGCTCCTTTCCAAGTAATCAGCGAATACACACCTTCCGGTGACCAACCAACAGCAATCGCAGAACTAACAGAACGTATCAACAACGGAGAGAAAGACGTCGTCCTACTCGGTGCTACTGGAACTGGAAAATCAGCAACTACTGCTTGGCTAATCGAAAAACTTCAGCGTCCGACATTGGTGCTTGCACACAATAAGACCCTAGCTGCGCAACTGGTCAACGAGTTCAGAGAACTCTTACCTAACAACGCTGTCGAGTACTTTGTAAGCTACTACGACTACTACCAGCCTGAAGCTTATGTTCCACAAACCGATACGTTTATTGAAAAGGATTCTTCGATTAACGAAGAAGTTGAACGTCTTCGATACTCCGCCACTATGAGCCTTTTGTCCAGAAGAGATGTAGTAGTTGTCTCAACCGTATCTTGCATCTATGGACTAGGAGCACCGAGCGAATACTTGGACATGTCCATGCCACTTCATAAAGGGCAGACAATTGACCGTGATGAGCTGATTCGAGAGTTCGTAGCAATGCAGTACCAGCGCAATGATTATGACTTCTCGCGAGGTAACTTCAGAGTCAAAGGTGACACTATTGAAATCATTCCTGTCTATGATGAACTAGCTATTCGGTTAGAACTCTTTGGCGATGATATTGAGAATATTTACCAGTTGCATCCTCTCACCGGAGAGATCGTTAGAGCCATGGACACCATCTCTGTTTATCCTGCTAGTTACTACGTAACTTCTGCTGAGCGTATGGGTCCGGCACTAGAAGCCATCGAAGAAGAAATGGCAGCTCGAGTAAAAGAGTTCGAGATTCAAGGAAAGCTACTAGAAGCTCAACGAATCAAGATGAGAACCACCTTCGACCTCGAAATGATTCGCGAGTTAGGTTTCTGCAGCGGTATCGAGAACTATTCTCGCCATTTAGATGGTCGAGAGCCAGGTTCTTCACCTTCCTGTTTACTTGATTACTTTCCTGAAGATTTCCTCACCGTCATTGACGAGTCACACGTAACCGTTCCGCAGATTGGAGCGATGTATGAGGGGGATTCGTCTCGTAAGAGAACACTTGTGGAGCATGGATTTCGTTTGCCTTCCGCTATGGACAACAGGCCATTGAAGTGGCCTGAGTTCTTAGATCGCGTAGGTCAAACTGTTTATCTTTCTGCAACTCCTGGTAAGTACGAGCTAGGTGTTGCTGATGGAACTGTGGAACAGATCATTAGACCTACGGGACTTATCGATCCACAGATTGTTGTCAAACCTTCAAAGGGCCAAATAGACGATCTATTGGAAGAGATTCGTATTCGCGCTGCCAAAGATGAGCGGGTTCTAGTAACTACTCTCACAAAGAAGATGTCGGAGGAACTAACTGAGTTCCTCACAGAGGCAGGTGTGCGAGTCAGATACCTGCACAGCGACGTTGACACCTTAAGAAGAGTCGAACTTCTAAGAGAACTTCGAAGCGGCGTTTACGATGTGCTGGTTGGAATCAACCTACTTAGAGAAGGTCTCGACCTTCCAGAGGTTTCTTTGGTGAGCATTCTGGATGCAGACAAGGAAGGTTTCCTTCGATCTACTACATCGCTGATTCAAACTATAGGTCGAGCAGCTCGTAACGTAAGTGGTGAGGTTCACATGTATGCAGATCGAATCACTGATTCGATGGCTAGGGCGATAGATGAGACCAATCGCAGGAGAGAAAAACAGGTTGCCTACAACCTTGAAAAGGGAGTTGATCCGCAACCGCTTCGCAAGAAGATAGCTGACATTACTGACAGCATTCTTAGGGAAGAGCAGGACACCGCTGAGCTTCTAGAAAACGCAAAGACCAAGCGAACTGGCAACAAGGCAATCAGCCCGCTTAAGGCTCGCCCGAACCAGAACGCCAGTTACGATGAGTTGTTAGATCTTGTAGTTGACCTCGATCAGCAGATGAAATCGGCTGCTGCTGAACTCAAGTTCGAACTAGCGGCCAGACTTCGAGACGAAATCAGCGAACTCAAGTACACGCTTAGGCAGATAGACAAGGTTTAGCCGTGCCAGTGGCGTTAAACTGTACCAATGCCGCACATCGCCATCCCCACTAAAGAGAAGCTTGTAATCAAGGGTGCACGGGTTCATAACCTCAAGAACCTGAACCTAGAGATACCGAAGAACGCTATGGTCGTTTTTACCGGCTTGAGTGGTTCGGGAAAGTCCTCACTGGCATTTGACACGATATTTGCTGAAGGTCAAAGACGATATGTTGAATCGCTTAGTGCTTATGCGAGACAGTTTCTTGGGCAAGTAGATCGCCCGGACGTAGATTTCATTGAGGGTCTAAGTCCTGCAGTTTCCATCGACCAGAAATCAACTAACCGAAACCCTAGATCCACAGTTGGAACAATTACCGAGATCCACGACTATCTAAGGTTGCTTTGGGCTCGTATCGGAGTTCCACACTGCTCCGAATGTGGCGAGAAGATAACAAAGCAAACCGCGCAACAAATTGTTGATCAGATTATGCAGTTCAAGACTGGAACCAAGTACCAGATACTTGCTCAGGTCGTTGACCAAAAGAAGGGAGAGTTCTCTGATCTCTTCCGTGAGCTAATCAGCCAGGGCTTCGCTAGAGCCGTAGTGGATGGGGAAGTAGTTCAGCTAACTGACGCAAAACCACTTCGCAAAACATACAAGCACGATATCTCAGTTGTTATCGACCGTTTGGTAGCCAAAGATGACATCACCCAGCGACTAACTGACTCTGTCGAGACAGCTCTAAAGGTAGCTAGTGGAAGACTCACGATTGACTTTGTTGATGTCAAAGGTGACGGTAAGTTTCGCAACTTTAGCGAGAAGATGTCTTGCCCTAATGAACATACTTTGGCTCTAACCGAGATTGAACCTAGAACCTTCTCGTTCAATGCGCCATTTGGAGCATGCCCTAAGTGTTCTGGCCTTGGTGTGAAGATGGCTGTCGATAGAGAGCTGATTATTGGTGATGTTTCGGAATCAATCAACGGTGGTGTTATTCGACCTTGGTCAACTCAAGGTAAAGGTTTGTTCTCCTACTACACGAGATTGCTCGCAGGACTTGCCAAAGATTTAGATTTCTCACTAAATACAGCTTGGTCAGATCTACCTGAAGAAATCCAAGACGCAGTTCTTTATGGCAATAACTTCGAAGTTCAAATGAAGTGGAAGAACAAGTACGGGCGTGAACTCAAGTACACCACTGGTTTTGAAGGTGCTGTTAATTACATTGAACGTAAATACCTAGAGGCAGACAATGATTGGGCAAGGGGTAGGTGGTCTGAGTATCTAAGAGAAACTCCTTGTCCAGACTGTAATGGGGCCAGACTCAGACCCGAGGTTTTAGCAGTTAAGGTTGGCAACAGCTCTATCGCTGATGTTTGCTTTATGAGCTTGGGAGAGTCATTCGCATTCTTCGAAAAACTTAAGCTGGACAAGCGTGATGAGAAGATTGCTGCTCAGGTGCTGCGAGAGATCAGGTCGAGGCTAGATTTCTTGATTGCGGTTGGCCTTGATTACCTTTCTCTAGAAAGAGCAGCAGCAACTCTCTCCGGTGGTGAGGCGCAACGCATACGTTTAGCCACTCAAATCGGTGCAGGACTAACCGGTGTTTTATATGTGCTTGACGAGCCAAGCATTGGTTTGCACCAACGAGACAACATGCGCTTAATTGAAACGTTGATCAAGCTCAAGAACCTTGGTAACACTTTGATTGTCGTTGAACACGATGAGGACACCATCAAGGCAGCTGATTGGCTAGTTGACATTGGACCTGGTGCTGGTATCCACGGTGGTGAAGTCGTCCACAGTGGAAGCTATAAAGCTATTCTCACCAATAAGGATTCAGTAACCGGCGCATTCCTAAGTGGCAGGGAATCGATTGAAACGCCAAAGAAGCGCCGTCCGATTGATGAGAGTCGCCTAATCAACGTGGTTGGTGCTCGAGAGAATAACCTCAAGAACATAGACGTAACCTTCCCTCTCGGCACGTTCACATCGGTTACTGGGGTTAGTGGTTCAGGGAAGTCATCGCTTGTCAACGATGTGCTCTATGAGGTTCTAGCTAACAAACTCAATGGAGCTAAGGGAGTTGCTGGAAAGCACACCAGAGTTGAAGGGCTAGATCAGCTAGACAAAGTAGTTCACGTAG
The DNA here is from genome assembly GCA_049314335.1 of Rhodoluna sp. GTDB lineage: Bacteria > Actinomycetota > Actinomycetes > Actinomycetales > Microbacteriaceae > Rhodoluna. Next base: position 32,271 of record JBMOFL010000001.1, on the reverse strand, counting down.
ACCAGAACCCTATTGGTAGAACCCCTCGCTCGAACCCCGCTACCTATACAGGTGTCTTCGATCACATTCGCAAACTATTCGCAGACACACAAGAATCTAAGGCTCGTGGTTATCAGCAGGGCAGATTCTCCTTCAACGTTAAGGGTGGTCGTTGTGAGGCTTGCAGCGGTGATGGCACTCTAAAGATTGAGATGAACTTCCTTCCTGATGTTTATGTTTCGTGCGAAGTTTGCCACGGTGCTCGATACAACAGAGAAACACTTCAAGTCAAATACAAGGGCAAATCAATCGCAGAAGTCCTTGAGATGCCTATTGCCGAAGGTGCGGAGTTCTTCGCTGCAATTACCTCTATCTCAAGGTACCTGGACACTTTGGTTGATGTTGGTTTGGGTTACGTTCGTTTAGGTCAGAGCGCCACCACGCTGTCTGGTGGCGAAGCTCAAAGAGTGAAACTGGCTACCGAACTGCAGAAACGCTCCTATGGCAGGAGCATCTATGTGCTTGATGAACCAACAACTGGTTTGCACTTCGAAGATGTTCGCAAGTTGTTGTTGGTGTTAAACGGTCTTGTTGATAAAGGCAACACTGTGATTGTGATTGAACACAACCTTGATGTAATCAAGAGTTCAGACTGGGTTGTCGACATTGGTCCTGAAGGTGGCTCACGTGGTGGGGAAGTTGTTGCGGTAGGAACACCAGAGCAAATAGCCAAGTCGACAAAGTCACATACGGGCAAGTTCCTCAAGGAAATTCTTAGTTAGACATGGCTAACGACCTCAGCTTTAGACCAAAGAGCTCTGAGATACCTACCAATCCAGGAGTTTATAGATTCCTTGATGAAACAGGCAGAGTTCTTTATGTTGGCAAGGCTAAGAACCTGCGAGCAAGGCTGACTTCATATTTTGCCCCACTAAACACTCTGCAAGAGAAGACTCGTCGCATGGTCACTGCATCAAGAGATGTTAACTGGACGATAGTCAAAACAGAGTTCGAAGCTTTGCAACTTGAGTTCACTTGGATCAAAGAATTCAATCCGCCTTTCAACGTGAGATTCAAAGACGATAAGTCCTATCCATATCTAGCAATCACGATTGCTGACAAGATTCCTAGGGTCTTCATCACAAGAAACAGAGACATCAAGGGTGCCAAATACTTTGGTCCATACACTCAAGCCTGGGCAATCAGAGACACTTTGGACAGCATGCTCAAGGTTTTTCCTATTCGTTCTTGTTCCATAGGGGTATTCAACACTGCTAAGTCGACTAACCGTCCTTGTCTATTAGCTGACATCGGTAAGTGCGCAGCTCCATGTGTTGAAAGAACAACTCCAGAGAAGCACAAGGAACTCGCAAAAGGATTCGCGGACTTCTTACAAAGCGGAGATGAGTCGCATGTCGAAACGCTTAGAGCCAGAATGCTGAAGGCATCTGACGAGAATAATTTTGAGCTGGCAGCCAAACTACGAGACAACATTTACGCCTTGGACACGGTCCTTGAGAAAAGCACGGTTGTTTTCACAGATCAAACAGATGCCGATTTGTTCGGAGTTGCCGACGATGAACTCGCAGCTGCAGTGAGTTTATTCAGGGTTCGTGGTGGAAGAATTCGTGGAGTCAGAGGCTGGGTTGTTGATAAAGAACTTGAGCGTGACCAAAGCGAACTGGTCGAGTACCTTCTCCAAAACGTTTATGGCAAAGATGCTACCTTCGCATCAGATGTTCCGCGCGAAGTCTTGGTACCTGTGCTACCTGCTGACGCCGAGGCCCTTGGTCAATGGTTATCAGAGATTCGAGGAGCCAAAGTAGATCTAAGAATCCCGCAGCGAGGAGATAAACGCGCTTTAGCAGAAACAGCTCACACCAATGCGAAGCATGCGTTGGGACTGTACAAGATGCGCAGAACAGCAGATTTCAGCGCGAGAAGTGAGGCTTTATCGGAACTGCAAAAAGCACTAAACCTCACTACGGCTCCTCTTCGCATAGAGTGTTTCGACGTTTCACATCTAGGTGGAACTGGAATTGTTTCATCGATGGTTGTATTTGAAGATGGTTTGCCTAAGAAGAACTTGTATCGAAAATTCAACATCGAGTCATCAAGCGATGACACCGAGTCCCTGTACCAAACGCTCTCGAGAAGACTGAAGTATCTAGTTGCCGGAGTTGAAGACAACGAGAATAAGTTCAGTTATCGACCTGGCTTGCTGGTGGTCGATGGAGGACAACCTCAGGTTAATGCAGCTGCTAGAGCCCTAGAAGATAGCGGTGTTAAGGATCTCGCGGTCATTGGTCTAGCCAAACGACTTGAGGAGATTTGGCTTCCGAACAATCCATTCCCGGTTATCTTGCCAAGAGGGTCCGAGTCCCTGTTCCTACTGCAACGCATCCGTGATGAGGCTCACCGTTTCGCCATCACTGCCCAACGAAAACAACGCAAATCCAGCATTGCCACCGAGCTCGGTGCTATCGAGGGGCTTGGGGAGAAGCGGGTCTCAGCCCTCCTGAGAAGGTTTGGGTCCGCCAAACGACTAAGAGTTGCGAGCGTTGATGAAATAGCCGAAGTAGCGGGGATTGGGCCTGTTTTAGCTGCTTCCATAGCCCAGACACTGGCTGATTCGGATAACTAAAGACTTAGGCAATTTGGCATTTGGAACTCGGGCGTGTCGCAAAGTGGCTAGAGTTAGCACTAGGCAGTTGAAAGGTCCGAGTTGAATACTTCAAAGTCATACGAGTTACTAGTTGTAACTGGCATGTCTGGGGCAGGACGATCAACTGTAGCCAACGCACTAGAAGACATGGACTGGTATGTGGTGGACAATCTGCCACCGCAAATGCTGAAGCCGATGGCGGAACTGTTTTCGATAACTGAGAAAACTCTTCCCAGGCTCGCTGTGGTCATTGATGCGCGAGGTGGAGAGCTTTTCCAAGATCTGAACGAGCATTTAGGCTCATTACAATCTGAGAACATCGACGTTCAGGTGCTCTTCCTTGAAGCTAGTGACGCTGCGCTTATCAAGAGATTCGAACAAGTAAGACGTCCACACCCGTTGCAAGGTGACGGCACTATTTCTGACGGTATAGCTATTGAGCGGGCTCGACTACTACCGCTGCGGGAACAAGCCGACTTGGTTATCGACAGTAGCGATCTGAATATCTATCAACTGGGTTCCAAGATTGCCGAGAGCTTTTCTAATGAGCAATCAAACAAACTGAAACTTATTATTCAAAGCTTTGGGTTCAAGTATGGATCACCAACCGATGCCGACATGATTGCTGACATGCGATTTATTCCGAACCCTTATTGGAATGAAGCACTCAGACCGTTCAACGGAACAGATCATCAGGTTGCAGATTATGTTCTCGCTCAGGAAGGTGCTGAGGAATTCATCACAAGTTTTGTAGCAGCTATCAAACCTGTGCTCAATGGTTACATCAGGGAAAACCGCAAGCGAGTTTCATTTGCAATCGGTTGCACCGGTGGAAAGCACAGATCAGTTGCAACTGCAATCGAGATTGCTAAACGTCTTGAAAACCTTCCAGGAATTGAAGTAAGTATCAAGCACAGAGACCTAGGAAAAGAGTAGCTATGGCTTTAACGGCTGAGTTGAAGGACGAACTTGCACGCATCGAAGTTTCTAAGAGCACAGTTCGTGCAGCAGAGTTAGCGACCATCCTGCGCTTTTGTGGCGGCCTACACCTAGTAGCAGGAAGAATCGTCGTTGAAGTAGAAGTAGATACAGCTCAACTAGCACGTAGAGTACGTAAGGACCTCGCAGAGGTTTATGGAGCAGATAGTGAACTAGCTGTAATCGCTGCTGGGGGAATACGAAAGACAACTCACTACAGAATCAAAGTAACTGAAAACGCAGAGACTCTTGCGCGTCAAACTGGTCTTATTGACACCAAAAACCGTCCTGTTCGTGGTTTACCAGCTGCACTGGTTTCAGGTAGCAAAGCCGACGCTGAAGCTGTCTGGAGAGGAGCGATCCTTGCTCACGGTTCACTGACCGACCCAGGTCGATCAGCAACTCTTGAAATCACAGCGCCAGGCAATGAAGCAGCGATGGCTCTAGTTGGTATTGCTAGAAGGCTTGACGTATTCGCAAAGGTCCGCGAGGCTCGAGGTGTTTACCGCGTTGTGGTCAGAGAAGGCGATGCGATAGTCGAGATTCTGAAACACGTTGGAGCACATGGTGTGGTTCTCAAGTACGAGGAACTAAGAGTCAGAAGAGAAGTCCGAGGAAAGCAGAATAGACTGGCGAACTTTGATAACGCTAATCTGATGAGATCTGCTCAAGCAGCTGTAGCCGCTGGCCAAAGAGTCAAGCGAGCCATGGAGATTCTTGGCGATGACATCCCAGAGCATCTCAAAGTTGCTGGTGAACTCCGTTTGAACAATCGTGACGCGAGCCTTGATGATTTAGGACGATTAGCCACTCCGCCACTAACCAAAGACGCCATCGCTGGTCGTATACGTCGTTTGCTTGCTTTAGCGGATAAAGTAGCAGCAGAGCAGGGAATTCCTAACACTGAACTTGATTCAAGCGAAAACGAAGATTAATAAGGGAGATACACCATGAGCAAATACGTATTGCCAGACCTAAGTTACGACTATGGAGCACTTGAGCCAAACATTTCCGGCAAGATCATGGAACTCCACCACGACAAGCACCACCTTGCATATGTCAATGGTGCCAACTCGGCTTTAGACGCTCTAGCTGAGGCCAGAGACAAGAACGACCTCACTATGGTGAATAAGTTCCAAAAGGACCTTGCCTTCAACTTGGCTGGTCACGTCAACCACACTGTTTTCTGGAAGAACATGTCTCCAGAAGGCGGCGACAAGCCGACCGGTGAATTGGCAGCAGCCATTGATGAGTACTTCGGGAGCTTTGATGCTTTCAAGGCACATTTCAGTGCTAGCGCATTAGGTATCCAAGGTTCTGGTTGGTCCATTTTGGTTTGGGACATTCTCGGTCAAAAGCTAATCATTGAGCAGTTGTATGACCACCAGGGCAACCTGTCTGTTGGCTCGATTCCACTATTGATGCTGGATATGTGGGAGCACGCGTTCTACTTGGACTACCAGAACGTCAAGCCAGAGTATGTGAAGGCATTCTGGAACATCGTCAACTGGGCCGACGTCCAGGAGCGCTTCCTTGAAGCTAGCAAGAACACTTCGACTCTTCTGCTACCCTAAAAGTAGGTATTCCACCCGACGTTGCGTGGTTAGAAGCCAAATCACCCCCAAATTGCATCAGTCTTGATGCCTAGATTAAACGGAGTAAAACAATGACTACACGCGTCGGAATCAATGGTTTCGGAAGAATCGGCCGCAATTTCCTTAGAGCTGAATTAGCCAAGGGGACTGACCTTGAGATCGTCGCAGTCAACGATTTGAGCGACCCTAAAGGCTTAGCGCATCTGTTGAAGTATGACTCTGTAATGGGTCGTCTGAACATGGACGTTGCAGTCGATGGTCAGAACATCATTGTTGGTGGCACCACAATCAAGGTTCTTGCAGAGCGCGACCCAGCAAACTTAGGTTGGGGCGATCTAGGAGTTGACATCGTTATTGAGTCAACCGGTAGATTCACCGACGCCAAGGACGCCATCAAGCACATTGAAGCAGGTGCGAAGAAAGTAATCATCTCTGCACCAGCAACCGGTGAAGACGCAACTTTCGTTATCGGTGTGAACGAGCACCTATACGACCCAGCTAACCACCACATCATTTCAAACGCATCTTGCACAACCAACTGTCTTGCTCCGTTGGCCAAGGTATTCAACGACACCTTCGGTATCGTCAACGGCCTCATGACAACCATTCACGCTTACACAGCTGACCAGAACTTGCAGGATGGCCCACACAGCGACCTTCGCCGTGCTCGTGCAGCAGCTATCAATATCGTCCCTTCATCAACTGGTGCCGCTAAGGCTCTGGGTCTAGTGCTTCCTGAACTAAAGGGTAAGTTGGATGGTTTTGCACTTCGTGTGCCAGTACCAACCGGTTCCATCACTGACCTCACTCTTGTCTCAAAGAAGGAAGTGACACTAGATGAGATCAAGGCTGCTTACAAGGCGGCTGCTGAGGGGCATCTAAAGGGCATCTTGATGTACACCGAAGATGAGATTGTTTCGAGTGACATCGTTACCGATCCTCATTCATCAATCTTTGACGCAGGTCTACTGCGTGTAATCGGTGGAACAACAGTGAAGCTTTCATCTTGGTACGACAACGAGTGGGGATACTCGAACCGCTTGGTTGATTTGACTCAGCTTGTCGCTGCAAAGCTCTAGTTCTTAATGCGCACTTTAGCTGATCTTCCAAATCTAAAGTCCAAGCGAGTCATCGTTCGCTGCGACCTTAACGTTCCATTAGATGGTGCAAGAATCACAGACGACGGTCGCATCTTGGCTTCTCTTCCTACTCTCAGCCTTCTTCTTGAAGCTGGCGCAAGAGTTATCGTGATAAGTCACCTAGGCCGCCCTGATGGAGCTGTTTTGGAGAAGTACTCGCTCGCGCCTGTAGCTAGCCGTTTAGCCGAATTGCTTAGCAGTCCAGTTACCTTCAGTTCGTCAACCACAGGCACTGCCGCGACAACAGCTGTTGATTCGCTTCAAGATGGTGAATTGCTAGTTCTGGAGAACCTAAGGTTCAACCCTGGTGAAACAGCAAAAGACGAAGCAGAGCGTCTAGCCTTTGCTCAAGAACTAGCCAGCTTTGCTGATTTCTTCGTGAGCGATGGCTTTGGTGTTGTACACCGTAAGCAAGCCTCCGTTTATGAACTTCCTGGATTGCTTCCTAGTGCGGCTGGTTTGTTGATTCAGAAAGAATTGGAAGTCCTTACTAAGCTCACCCATACACCTGACCGCCCATATGTTGTTGTACTGGGTGGCTCGAAGGTTTCTGACAAGCTTGGTGTAATTGACCATCTGCTTCCTCACGTTAACCAGTTGCTGGTAGGTGGAGGCATGGTATTCACTTTCCTAGCAGCTCTTGGTCACAAGGTCGGATCAAGCCTCCTGGAAGTAGACCAGATTGAAACAGTCAAGGGATATTTAGCTAGAGCTCTTGAACTAGGTGTCGAGGTAGTTTTACCGACAGACATTGTTGTGGCAAGTAAGTTCGGAGCTGACGCTGAGGTTGTCATCACAACTACTGATGCGATTGAAAACACTCCATTTGGAGCCTCAGGCCTTGGCTTGGACATCGGTCCTGAAAGCGCTCTGGCTTTTGCTGCAGTAATTCGTAATGCTAAAACTGTTTTCTGGAATGGCCCTATGGGTGTTTTTGAGATGGAAGCATTTGCTAACGGAACCAAGCAGGTAGCTCAGGCACTAAGTGAGGTCGATGGATTGTCGGTTGTTGGTGGAGGGGACTCTGCTGCTGCTGTAAGAATTCTCGGCTTTGAGGACTCTGCTTTCTCACATATCTCAACTGGTGGTGGGGCTAGTTTAGAATTCTTGGAAGGCAAGCAAATGCCAGGATTAGAGGTTTTGAAATGACTGTAGAAAGAGTTCCTTTCATCGCAGGTAACTGGAAGATGAACTTAGATCACCAGCAGGCAATTGCCTTCGTCCAGAAACTTTCCTGGACTCTAACTGACGCTAACCATGACTACACAAAAACCGAAGTAGCGGTCTTCCCGCCATTTACTGACCTTCGTACGGTTCAAACACTCATCAGTGCTGAAAAGTACTCACTTTCCTTAGGTGCTCAGGACTTGAGCCAACATGACTCTGGTGCTTACACCGGCGACATTTCCGGAGCATTTCTAAACAAGCTCGGTGTTCAGTACGTCATTATTGGTCACAGCGAGCGCAGAAATTACCACCATGAAGACGACGCTTTGGTGCAGGCTAAAGTGGCTGCAGCGTTCAAACACGGTCTCATTCCAGTAATTTGCGTGGGAGAGACTCTAGAAGAGTTGGAAGCCGAAGGCCAGAGTGCAGTGCCAGTTAGGCAGGTACTTGCAGCTCTAGCTGGGCATGCCAAGGTAGGCGAGTTCATAGTGGCTTATGAGCCTGTTTGGGCCATTGGAACAGGTCAGGTGGCTACCCCAGAGCAGGCAGCCACTGTTGCTGGCACCATAAGAGAGGCTTTAGATGGCCTGCTAGGTCCTGAAATCGCCCAAAGTACAAGGATTTTGTATGGAGGATCTGTAAAAGCAGCAAATGTTGCTGGTTTCCTCAGAAGTCCTGAAGTTGACGGGGTTTTAGTGGGTGGAGCTAGCTTGGACGTGGACGAGTTCTCAGGTATATCTCGCTTCCTCAAGCACCTGAGCCTATAATTTACAAGGGAGACGAGAAGTCTCTGATAGAAGAAAGATCTAATAATGACCGGAATCATCATCGCCCTAAGAATCCTTCTTGGCGTTACCAGCCTTTTGCTTACCCTACTTATCCTGCTTCACAAAGGTCGTGGCGGTGGACTTAGCGACATGTTCGGCGGTGGAATCAACACCACAATGGGTTCCTCAGGAGTTGCAGAGCGCAACCTAAACAGGATCACCATCATCTTGGGTCTTGTCTGGGTAACCACAGTAATCATTCTTGGACTGGCTTCAACGTATTCTTGGGCATAACCTATGAGCGGTAATACAGCAGCAATTAGAGGTTCACGTGTCGGAGCAGGCCCAATGGGCGAGCAAGACAATGGCTTCCAAGCCGAACGCGTAAAGCTTAGTTACTACTGCTGCAACAACCACAGTTTCACCACATCATTCGCAGCAAGCGTCGATCCTGCAGAGTTGCCAGTGGAACTGGATTGCCCGCACTGTGGTCTACCTGCAGGTCAGGACAAAGACAACCCACCACAGATTGCCAAGCACGAACCTTATAAGACGCACCTTGCATACGTTAAGGAAAGACGAACTGCTCAAGAGGCTAAGGATCTTTTAGACGAGGCAGTTGCAATTGTTAAAGAGCGTCGTGTACGCCTGTTAGCAGAGGCTAAAGCTGAAGCAAAGAAAGCTGCTAAGGGAAGCAAAGCCTAGCTAGCAGCTCCAAAAAGAAGCACCTGCAGCTTCATCGATAATCCAAAGAGTTAAACCTGTTGCGGAAACTTTAGCCGCTGGTAATTCACAATCAGGATCTTTATGCACAGCCTCGACTGCTTCTGACTTGTCCAGGCCAGAGACAACAAAAATGATTTTCTCCGAATTGTTAATTACTTCCATACTTAGAGAAAGTCGCTCAGCAGGGGGCTTAGGGGAGTTGCTGATGGCAACTACATGGTTTTGTTGGTAGCTAACCCCAGGGAATAATGAAGCCACGTGCCCGTCAGGACCCATGCCCAACAGTGTTAGGTCCATGACAGGGTTGCCCTCACCAAACGCTGCATCGAGAGTTTTCTCGAACTGTTCTCTAGCATCGTCCACAGTAAGTTCGCTGTCAGTGGAAGGGAACTCATGAATGTTTTCTTCTGGTAGAGCCAGTGAATTCAACAAAGCATCTCTAGCTTGATTCGCATTTCGGTGTTTTGAATCGCTAGACACGTATCTCTCGTCACCCCACCAAAAATGAACTCTGGAGAAATCAATCTGACTCTTCTCAACCATTTTTGAAAGAACGTCTAGAGTGAGAATCCCCACAGTTCCTCCGGTTAGAGCGATGTTGACTGTTGCCTTGATCTTTAGTAGAGCCGAAAGTGTCTCTACCACTTCATGTGCAGCCTGTTCAGCCACATCAGCTGCATTGATTGCTTTGCGAACTTCAACAGACTTCATTAGCCAAATACCTTAGTTCTTATCGGAGTTAGATTTAGCTTTACTTGATCCGAAACCCCTAATGATCAATCCACCGAAAGCATCGTCACTGTCTAAACGACGCAAATCCTCAATCAAACAATCACGAAGTGAACGTCTCGGAAGATTTATGTCTCGAGTAGGTTGCGAAGGTTGAATGAGCGTGGCAACATCAGGAAGGTTTCTTACTATCTCAATTTCGCCAGAAGCTCTCTCAAGCTTGACTCCCTTGATACCAGTTACAGCCTGACCTCGCACGGTCATAATTCGTTCAACTTCGACTCCAAGTTTTTGACCCAACCAAGCAGCTAGCAAATCTGTACTTGGTGAATCTGAAGCTCCGGTCACAATTACCTTAGTTACTGGGTCGAACGGTGGCTGATCTAATAGTGCTGCCAGTTGAGCTCGCCAAAGCGTCAGTCTGGTCCAAGCAAAGTCGCTGTCACCTGGTTCGTAGTTGTCTGCAAGTGAATCAAGCCAAGCCCTAGGGTCAGGCTGGTTAGCAGCGTCAGTAATTCGTCGTTGAGCTATTCGGCCGATGGCAGATGAGGAAGGCTTGGCTGGGGCTAAACCTGGCCACCAAGCCACAACAGGTGCATCTGGAAGTAAAAGCCCAGTTACAAGGCTCTCAGGATCGCTTGCTGCCTCACCATAAGCTCGCAACACAATTACTTCTGAAGCACCAGCGTCGCCACCTACGCGAATCTCAGCATCTAATCTTGGTTCTAAGTCGCTTGTCGAGTCTTCATCGGCAAGAACGACGATGCGACAAGGATGCGCTCTTGATGCCTCGTTGGCAGCAAGAATGGCTTCTTCAATGCCTGAGAACTTAGTCTGAACTAGGAGAGTGAGAACTCTGCCGAGAGCGACAGCGCCACCTTCTTCACGTATTGTGACAAGCTCACGAGAAATCTGTGAAGTTGTAGTGTTAGGTAGATTCTTGATCATGGACGTCTCCATACCCGGCCGTCAATGGCCATCATTTCATCTGCTGATGCAGGACCCCAGGTGCCTGGCCGATATGGTTCTGGCTTGCCGTTGCTAGCCCAATATTCTTCGATTGGGTCAAGAATCTTCCAAGAGAGTTCAACCTCTTCATGCCTTGGGAATAGCGGTGGATCGCCGAGCAAAACATCAAGAATGAGTCTCTCGTATGCCTCTGGACTTGCTTCGGTGAAGGCGTGACCATAACCGAAGTCCATAGTCACGTCTCTTACCTGCATTCCTACACCCGGCACTTTAGAGCCAAATCTAATGGTCACACCTTCGTCAGGTTGAACTCGAATCACCAATGCGTTTTGACCAAGCGCTGAGGTCTGACTTGCTCCAAAGATCTGTTGCGGGGCACGCTTGAAGACGATCGCGATCTCAGTAACTCTTCGCCCAAGTCTCTTGCCAGCTCGCAGGTAGAAAGGAACACCAGCCCATCGTCGAGTGTTGATATCCAACCTCATGGCTGCAAAGGTTTCAGTAACAGATTCCGGATTCATTCCTTCTTCATCTAGGAAACCAGTAACTTTTTCACCACCCTGCCAACCGCCAACGTATTGACCACGAGAGGTGTGCTTGCCTAAATCTGCAGGAAGCCTGACCGCAGATAGAACTTTTTCTTTTTCCGCTCTTAGGTCAGTGGCATCAAAAGATACAGGCTCTTCCATCGCTGTTAGAGCAAGTAACTGAAGGAGGTGGTTCTGGATTACATCTCTAGCAGCACCGATTCCGTCGTAATAACCTGCTCTGCCACCAACACCGATGTCTTCTGCCATAGTGATTTGAACGTGATCGATGTAGTTGTTATTCCAGAGCGGTTCGTACAACTGGTTTGCGAAACGAAGAGCCAGAATGTTCTGCACTGTCTCTTTACCTAGGTAGTGGTCAATTCTAAAAATGGAATCCGCAGGGAAAACTGACTCAACAACCTCATTTAGCTCTCGCGCAGATTGCAGATCATGACCGAAAGGTTTTTCAATAACAACTCTTCTAAACTGGTCAGGCTTTGGATCTGCAAGGCCTGAACGTGAAAGTTGTTGGGTGACTAGTGGGAAAGCTTTGGGTGGGATGCTGAGATAGAAGGCGTGGTTACCGTTGGTGCCTCGTTCGGCATCAAGTGCTTCGATGGTTTCTCTCAACTTGTCGAAGGCTGCGTCATCGCCGAACTCGCCTGATACGAAACGTATTCCTTTAGAAAGTTGGGTCCAGACCTCTTCGCTCCAGGGAGTTCTTGAATACTGCTTGACAGCATCTTTCACAACCTGACCAAAATCTTGGTCCTCCCAGTCTCTTCTAGCAAAACCGACTAGTGAAAAACCTGGTGGTAGCAACCCACGGTTAGCAAGATCGTAAACCGCAGGCATAAGTTTCTTGCGACTTAGGTCACCGGTAACCCCGAAGATTATTAGACCAGAAGGCCCAGCAATACGATTCAGTCTGCGATCGAGGGGGTCCCTGAGCGGATTAGATCCCTGACCTAACTTCACTTCAACCATTGGTAATTCTCCTTAGCCGATTGCTGCCAAAACGCTACTGAAATCCGCAACCGGATCATTGAGTGTCAAAGTTAGAACTGGTCTTCCCAAATCTGCCAGAACCTTCGCATCTCCAGCTGCCTGAGAAGCGATTAGTTCACCGAAGGTGAATTCTCTACCTGGCACTTGGACATCATCGGAACTCTTTGCTACCAGCTGAAGGAAAACACCTTGACGCGGTCCGCCCTTGTGATACTGACCTGTTGAATGAAGAAATCTTGGTGCCCAGCCGAATGTGGTTGGTCGGTCTGAGACGGATGCTAAAGCGTCACGCAGTGCCTCAGCACTAACCGGAGAAGTTCTGTCCATGTATGCGTGGACAGAAACATATCCGTCGGAAGAAAGCTCTGAAAGTAGTTTCACCAATGCAGTTGCCACACCTGTGACTCCTGAAAGGTCAAGACCCAAAGCGCTCACTTCGATTGAATCGAAGGTGTGTTCGCTAGGTGCAACAGCTGTTCTTTGTTCCAGCATGCCGCGTGCAGCAATCTTGGCAGATTCAACATCTGGCTGGTCAAAAGGATTGATTCCAAGAAGTCTGCTAGCTACAACAGTGGCATATTCCCAGAGCAAGAACTGTGCACCAAGGGGAGCAAGAACACTCACTCCATCGGCCAGCTCAACGTTTCTAGTAGCAGAAATATCTACCATCAACATATCATTTAGATCTGCAAAGCTCTCGTAACTGCTTGCTTGAAGAACAACCGGCAGTACTCCTTTGGAATGCTTACCCGTCGACTCAGCAACGAGCTGTTCAATCCAGTCACCAAAACCAGGTAGTGAACTCTGATCTGCTAGGAGGCCTATCTTGTCTTTGAATCCTTGACCATTTACAGATCTTGCCAAAGCCGCACCAAGGATTAGAGCAGGGTTATCTGCCGAGTCCGATGAAAGTACAGTTGATGCCTGATTAGCCTCATCAAGAAGGTTCTGGATGTCAACTCCAGCAAAACCAGAAGGTACCAAGCCAAACGCTGTTAGAGCAGAGTATCTTCCACCAACTGTTGCATCGGCGTTAAAGATCTTGTAGCCGTCAGCCTTAGCTGCTTGCTCCATCGGCGAACCTGGGTCTGTAACAATAACGATGCGCTCGGTTTTCTCAATTCCAGCGTTTGTGAAGGCTTCCTCAAAGATGCGCTTCTGAGAATCAGTTTCAACTGTTGAACCAGACTTAGAGGAAACAATTATTGCGGTTCTTTCAATGTCTTTAGCCACAACAGAGCGAACTTGATCAGGGGAAGTGGAATCTAGAACGACCAACTCAACACCGTACTTGTTGGTGATGACCTCAGGGGCAAGAGAAGAGCCACCCATGCCGCATAAAACGAAGCGGTTAATGCCCTTGGCCTTGAACTCATCCCTGAGCGCAAGGATTTCTGTGACAAGTACTTGAGAATCGCTTGCTGAACTAACCCATCCAAGCCTGATGGCTGACTCAGACTCAGCATCCTTTCCCCATAGGGTGAAGTCTTTGGCAGCAACTCGACTGGCTACTCTGTCGCTTACAAGCTGCTCAATGTTGTTCATCACGGCATCTTTGGCTGCACCAAAGACTTGAACGCTGATTGCCATTACTTGGATGCCTTCAGTGCTGCGTCAACTGACTCAACAAGTTCGTTCCAAGAAATGATGAACTTGTCAACACCTTCTTTTTCTAGAAGTTCAGTTACATCGTCGTATGAAATACCCATCGCACCAATGGTGTGAAGTACCAACTTAGCTTCTTCGTATTTGTTGGTGATGCTGTTGGCAGGAACAACACCATGGTCAAATACCGCCTCCATGGTCTTTTCCGGCATGGTGTTCACTAACTCAGGGGCAATTAGTTCAGTCACGTAAAGAGTGTCGCTCAGTGCTGGGTCCTTTACGCCTGTTGACGCCATTAGGGGTCTTTGCTTGTTCGCTCCAGCGGCTGCAAGTGTGGCCCAGTCATCTTTAGCAAATTCTTGTTCAAAGACTTCATAAGCGAGTCTGGCGTTAGCCAGAGCAGCTTTACTCTTCATTTGTAGAGCGTCGGCGGTGCCGACCGCGACCAAACGCTTATCGATTTCTGTGTCTACACGAGATACAAAGAAGGAAGCTACGGAGTGAATCTTGCTTAGGTCTTTGCCTGAAGCGTGCGCCAGAGCAATACCTGCTTTGTAAGCGTCGATAACTTCGCGGTATCTCTGTAGAGAGAAAATCAATGTCACGTTCACACTTATGCCATTTGAAATTACCTCAGTGATTGCAGCAAGGCCGGCTTTGGTAGCAGGGATTTTGATCATGACGTTTTCACGGTCAACTTTGGCAAATAGTTCTTTGGCTTGCGCAACAGTTCCAGCGGTGTCATTAGCAAGACCTGGTTCAACCTCAATCGAAACACGTCCGTCGAAACCATTACTAGATTTATAAACACCGGCGAAAACATCACAGGCGTCAGCAACATCCTTGGTGGTTATCTCAAAGATTGCTTCAGTTGCGCTAGCTCCCGCTGCTGCTAGTTCTGCAACCTGATCTTCGTATCCTTCACCCTTACCAACCGACTGGGCGAAGATTGTTGGGTTGGTGGTAACACCGACAACATTTCTGGAGTGAATAAGTTCGGCTAGGGCACCGGAAGAAATCCTTGTTCTGGAAAGATCGTCGAGCCAGATGCTGACGCCGTTTGCTGCTACCTGAGCTAGTGGACTTGTCATTGTTTTTCTCCTGTTGTTTTCTAGTTACTCAGTGATTTGTGAGCGGCTTTAACCACAGCTTCTGCGGTCATACCAAACTCTCTGAAAAGTGTTTTGTAATCTGCTGAAGCTCCGAAGTGTTCGATAGAGACACTCTCACCTGAACGACCGACATACTTGCTCCAACCAAGGGCAAGGCCTGCTTCGACGGAAACTCTAGCTTCAACACTGGCTGGAAGAACAGATTCTTTATAGGAATCTGACTGCTCGTCGAACCACTCGACACAAGGTGCGGAGACAACGCGGGTCTTTATTCCTTCTGCTTCTAGTACGGTTCTAGCTTGAACGGCAAGTTGAACTTCAGATCCGGTTGCAATCAGAATCAGCTCTGGCTTTGAGTTAGATGCATCAATTAATGTGTAGGCACCTTTTGAAGTTAACTCTGCAGATGCGAATACAGCGCCTGTCTCGTCAGCTTCTCCGCGCTTGAAGACAGGAATGTTCTGTCTTGTTAGCGCGATACCAGCAGGGTTCTGTCTTCGTTCCAAGATTGTCTTCCAAGCGTAGGCAACTTCGTTGGCATCTCCTGGACGAACCATGTCTAGACCTGGAATAGCACGCAGAGTAGCAAGCTGTTCTACTGGCTGATGGGTCGGACCATCTTCACCTAGAGCCACGCTGTCGTGAGTCCAAACAAAGATTGATGGAACCTTCATAAGTGCAGCTAAACGAACAGCTGGTCTCATGTAGTCGCTGAAGATAAGGAAAGTTCCACCGAAGACCCTGGTGTTACCGTGCAAAACAATTCCGTTCAGAATTGCACCCATCGCGTGCTCACGAATTCCGAAGTGGAGAACACGTCCATAAGGAGTTCCAGTCCATTCGTGGGTAGACCATTCAGCAGGCACGAATGACTTTGCGCCTTCGATAGTTGTGTTGTTTGATTCAGCAAGGTCAGCAGATCCTCCCCAAAGCTCAGGCATAACCTTTGCAATTGCATTGATTACTTTTCCACTGGCTGATCGTGTGGAGATCTCTGTTCCACCTTCGAATACTGGGAGAGCAGATTCAAGGCCATCTGGTGTTTGACCTGATTGAACTCTGTCGTAAAGCTGCTTATGTACTGGATTAGCCGCAGCCCAAGCATCGAATTTCGCTTGCCATGAAGCTCTAGCTTCTTTTGCACGAGCTGCAGCATTGCTGCGAGTGTGTTCGATAACTTCCGGTGAAATGTCGAATGTTTTCTCTGGATCAAAACCTAAAGCTGTTTTCAATCCTGCAAGCTCTTCTGCACCTAAAGCAGAACCGTGAATCTTTCCAGTGTTCTGCTTCTTAGGTGAAGGCCAACCGATGATTGTTCTAAGAGTGATTAGCGAAGGCTTGGTTGTTTCAGCTTTAGCTTTTTCAATTGCGGCATAAAGCTCGGCAATGTCTTCGACGTAGTTACCTGTCTTTTTCCAGTCAACTGTCTGAGTGTGCCAGCCGTAAGCGTTGTATCGTGCGGTTAGATTTTCAGTGAATGCAATGTTCGTGTCATCTTCGATTGAGATCTGGTTGCTGTCATATATAACAACTAGGTTGCCAAGTTGTTGGTGCCCGGCAAGTGATGCTGCTTCGCTGGTCACACCTTCTTGCATGTCACCGTCACCGGCAATCACATAAATGAAGTGATCAAATGCACTCTCACCCTGAGGTGTCTCCGGGTCAAATAGACCTCTTTCAAATCTGGCTGCATAAGCAAAACCAGTGGCAGATGCCAAACCTTGACCTAAGGGACCGGTGGTGATTTCAACACCTTTAGTGTGTCCATACTCTGGGTGCCCAGGGGTCGCTGAACCCCAGGTTCTCAGTGCCTTGATGTCATCAAGTTCAAGACCGTAGCCAGCCAAGTACAACTGGTTGTAAATAGTTAGAGAAGAGTGGCCAACGCTGAGAATGAAACGGTCACGACCAGTCCATCTTTCATCTGCTGGATCGTGGCACATTACTTTCTGGAACAGGAGATAGGCAACAGGTGCCAACGAAATAGCAGTTCCCGGATGGCCGTTGCCAACCTTCTCAACTGCATCAGCAGCCAGAACGCGAGCTGTATCAACAGATTTTGAATCGATGCTGTCCCAGATTAATGACACGGAACCTTCTCCTTGTATGTATTTGACTTGAAAATCGTTTGGTGCGGGCGACAATGCCCTCATTTGGCCCAAAATGAGCCATTTTCAATACTTTTTGGCTCTTCTCAACGCCTTTGAATTCTATACCCGACAGGCAATTTGATTACGGATTTGTAACGGAAGAATGTATTTCGTTTAGACTGGCAGAGATGACTTCCTCAACAACTACCAGCCCTCCAAGCGCAAAACCAGCCATTTCCGTTGGTCGTAAGCTGGGTGCGTATTTTGCTCTGACCAAGCCAAGAGTCATTGAATTACTGCTGATTACACTCGTCCCGGTCATGATTCTTGCCGAACAGGGGATTCCTGACCTCTGGCTGGTTTTGGCCACCCTGATCGGCGGATCCCTCAGTGCTGGCTCAGCAAATGCCTTTAACTGCATTATTGATGCTGATATCGACAAAATTATGGGCAGAACCCAGAAAAGACCGCTAGTTACGGGGCATTTGAGCCTATTTGAAGCCAAAGTCTTTGCTGTTGCAATTGGAGTTATTTCCGTGCTTTGGCTTGGTTTTATGGTCAATTGGCTGAGTTCGATCTTGGCTCTATCAGCTCAGTTGTTCTACATTTTTATCTACACCTTGCTGCTGAAGCGCAGAACTTCCCAAAACATAGTCTGGGGAGGGGCAGCTGGGGCAATGCCTGTTCTAATTGGCTTCAGTTCAGTGACTGGAACTGTTGGCTGGTCAGCGGCTGTGCTGTTTCTTATGATTTTCCTTTGGACTCCACCGCACTACTGGCCGCTATCCATCAAATACCTCGCTGACTACAAGGCGGCAGGTGTTCCTATGCTTCCGGTTGTGGCAGACAGCAAGAATGTTGCCAAACAAATAGTTATCTATAGCTACGCGATGGTGGCTTCGACTTTGCTCTTGATCCCAGTTCATCCGATGGGTTTGATTTACAGCGTCACAGCTATTGGTGGGGGAATCTGGTTCATCATCGAAGCACATCTTCTTCAGACGAAGACTAAAGCTGGTTCAGTAGATAACCCGATGAAGCTTTTCCACTTCTCGATTACCTATCTAACTGTTTTGTTTATTGCCATTGGTGTAGATCCGCTGGTTTTCATCAAACTGTTCTAAGAGTTTAGATTCTTTAGCTCTTCCAGTCTTGCCAGCGACTCATTTCGCTCCTGCGAATGATCAACTATCTGCTCTGGATACCCTTGGGCGTAACCGTCAAAAATTTCCCAAGGTTCATGTGCAGCAGATCCAGTTAGGTGTCTTAGCTCTGGAACGTATTTGCGGACATAATCACCTTGAGGGTCAAATTTGAGACCCTGCAGGATTGGGTTGAAGATTCGGTAATAAGGCGATGCATCTGTTCCACAGCCAGCCGTCCACTGCCATCCGTGCGAATTGGAAGCAGGGTCAAAATCGCTCAGATGAGCCTCGAAGTGTTCAGCACCTCGCGTCCATTCAATGTGAAGATCTTTGATCAAGAATGATGCAACGATCATGCGCACTCGGTTATGCATCCAGCCTTCAGCCAGCAGTTGTCTCATACCGGCATCGACCATCGGGAAGCCTGTCTCACCTTTGCACCAGGCTTGGAAACGTTTTTCGGCAATTGCACCGGTGTCGTAGCGTAGTTTCCTGAATCTTGGTTCGTAATAGTCATCAAGTGTGTGAGGGTAGTGGAAAAGAACATCAGCGTAGAACTCACGCCAGGCAATCTCTTTGCGAAACACTTCGTGCCCTTGTGAATCTCCTAATTTTGCCAACAGTGTTCTTGGGTGAATTTCACCATGTGCTAAAGCGTGGGAGAGATGAGATGTTCCACTGAGATCTGCTCTGTTGCGCAACTCGTCATACTGATTCAACGCTCGTTTTGTGAATCGTTCAAAAGTTCTGAGTGCAAAAGCTTCGCCAGCAATAACTTTGATAGGTGAGGGCTTTGTTGGTTGAGGTATATCTTTGCTCACATCTATAGACAGCCAAGTTGCATTGCTAGGCA
This sequence comes from Rhodoluna sp., assembly GCA_049314335.1. Lineage (GTDB taxonomy): Bacteria > Actinomycetota > Actinomycetes > Actinomycetales > Microbacteriaceae > Rhodoluna. The sequence continues at coordinate 13,214 of JBMOFL010000001.1, read as the reverse complement.
AGGCTTTAGGTAAGACATCTGCAAGGTGAGACCAGGCCTTGAAGAAAGGAGTATAAACGCGATAGTTGCCTCCATCTGGTTTACGAACTGTGCCTGGCAGAACTGCATAAGCTGATCCAATTAGATGTAAATCGATGCCCTTCGCTTTGAGAGCTTGAGTAGCTATTGACTGTTCTGATGTGCCTTTAGGGTCGAAAGACTGCATTGCAAAGACTTGAGAAATGTTGTTTTGTAAACAAACTTCGGCAAGTCTTTCGCCAAAGTCTTTGACCGATTCAACACTTAGGACGTGTAGCAGTCCCTTGATGTCATTGCTCAAAGATCGGATTGACTCGGTCAAGCTGTGCTGTCTAATGCCCTCTAGAGCCTGATACTCCAATTCATTGAACATGAAAACTGCGGCAACACCATTCGGTGCGGACTCAAACGCTCTGGTCAAGGCCTCATTGTCTTGGAGACGAAGATCTCTTCTGAACCAGAAAACAGCACTCATTTGCTACCAAACCATGCTTTGTTTAGCAACGCTTGATACGTGATGAGACTTGCTAGTACAGAAGCTCCAAGCATGTGTAAACCAACCAAGATCAGTGGAAGTCCCAACCAGGTTTGAATCAGCCCGAGCATAGCTTGAGCCGCTAGAACGGCCAATAGCGCTAGGGAGAATCTCGCACTCTTCGGTCCAGTTTTGGACCATCGCCAAGCCACCTGAACGATGGTTAGCAGAACCAAAAGGTATGCCGGATAGGCGTGATAGTGAGACCAAAGCTCAGAATCTAATCCATTTCGCGGTGTTTCACTATCGCCTGCGTGCGGACCTGAGCCCGTCAGAATAACTCCGATAACAATTACTGCGGAAGCAACTGGAACCATGAACAGGGAGAGTCTGGAAAGAGACCTGTCATGGTCCAACCTTCTGCGTCCCCTCGAATACCAAACCAAGAATGTTGCAATCGAAATCAAGCCCATTGATACAAGGAAGTGTGCTCCTACAATCCATGAGTTCAAGCCAGTAAGAACAGTGATTCCGCCAAGAATTGCTTGAGCAACTATTCCAAGGCCAAGAGCAAGGGAGGTCCAGAACAGCCCTTTTCGATGGCCTTTCTTTAATCGCATGACCGTAATAAATGTGCCGAGGGAAATGAATAGCAGAAGGAAAGTCAGTAGTCGGTTACCAAACTCAATAACTCCGTGGATACCCTGCTCAGGCACGTTTACAAGAGAGCCAGGTTCGCATTCAGGCCAAGTAGGGCAACCAAGTCCCGAGCCAGTAAGTCGAACAGCTCCGCCGGTTACGACAATAAGGATTTGACTGCCTAGAGACAACCATGCATAAAGTCGTATTCTGTGGCTGCCAAACAACTTGTCGATCAAAACTTGCTCTTTCTGTTCGTTTCTGGGGTTACTTAGTTCGTAACGTTTAGGTAAACTTACACTATCCGCCAAACTTGAGAACATCTTGAGAAGAGCGAAAAAGTTTAGAACCATCAAAGAAATTTGCCCACAAAAAGAGATTCAGATTCCTCACATTAGCTTCAACCCTTCAGAAAGAAGACAACATGCCAGATGCAGCCATCGAACGTCCAGAACTAGACAGCCTTGGTATCTATGAGTTCGGCTGGTCTGATACCGATGCTGCGGGAGCAAGTGCTAAACGAGGAATCAACACCGATGTTGTTACCAACATCTCTAACCTAAAATCTGAGCCACAGTGGATGCTAGATCTGAGACTCAAAGGATTCTCTTACTTCCAGAAGAAGCCAATGCCAACCTGGGGTGCAGATCTAAGTGGCATCGATTTCGATAACATCAAGTACTTTGTGCGTTCAACCGAAAAGCAAGCTGGAACGTGGGAAGAGCTTCCTGAGGAAATTAAGAACACCTACGAAAAGCTAGGTATCCCTGAGGCCGAACGTCAAAGACTTGTTGCTGGCGTTGCCGCTCAGTACGAATCCGAAGTTGTTTACCACCAAATCAATGAAGAGCTTGAGCGTCAAGGCGTTATCTTCATGGATACCGATACCGCACTAAAAGAGCATCCAGAAATCTTCCAAGAGTACTTTGGCACAGTGATTCCAGCAGGGGACAACAAGTTCGCAGCCCTCAACACTGCCGTTTGGTCCGGAGGATCTTTCGTATATGTACCTAAGGGTGTGCGAGTTGAGATTCCATTACAGGCTTACTTCAGAATCAACACCGAGAACATGGGTCAGTTCGAAAGAACCTTGATCATTGCTGATGAAGGCTCATATGTGCACTACATCGAAGGATGTACAGCACCTATCTACAAGAGCGACTCACTGCACTCAGCTGTTGTTGAGATCATTGTCAAGAAGAACGCTCGCGTTAGATACACAACCATTCAAAACTGGTCAAACAACGTTTACAACCTTGTTACCAAGCGTGCTGTTGCTCATGAAGGTGCAACCATGGAATGGATTGATGGCAACATCGGTTCAAAGGTGACCATGAAGTATCCAGCAGTCATTCTTGCTGGCGAGCACGCAAGAGGAGAAACTCTTTCTGTTGCATTCGCCGGTGAAGGACAGCACCAAGATGCGGGAGCAAAGATGATTCACCTTGCTCCATACACTTCATCATCTATTGTTTCCAAGTCGATTGCTCGTGCTGGTGGAAGAACTTCATACCGCGGTGAGATCCGAGTTAACCCTGGAGCACACCATTCAGCAAACACAGTTCGCTGTGACGCATTATTGATTGACACAATCTCTCGAAGCGATACCTACCCGGCTGTCGATGTTCGTGAAGATGATGTGTCAATGGGTCACGAAGCAACCGTTTCTCGAGTGAGCGATGAGCAGTTGTTCTACCTACAATCCAGAGGTATGGCTGAAGACGAGGCCATGGCAATGATTGTGCGTGGTTTCATCGAGCCAATTGCAAAAGAGCTACCAATGGAATACGCGCTGGAACTAAACAAACTTATTGAAATGCAAATGGAAGGCGCTGTCGGTTAATGTCAGATTCACAAAACACCGCTCAGCACGGACTTGCTGAGCACACGCACGGCTCGTTCGTTCCATTGCAAATTAGAAGCGATCGCCCTTCATCAAAATCAGTCTCTGATTTTGAAGCGGTATCAGCACTACAGGACCTTTGGCGGTACTTGCAGCCAGAGCAACTGAATGGTTTGGATTCTGATGTTTTGGGGGAGTACGAATCTCAAGTTTTGTTCACTTCAACTGATGACGTAAAAATCTCGTGGATTGACAGTACTGATTCAAGAGTGGGCTCTATTGGTGTTCCAGAGGATCGCGTTGCTGCTGCCGCTTATACCAATGCCAGCAAAACTCTTCTCATTGAAGTGGCTGAAAACGCAGAGGTAACGGAGCCAGTAGTTGTAACAATTTCAGGAACAGACAAGTCTCCTTCTGCGCTTCACCTTTTTGTTGTGGCAAAGAAGTTCAGTAAGTCAACTTTGATTGTTGACCACAGTGGGCTAGGAAACCTTGCTGAGATTATCGAGATTGATGTTCAGGATGAAGCAAAGCTGAATATTGTTTCAGTCCAGAACTGGGATAAGGGCTCAGCTCACGTCTCAGCTCATTTCTCGAAACTTGCAAGAAACTCTTATCTCAAGCACTCAATCGCATCGTTCGGTGGTGACCTAGTTCGCATAACTCCAGTAACGACATTCACAGGTCCTGGTGCCGAAGTTGAGATGAACGGTGTTTACTTCGCTAGCGCTGGACAGCACCTCGAGAACAGACCATTTGTTGACCATGCAGCTCCGAACTGTAAATCACGAGTCACCTACAAGGGTGCTTTGCAGGGCAATAAAGCTCACACTGTTTGGATCGGCGATGTTTTGATTCGTGTTGTTGCTGAAGGCACAGACACCTACGAACTCAACAGAAACCTTTTGCTAACTGATGGAGCTAGAGCAGATTCAGTTCCAAACCTTGAGATCGAAACTGGTGAAATCGAAGGTGCTGGTCACGCTAGTGCTTCAGGACGATTTGATGATGAACAGTTGTTCTACTTACAGGCTCGCGGTCTAAGCGTTGATGACGCTAGACGTTTAGTTGTTCTAGGGTTCTTGGTGGACATCTTGCAGAGAACAGGTGTTGAAGAACTTGTTGACCGCCTCACCAAAGTAGTTGAAGAGAAACTAGGGAGTAACTAATGGCAATTCGTATTTGTGGTGTTGATGACATCAAACCTGGCAGAGCTTTGCGAGTAAAGATTGGCGATCACGCTATAGCTATCGTCAAAACCCCTAGCGGAGAATTCCATGCTCTAGATGACAAGTGCTCACATGGAGAAATCTCTCTGAGCGAAGGTTTCGTTGATGACGAAACCATTGAGTGCTGGGCTCACGGAGCTAAGTTCTCTCTTGAAACTGGCTCACCGCTATCCCTACCTGCCTATGAGCCGGTATCAGTTTATGAAGTACTAGTCGAAAACGGCGAAGTTTTTATCGAATACGAACAGGCTTAGGCCAAAAGGAAATCATGGCAACTCTAGAAATCAAGAACCTCCACGTATCAGTCGAAACTGATCAGGGCACGAAAGAAATCCTCAAGGGTGTCGATCTAACCATCAACAGCGGTGAGATTCATGCTGTAATGGGCCCTAACGGTTCAGGTAAGTCAACTCTTGCTTACTCAATTGCTGGTCACCCTAAATACACCGTGACCAAGGGAGAGATTCTTCTCGATGGCGAAGACGTTCTGGAGATGAGCGTTGATGAGCGTGCTCGTGCAGGACTTTTCCTAGCAATGCAATATCCAGTTGAGATTCCTGGAGTTTCGGTATCCAACTTCCTAAGAACTGCTAAGACAGCCATTACTGGTGAAGCTCCTGCTCTTAGAACTTGGATTAAGGATGTTCGTGAAGCAATGGACGGCCTAAAGATTGATTCCACTTTCTCAGAGCGAAACGTTAACGAAGGTTTCTCTGGCGGAGAAAAGAAGCGTCACGAAATCCTGCAGCTTGAATTGCTAAAGCCTCGCTTTGCAATTCTTGACGAGACTGACTCAGGACTTGACGTTGACGCTCTAAAGATCGTCTCTGAAGGTGTCAACAGAGCTCACCAGGCCAATGACCTAGGTGTGCTAATGATCACTCACTACACCAGAATCTTGAAGTACATCAAGCCTGATTTTGTGCACGTTTTCGTTGACGGAAAAGTAGCTCAGCAGGGTGGAGCAGAACTTGCAGATCAGCTTGAAGCTGAAGGTTACGACAGATACGTAAAGGCTTAACACTTGTCAGAAATAGATCTAACTCCTGAAAGATATGACGAAGTTCTTGAGGCTATCAAGGAAGTCATCGACCCTGAGATAGGTGTCAACATCGTTGACCTCGGTTTAATTTATGACTTGAAGCAGTCAGAGGATGGATCTCTACTAATCCACATGACTCTAACTTCAGCAGGCTGCCCTTTGACAGATGTGATTGAAGAGCAAATGGGAATGGCGCTAGATGGTGTTGTTGAAGCCTTCAGAATTAACTGGGTTTGGATGCCACCATGGGGCCAGGAACTAATTACCGAGGACGGTAAAGAGCAAATGCGAGCAATAGGTTTTGCTATTTAGCCTTTGATCTTCTTTACAACTACCCAAGCGGTAGGTAGCAGTGCCGCAGCAAACACAGCTTTCACTGCATCCCAAATTAGGTAAGGCAACATATAAGTCGTCGCTGCTACTAAATCAGAAGCAAAGGCTGACATTGCTAAAACTGGAACTCCAATTGCATAAATCACAATTGAACCCAAAACATAGCTAACAAACATTCTTAGTGCATCTGAACTCCAGTTGAGTTCTGCTAGACGTCCAATAAGTGCAGCAGCAAACATGAATCCAAGTAGGAATCCGCCGGTGGCTCCGAAGATAACATCGATACCGCTTGCGCCACCTGCGAAGACTGGGAAACCTAGAACACCAACAACTGCGTAAGCACCCATTGTGATTGCACCGCGACTAGAGCCATATGTTGCTCCAATCACGAGCACAGCCAAAGTCTGCAGAGTGAAAGGTACTGGAATAGCAGGAATTTGAACCTGAGCTGCCAAAGCGGTGAGAAGAACACCAGCCAAAACTAGAACCACATCGGATACTCGAGATCTAGAAATAACGCTGTCAATGATGGTTACGTTTCTTGGTTGTGCAATGCTCACTTAGTGGCCTTTCTTACCTGAATGTTTTCTTAATTGTAGGGTAGTAGCAGGAGCCAAACTCGGTTTCATCAAAAATCAAGCCCAATTGGAGTTCTCTCATGATTAACGTGCGTGAACTTGAAATAACGATTGGCGCAAGAGTCTTGATGTCTGGCGTCAACTTCCAGGTATCTAAAGGCGACAAAGTAGGTCTAGTCGGCCGCAATGGAGCTGGTAAGACCACTCTGACCAAGGTCATTGCTGGAGATTTTCAGCAGAGCGCAGGAACTGTTGAGCGTATTGGTGAGATTGGTTACCTGCCTCAAGACCCTAGGACGGGCGATCTTGAGGAACTGGCAAGCGACAGGATCTTGAATGCAAGAGGCCTGGGAACCATCATAAAGAAGCTTGAAGCCACCAGAGAGCAAATGGGTTCAGTGGATGAAGCAGTCTATTCACAAGCCATGGAACGCTACGAGAGACTTGAAAATCAATTTGAAGCAAATGGTGGTTATGCCGCTGAGGCAGAAGCTGCGGCTATTGCCAGCAACCTTGGACTCAAGCCAAATGTATTGAGTCAGCCAATTGGAACGCTTTCAGGTGGACAACGAAGACGTATCGAGTTGGCAAGAATTCTTTTCTCTGATGCAACCACCATGATTTTGGATGAACCAACTAACCACTTGGATGCCGACAGCATCATCTGGCTTCGAGAATTTCTAAAGAACTATCAGGGTGGCCTAATTGTTATCAGTCACGATATAGACATCGTCGAAGAAACTGTGAACCGAGTTTTCTATCTGGATGCGAATCGTGGAGTTATTGATATCTACAACATGGGCTGGCGAGCGTATCTCAAGCAACGTGAAGCTGATGAAGAGCGTAGAAAGCGTGATCGCGCCATAGCCGAGAAGAAGGCCTCTGTTCTTCAACTACAAGCAGCGAAATTTGGTGCTAAAGCATCCAAGGCATCAGCCGCACACCAAATGAATAAACGTGCGGAGAAGCTACTTAGCTCACTTGATGATGTACGTGAAAAAGATCGGGTTGCGAACATTCGATTCCCAGAACCGCAAGCATGTGGAAAGACTCCGCTGTTTGGACACAACCTAAGTAAGAGCTATGGCTCACTAGAAATCTTTACTGCGGTTGACTTGGCGATTGATAGAGGCTCAAGAGTTGTCATAATCGGACTCAACGGTGCAGGAAAGACAACGTTGTTGAGAATACTTGGTGACGTTGAGCAACCTGACACCGGAAAGATTGACGCAGGCCATGGTCTGAAGATTGGTTACTACGCTCAGGAGCATGAGACCCTAGATATCAACAAAACTGTGCTGCAAAATATGCAGGCTCAGGCACCAGAGCTAAATGACACCGATGCGCGTAAGGTTCTAGGTTCATTCTTATTCTCTGGTGATGATGTGGATAAGCCAGCAAAGGTACTCAGCGGAGGGGAGAAGACAAGACTTGCTCTGGCTGCACTGGTGGTCTCTAGAGCCAACGTTTTGCTACTAGATGAGCCGACAAACAACCTCGACCCTGCCAGCCGCGAAGAGATCCTGAAGGCTCTAGCCTCGTTCTCAGGCGCTGTGGTACTGGTTTCCCACGATGTTGGCGCTGTTGATGCCCTGAACCCTGAACGAGTGCTGGTGATGCCTGATGGCCAAGAAGATCTCTGGAATGATGGCTATCGCGATTTGATTGTTTTGTCTTAGGCCGTTTCTGGTCAGTGCTCTAATAGTGTGGTTTAGACAGATCTAGAAAGGATCAATCATGGACCTACTTACCATTACACAAGCACTGTTCATGCTGGGTTTTGTTGCCATGGCAGCTGGAACACTGTACTTCCTGTTAGAGAGAACTGAGCTAAAGCCTGAGCATAAGGCAACGGCTACTTATGCGGCTCTTGTCACTTTCATTGCTGCAATTCTTTACTGGCAGATGAAAGACATTGTTGCCTTCCCTTATCTGACTGACATCGCATCAGTCGAAAAGACAATGCCGGTTAGATACTTGGACTGGGTACTAACCACTCCACTTCTATTAGTTGAGTTTGGAATCATTGCAGCTCTTGCTGGAGCTCCAAAGGGAACCACCTATCGACTCGTGATGGCTGACCTTGTGATGATCATCACTGGCTACTTCGGTGAAATAGGTGAGCCTGGTTCAATAGGTAACTACATGAACTTCGCTATCTCTTCATTCGCATGGCTATACATCGTCTACACGATCTGGCAGATAAAGCCAACCAAGGGAACGGCAGCAATCAAGAAATCGATTGAGAACATGAAGAAGTTCGTTATCTTCGGTTGGGCCATTTACCCGATTGGTACAGCAATTCAAGAATTCCTGGAGCTCTCCGGTTCAGAGGCTAAGACTATTGAACTTGCTGTTTGTCTAGCTGCAATCATCTACGTCTTCGCAGATGTGATCAACAAAGTTGGTTTCGGAATCGTTGCAATCAAAGCAGTGAAGAAGTAAGTTTAAAAAAATATTGGCCGTCTAGGAAACTAGGCGGCCAATTTTTTACTCCAGAATCTTGTCTTCAACTTCAGCGTCTTTGTCTCTGTTAAACATTTTTAGCCTTCGAGGAGGTAGGCCCATCTTTCTGCGACGCTCCTGTGAAATAGTCCAGAACACTGCACCTATAGCCATCAAGCCAAACAATATCCATTGCATTGCATAGCTGAGATGATTGCCTTCACTGAGTTCGGGTTTGCCAATCCTTTGACCAGTCGGTAATTCTGGGTCTTCACTAATCAATCGGCCGTAAGCCTGAGTATAGGTATCTGTGTCACCTAGGTTCGAACTAGCTAGTTCAAGATTGATACTTGAAAGCTGTCCTGCTGGTGCTGTTCTATCCAAAGCTGGTTCTGATGGACGTAGACGAAGGGTTAGTTGGCGGTGGTTAGCGTCCACTGCTGGAATATCATCAGGGGAGTCCGACTCGCTTCCTGTCGGTAACCAACCTCGTTCAACCCAGATGATCGAACCTCCGTCAGTTTGGAAGGCTACAAGTTGTAGGAACCCTGGGTATGCGTTGTATGGGCGATTACGAACCAAATAGCTCTCTTCAGGAATGTACTTGCCTGACACTATTGCTGATCTGAATTCCAGCGCGGTGTCCCACGGCTGTTTAGTAGTAAGAATCTCCTCAAGAGCGCGAGGCTCAGCGGCGTAACTGGCTGCGATTCGAGAGTTTGTCTGGACTACTTCGGCCTGTCTGTCGAATTGCCATTTGGAAAGTAAGACGCATGCGGTTGTGAAGACCACAACAAGAGTCAACCAGCCTAGCCATGTGGAGATTGGTCTATTGCTTGCGCTCATCATGACTCTTTGATTGTCGGAAGGCATCAGCAGAAATAGAGATTGTTGGCGCTTCCGCGGATTTACTGCTTGATCTATTGGAACTTGAGCCTTGGGCGTTAGCGATTATCACAGCGAAATATGGCAGAAAGATCGCTCCAGCTGCAAAAACTAAAGTTATCCAGCCAAGTGGAAAGCTCACCGCGAGCACAATGCAAACTACGCGCACAATCATGGCAATGGTGTATTTGATGAAGCGGTTACGACGTTCTAATTCAGGGGATATCTCAAGGGAGGTCACCGACTGAGTTTTAGACAATTTTTTAGGTTCCTAACCAGAAGCCCTTAGGACAAGCCCAGATATAGACTTGTGTTGCTTACATGCCAATTATCACCTAGTTATCTGAGAAGGCGAAATAGAGATGTCAACTCCAAGAACAGTCCTAGTTACCGGCGGCAACCGAGGTATCGGAAAAGCTATCGCCGAAGAATTCATTCGCGCAGGCCACAGAGTCGCAGTAACTGTGAGAAGTGGTGAAGGTCCTGCTGGATCACTAAGCGTTAAGGCTGACGTTACCGATGTCGCTTCCTTGGATGCGGCGTTTGCAGAGATTGAAGAAAAGCTCGGGCCGGTTGAAGTTCTCGTAGCCAACGCAGGAATCACTCGAGACACTTTGTTGATGAGAATGTCGGACGAGGATTTTGAAGATGTCCTCAACACCAACCTCACTGGTTCATTTCGTGTCCTAAAGCGTGCCACTAAGGGGATGATGAAGGCTAAATTCGGTCGCGTTATTTTCATCGGATCAGTTGTGGGGCTGTTAGGAAGTGCTGGGCAGATCAATTACTCTGCAGCCAAGAGTGGTCTAGTGGGTATGGCCAGATCGCTAACTCGTGAGCTCGGTGGTAGAGGCATAACTGCCAATGTCGTAGCTCCAGGCTTTATCGATACGGACATGACTGCAGAACTGAGTGAAGAAGTGCAAAACCAATACAAATCAAAGATTCCAGCGGGCAGATTCGCCTCACCGGAGGAAGTTGCGAAAGTAGTTCTTTGGCTATCAAGCGATGACGCAGCCTATATCTCTGGAGCAGTTATTCCAGTTGATGGCGGACTTGGCATGGGTCACTAGAGCTCAAAACGCCAACATGCTGGCAGAATAAAACAGGCACCAATAGTCGATCAGAAAGATTAATGAATCATGGGTATTTTAGAGGGCAAGAAACTTCTAATCACTGGAGTTCTAACCGAAGCGTCCATCGCTTTCACGGTTGCACGTTTGGCTCAAGAACAGGGTGCCGACATTGTGCTTTCCTCCTATGGTCGCATGATGGCTATCACCGAGAAGATTGCTCTTCGCCTACCAAAGCCTTGTCCTGTAATCGAGTTAGATGCAACCAATGATGATGACCTAGCCGCTTTGCCAGCAAGAGTCCTAGAGCACCTTCCTCACCTCGATGGAATTGTGCACGCTATTGCATTTGCACCTGGCACAGCCCTTGGTGGAAACTTTCTTGAAACCGAATGGCCTGATGTTGCAACAGCAGTTCAAGTTTCTGCTTACTCACTGAAGTCAATCACGATGGCAGCTAAACCAATCTTGCGTGAAGGTTCATCGGTTGCAGGGCTTACCTTTGATGCTTCTGTTTCGTGGCCTGTATACGACTGGATGGGTGTTGCTAAAGCAGCATTTGAATCAACTTCACGTTACCTAGCTCGCTATCTGGGTAAGGACAACATTCGCGTGAATCTGATCTCTGCTGGTCCACTTAGAACTCCAGCAGGTAAGAGTATTCCAGGTTTTTCGACCATGGAAGACATTTGGGTAGATCGTGCTCCTCTTCGTTGGGAGCTTGCCGACACTGAACCTGCCGCACGAGGAATTGTTGCGCTACTGAGTGACTGGTTCCCAATGACCACAGGTGAAATCATTCACGTTGACGGTGGTTTGCACTCAACTGGTCACTAAAGACCGAGTAAACCTATAGCCTCACTCAGGTCTGCTGAATCCAAGATGATGTCGGCTGCTTCGCGAACTCTAGGTTTGGCATTGAAACCAATACTTAAGCCTGCAACCCGCATCATGTCTAAGTCATTTGCGCCATCGCCAATAGCTACCGTGTGTTTCAATTCAAGATTCAAGGATGTTGCCCACTCGATTAGAGCAGTGGCCTTCGCTGGCTTGTCGATTATTGTGCCTGTAACCTCACCCGTTAGGAATCCATCGAGAACTTCCAAAGTGTTAGCTCTATGAAAATCAAGATTGAGTTCTTGAGCCAAAGGCTCAAGCAGTTGAGAGAAGCCACCCGAAACAGCTCCGACTTTACCTCCGGCTAAATGAATGGTTTCGATAAGTTTTTTTGCTCCTCGAGTTACCGTGCACTTGGCAAGAGTCTGTGCAATAACGCTTTCAGGTAGACCCTCGAGGACTCGAACACGAGCTTTTAAGCTCGCGGTAAAGTCGAGCTCACCGCTCATTGCTCGCTCTGTGACAGCTTCTACTTCTGCTCGTTTACCAGCACAATCTGCCAACATTTCAATGACTTCTTGCTCAATCAAAGTGGAGTCAACATCGAAGATGACAAGCATTCGGGGACTCAGACTCATAAACAAACCTTAATGCTTTATTGGCCTTACTGCACTTTCCTGCTTTCGTGTGTGTCTTTTGTTGTCACAATTAGGCATAGCCTAGGCTGAAAGCATATGAATGAAGTATTAGCGCTCAGCAATCTAAGTGTCCAAAGATCAGGCAAAACCATCCTGGATAGCATTACCTGGACCGTTCAAGACAACGAACGTTGGGTCATTGTTGGACCCAACGGTGCCGGCAAGACTACTTTGCTAAAGATTGCTGCCGCCCAACTTCAACCAAGTACTGGTTCAGCTCGTGTTCTAGGCGAGGCATTAGGCGAAATAAACATGTTTGAGGTCAGGACCAGAGTTGGCTTTGCTTCAACTGCTATAGCAAGCCGCATCCCCAATTCCGAAACTGTACTTGATGCCGTCATGACCGCGTCATATGCCGTCACTGGACGCTTCAAAGAAACCTATGAAGACGTTGATGAGCGCAGAGCTAAGAGAGTTCTAACCGAATGGCACCTCAGTGAATACGCTGACCGACCATTTGGCACATTAAGCGACGGAGAGAAGAAGAGGGTGCAAATTGCTCGAGCGGTCATGCCCGATCCAGAACTTTTGCTTCTCGATGAACCTGTCGCTAGCTTGGATATCGGCTCCCGAGAAGCCACCATCAAGATTCTCAGCGGTTACGCCTCCCACCCAAAGGCTCCGGCAATCATTATGGTCACACACCACTTAGAAGAAATCCCAGCTGGCTTCACGCACGCATTGGTATTGAACCAGGGAAGAATCATCGCTAGTGGGCCTATAAATCACACACTCACCACGGAAAAACTCAGCGAAGCCTATGGATTGCCTCTAGAAGTGGCCTTTCAGAGCGGTAGGTTCGCAGTTCGAGCCAAATAACCACTGGCGAACTCCCTTGACTTTGGTATAGTCTTATCTGAGTGCCAAAGAGCACTACACCCCTTTTGAATTGAAAGAGTTTTCTTATGAAGGCTGATATCCACCCAAAGTACGAGACTGTCGTATTCCGCGATCTAGCATCAGGCGTTGCATTCCTAACACGTTCAACTGTCACAAGCAACAAGACAATTGAATGGGAAGATGGCAACTCTTACCCAGTATTCGACGTAGAAATCTCTTCAGAGTCTCACCCGTTCTACACAGGTAAGCAGAGAATCATGGACTCAGCAGGTCGTGTTG